>JBKPHS010000026.1:0-15188 GCA_046729975.1 Actinomycetota bacterium
GTGAAGCCTCCCGTGCGTTCCTGGAGCTCGCGCACAACGCGCATGTGCTCTGCGAGCTCCCACGGCTCCTCGATATGGCCGAACATCACGGTGACCGTCGAGCGCAGCCCCGTCGCGTGCGAGGCCTCGATGATCTCGACCCAGCGGCCGACCGGCAGCTTGTTCGGCGAGATGCGCTCCCGCACGCCGTCGTGCAGCACCTCCGCGGCCGTGCCGGGCGTGGAGTCGAGGCCGGCCTCGCGCAGGCGCTCGAACACCCCGCGCGGCGGCAGGGCATCGGTCTCGCACATGTGGTCCACCTCCATCGCGGAGTACGCGTGCAGGTGGACCTCGGGCGCGATGTCCTTCGCGAGCCGTAGCCAGCCCTCGTAGTCGGCGAGCGTCCAGTCGGGGTGGATTCCAGACTGCATGCAGATCTCCGTCGCCCCGAACGCGACCGCTTCGTTCACGCGCCGCTCGAACTCCTCGCGCGAGTGCTCGTAGGCGTCCGGCGACCGCCTACCCTGACCGAAGCCGCAGAAGGCGCAGCCCACCACGCAGACGTTCGAGACGTTGATGTTGCGGTTGACCACGAAGGTGACCGTGTCGCCGGCGAGCTCGGCGCGCAGCTCGTCCGCGGCCTGGCGCATGTCCTCGATCGCCTCGGCGCGGGTCTCCGCGAATAGCGCGGTCAGCTCCTCGGGCGACAGCGCCGCGCCGTCGCGGCCCCTTGCGATCGCGGCGGGCACGAGCTCGCGGCGGAGCGGCCGCTCCTCCCGGCGCCCCGAGCCGCGGCGCGGGATGAAGCTCCAGTAGCGGCTCTTGACCACGTCGAGCACGCTTTGCTCTAGCCACTCCGGGGTCATGTACTGGGGGTACACGCAGAGGCGCTCTGTGAGTGCGAAGCCCCGCGGCGCGAGCTGCTTCCGCATCCGGTGCACCGACGGGAACGGATGCTCCGGCGAGATGTGGTCGCCATTCGCGGAGAGCCCGCCGAGATCGGTCGCTCCGTCTTCCACGAGCGGCAGCCACCAGTCGGAGAGGTTGGGCGGGATCTGGACGCCGACGTCCGGCATCAGCCGCCGGCACTCGCGCACCAGCACGCGCATGTCGTCGAGCGAGATCGGCGCTGCCCAGGACGGCAGCGGCAGCTCGCCGGGCGCGGCGCCGTCTCCCGCCTGCGCGGCGTCCGCGATCTCCGCCGGCTCGCGACCGTAGTAGCGCTGGTGCGGAACGAAGTTCTGGAGGATCACCTCCTGCAGGTGGCCGTGCTCCGCGTGCACCGCGGCCAGCGTCTCGAGCGCGGCGATCCGCTCCTCCGCGCTCTCGCCGATCCCGACCAGGATGCCGCTCGTGAACGGGATTCCGAGCTCGCCGGCGGTTCGGATCGTCTCGAGCCGCAGCTCGGGGTGCTTCGTCGGCGACCCCTGGTGCACGACGAGGTCGGGGTTGACCGACTCGAGCATCAGCCCCTGTGAGGCCGTCACCTCGCGCAGCCGGCTGAGCTCGTCGCGGGAGAGGACGCCGAGGTTCGTGTGCGGCAGCAGCCCGCGCTCGAGCCCGCGCTCGCACGCCCAGGCGACGTACGAGGTGAAGTCCTCGTGCCCGTAATCGCGCAGCCGGCGCGCGACGTCAGGATGGACCTCCGGCTTCTCGCCCGTCAGCACGAGCAGCTCCTTGACGCCCCGCCTGACGGCATCGTCGAGCAGCCGCTCCACCTCGTCGGGCGCGTACAGGTGTGGCCGGTGCGTCGCGAAGGCGCAGTACTTGCAGTAGCACCGGCAGGTGCGCGACAGCGACAACGTGAAGTTGCGCGAAAACGTGACGCGCCGCATGTCAGCCGGAGTCTACGGGGAGGAGCTCGTGGCTCTTTGTGCGGGACGAGCCGTGCGGTGGACACCCCGCTGCCAGACCAGACCGCCGGCTTGCAGAACGACGAGTCCGACCGCCGCCCCGCCCGCGACTCCCCAGAAGGCGTCCGGGTACAGCTGCCTCAACGTGTCGCGGCGGCGGTTGAAGCGCCAGCTGTCGCCCTCGAAGAAGACGCCGTGAAAGCCGCTGAAGAAACTGTCGAACGCGACGAGCATCGCTACGGCGACCAGGGCGAACAGCCCGACCGCCAAGACTCCGCCCCCCGCCAGCGCGCGGCTCACCGATCCGCGCTCGCCGACCCGGCGCAGCGCGAGGGCGGCGGCAACGAGGACACCCAGCGCGATCGCCCAAGCGGTCAGAACGCCGGCTATGAGAGCCCGGACGTCCCGCATGTGGCGGATCTCGCGCTCGTCGAAGGCCACCCTCCCATCCGGCAGGCGGGCCTCGCGCAGAAGCTCGACTCCCTCGTCCTGCGGTCGAACCGAGCGTAAGCCGATCTTGGCTAGCTCGGTGCGCTCGTCATCGCCGAGCCCGAAGCGATCGTCGGGGAAGCCGGGTAGCGCGTACTGCGCCTCCACGAGCCAGGGGTTCAGGAGGATCCAGAGACTATTGCCGACGAGGACCACGGGGGTGGCGGCCACGATCACGGCCGCCAACGCCATCGTGACGTTGCGCCGCATGCCCGCAGCGTACGCCTCCGCGGGGTTTGCTCACGCTAGCGCCCCCTAACCCACGGGCTCCATGCCGGGTGGTCTCTTGCCCGGCAGGATGAATAGGTAGTGGTAGAGGACCGCCGCGAGCACGCCTCCCACCAGGGGTCCGAGCACGAAGGCGATCAGGAAGTTGTCCGCGCCGCCGAAGTTCCCGGCCACGAGCGCCGGCCCGAACGCGCGCGCGGGGTTGAAGCCGGCTCCTGTGAGTGGTGCGAAGACCATCACCAGGAAGCCCAGCGTGCCGCCGATCACCAGGCCGGACCAGTCCTTCAGCGCGCCCGGGTTGACCGCCACGCCGACCACCGCCCAGACCAGGAAGAAGGCGCCGATGCCCTCGACGAGGAAGCCGAGGAAAGCGGACTCGTCGAGCCGGCCCGTGACGAACAGCGCGCCCCAGTCGACGCCGCGGCCTTCGTCGAGGAGCAGCGCCTTGGTCAGCAGCGCGCCCGCCACGCCGCCCGCGATCTGGACGACGATGTAGATGCCCGCGTCTATCGGCTTGATCTGGCGGATCGCGGCCAGGCCTGCGGTGATTGCGGGGTTGAAGTGGGCGCCGGAGATGATGGCGAGCGTCTGGATCAGCATGAACAAGACGAAGATGTGGACGAGACCGATCACGGAGAAGTCGATGAACGGCTGCACCGGCGACTGAGGCGTCGGCGGCGTCACGTAGAGCGAGACGACGGCGGTGACGAAGAAGACGAGTGCGAATGTCCCGAAGAACTCGGCGACGTATGCGGCCGGCCCACGATCTTCCACTTGAAGCCTCCCTGAGGTCGGTCGACGGACTGAAGCGCGGGCAGTCTAACCACGAGTGCTGTCGGTACGCTCGCGGGCGTGCGGCTCGACCACGTTGTGATCCACGTCTCCGACTGGGATCGCTCCAATGCGTTCTATCGGGACGTGCTGGGGGCCGAGCTCGTCGAGCGGGACGGCGGCCCGCTGCGCCACTATCGCTTCGGCGACCAGCAGCTGAACGTCCATGGTCCCGGCACCAGCCCGAACCCGGTAGCGCGCAACCCCGCCTCGCCGGGCAGCGCCGACCTCTGCTTCGTCTGGGACGGGCCGATCCAGGGTGCGGTCGAGCACCTCGAGCGTCACGGCGTGGAGGTCGAGCTCGGCCCCGTTACTCGCTACGGAGGGCGCGGCGAGGGCGCGAGCGTGTACTTCCGCGACCCTGACGGCAGCCTGCTCGAGCTCATCTCCTATCCGTGACCCCGCGCGGCGTGCTCACCGCGCTCGCCCTGGCGGCGGCGCTGCTCGCGGCTGGCTGCGGGGAGAAGGACGAGCCGCTTGGGCCGCAGGCGGCCGTTGTCGCGCTCGACTTCACGCCCAACGCCGTGCACGCGCCGATATACGCGGCCGCGCGCGAGGGATTCGACCGGCGGCACGGTGTGAGGATCCGCATCCGGCCGCCTGGGTCTGCACCGGACTCGCTGAAGCTGCTCGCCTCTGGGCGCGCGGACGTCGCGGTGCTCGACATCCACGACCTCGGCCTCGCGCGCGAGCGCGGCCAGGACTTCGTAGGAGTCGGGGCTCTGGTGCAGCGGCCGCTCGCCGCGATCATCGCCCGAGGTGATGTGAGCCGTCCCCGCGAGCTCGAGGGTCGGCGCGTGGGGGTTTCCGGGCTCCCCTCCGACATCGCCGTGCTGCGGGCGGTTGTGGAGGACGACGGCGGCGACTTCGACAAGGTCCGGCGCGTGACGATCGGCTTTGCGGCGGTGCCGAGCCTGATCCAGGGCAAGGTCGACGCAGTGCCCGCGTTCTGGAACGCGGAGGGTGTGGCCCTGCGCGAGCGCGGCGTGCGGACACGGGAGTTCCGGGTCGACGACTACGGCGCCCCGCCCTATCCCGAGGTCGTGCTGTTCACCACGCGGAGGACGCTCGAGCGGCGCCGGGACCTGGTCGAGGGTGTCGTGCGAGCCGTGCGCGACGGCGCCGAATCGGTTCTCGCAGAGCCCGAGCCCGCCGTGCGCGAGATCGCCCGGGCGGGCGGCGCGGACGAGGAGCTCGTGCGGGCCCAGCTCGATGCGGTGCGGCCGGTGCTGCGCCCGCCGCTGCGCCTCGACCGCCGGGCGCTCGAGGGCTGGGCCGAGTGGGACGCGCGCTTCGGCGTGCTGAAGCGGCGGCCTGACGTCGACCGCGCCTTCGCCTTCGGGCTCTAGTACACGCGACCGCAAGTACGGTCCGAATCGGACGAGTGACTGGGCGTGGCTGGCGGTGGACGTGGGTGAGTCGATGCAGAAGCATCGGCGATCCCCGCGGACGCCGTCAGGCGCGTCCAGGCGCCGTCCGGACGGGCCGTAATTGTGGGCGCGTGTACTAGCGCTTGACAGTCGCCGGCGGGCCGGCGTTGCCCTGCTCGTCGACCGCCCGGATCGCGACGTAGCGCTGGGTCTTCGGCAGCTCGATCCGCTGCCGCTCTCCCGCCCGCGCGGGCTCCACCGCCGCGGTGACCGGCGTCGCGTCACCGAAGTTCGCCCCGGTGATCGGCGCCTTCGAGGTGACGACCTTGTATTCCGCCGCCCTGCCGCAGAGCAGGTCGTCGCCCGGGGCGGTCAGGGTCAGGGCGCGCCCGGACAGCGCGACTGCCATGGGCCTGCCGGGCGAGACGGCGTCGCGCCGCGCGTCGCCCGAGTTCGCGTTGTCGTGGTGGTAACGCGGCCATGAGCCCGGCGAGCAGGCCGCAGCGTCGGCGCCGTAGGCGAGCACTGACCCGGACCGCGTGAGCGCGACCACCGACTTCCTGGCGTCCGCGGTCGTGTCGAGCGTGCCGAACGAGCCGATCAGCGGGTTGGCGACCATCCAGTCCGAGGTCAGCTTCGGCCAGCCGGAGTCGACCGCCGTGCCGTCGCTCTTCACCGCGTGCAGGTCGAGATGGGCCGTGCCCGAGACCCACTCCTCCCCGCCCTTGCCGTCCACGTCGGCGACCGACGGGCCGGTCAGGAACTGGAGGTCGTTCACGACCGCCGGGTGGTTCGGCCTGAACTGCCCGGTTCCGGCGTCCCAGACCCCCAGGAAGTCCTGCCCGCCCTGGTACTCCTTGACGGCGATGTCGAGCGCCCGGATCAACCCGGTCGCCGGGGCGAGGAACGACGTGCCGCCGCCGAACTCCCCGAACGCCGGGTGGCCGAAGGCCGGGATCGCCGGCAGGTCGAGCTTGCGGGGGTTCGCCGCCAGGTCGCTCTGGAGCGCGATGTCCTTGCCGCTCTCCTTGCCGTAACAGGAGTCGCCGTCCTCGTTGAGCACGTAGCCCGGGCCCGCGTCGGGGCTGGCGCCGACCGCCACGTCCGTCGGGCCGCCGCCGCTCGGACAGTCGACCTCGCCGATCGCCGGCGCGCCGGTGATGCCCTCGCCGACCACAGGCAGGATCTCCGCCTGCAGCAGTCCGATCTTCACCGGCCAGCCGGGGAGGAAGGCTCCGCCCGCGTGGCCCTCGCCGTCCGCGTGGATGGCGTACAGGCGCCCGTGCGCGAAGTCCGTCACGCCGGTCTGGCTGAGCAGCGAGAACGAGGCCGTGTTGAAGCGCCCGGCGTTGTAGTCGCCCTCGTTCCCCTCGTTGATCCGGTACTCCTCGTTCGTCCCGACGACGATCTCGGGACGCCCATCGCCCGTGAGGTCGCCCACCGCCGGCGTATCGACGATCGCGCCCTGCCCGAGCGCCGGGCCGGCATTGCCGTTGAACGTCACCGCGTGGGACTGCGGGTCCACCGACTCCACCTTGTCCTCGTCCACCACGAGCACCGGGAAGCCCGGCACGCGGCTCCCGTCCCAGTTCCAGGCGTACACGTGCCGGTCCATGGCGGCGGCGACGATCTCCAGCGCGGCGTCGGAGTCGATGTTCGCGAGCACGGGGGAGGCCACGAAACCGTGCTGCGTGCGGCGGCGCTCCGACTCGCCGGGGTTGGCTCGGTTGAAGCGGACGTCGACGAACGGCTGAAGCGGCTTGCCGGAATAGGCCGTGTTCGACTCCTGCCCGAAGACGCGCTCGCCCGCGGCGTTCCAGCCGTAGACCTTCCCCTCGAGGTCGGCCCCCACGACCTCCGGGGAGCCGTCGCGGTTCACGTCAGCTGCGGCGAGTGCGCCGAGGAACGCGCCGCGCGCCGGACCTAGCGCGTTCGCGGCGGCCCCGCGCAGCGGGATCGTGTCACCGGTGACGGGCCAGCCGGGCAGCTCGCTGCCGTCGCGCCTGAAGGCATGCACGATGCCGTCGCTGCCCGCGAGCACGAGCTCGTTGCGATTGTCGCCGTCGAGATCCACGAACAGCGGCGATGACTCGCCGTCGCCGACCAGCTGCCGTGGCCAGCCGCTCAGCAGGTCCTGGTCGCGGTGGAGGTACGCGTTGCGGCGGTCCTCTCCGGTCACGCTCTCGCCACCGCTGTCGCGGGTCGCCACCACCTTGATCGTGAACCCGTACGGCTCGGTGTTCGGCCGCCCGCTTGCCGTCTGCTCGCCGCCGCCCGGCTCGCGGCCGTCGAAGCCCCCGGCGGTCGGCGGGAAGCGCTGCTTCAGCTCCGTGAGGTCGATCGTGCCCAGGGTGCCGTCATGGCCGCCGCTGCGCTCGTCACCGTTGCACCAACCCGCTCCGCCGACGGGCTTGAAGTCACCTGGCGGCGAGTCGGTGGTCGCGGCATTATTCGGATACGAGCCTGGCGCCACGTACACGCGGCAGCTGTAGGCATCGCCGCGCGCCGCGACCGCGCCCTCGACCGCCAGCGTCGTGCGCGCGGGATCGACCTGCTCGAACCACTCCGGCGACTCGAGCTCCACCTCCGGCGGGAGCACCCCTGCGGCGACGGCATCGACGGCGCGGTTCAGGTTGGCCCGCCCCCAGCCGTAGAACTGGTCGTGTCCCTTCCGCGCCGGGTAGCTCTTCGTCTGCACGAGCGGCGAGAACACGGTGCGCGTGATCGCGACGTTGGCGTTCGGGTCGGTGCAGGTCGGCGGCGCGAGCGGAGTGCAGGAAGGCTCCGGCTGCTGGGCGAAGTTGACGTCGTCCGACTGGCCCTCGCCGCCGACCGTCCCGGACGCCATCAGCTGGCGCACCTCGTTCGGAGTGACGACGCACGCGCCGCCGTCGGCGCGGCGGCAGTCCGGGTGGGCGTCGAGCTTCCCCTCCTCGCGCGCGTTCAGCGCGGCGCTGTAGATCAGGCCGGCCATCCCGGAGCCGCGACCGGTCGCGTCGGAGGAGCAGCTCACGCTGGGGATCGCGACCGAGATCTTCGACGAGAAGTTCGTGCAGCCGTTGAACTGCAGGTAGGACTTCGGCTGGGGCGTGAACTCGTCGTACTGGGTGACCGAGTTCACGACGATCACGTGCGGGTAGCTCGACGGCCAGTTGTGGTGCTGGGCCGCCTCGTCCGCCGCGGATGCGATCACGGTCACGCCGTGGTCGTAGGCATAACGGACGGCCTGGCGCGCGAGCTTCGAGTTGTTGAGCGTGCCGAGCGCCTCCTGCACGACCAGCACGTCGTTGTCGGTCGCGTAGGCCACCGCCTGGGCGAAGCGGTTCGCGTCCGCGATGAACGAGTCGCCGACGCGCAACGGAATCGACATGCAGTTCGGGCAGCTGCCCAGGTCGCCGCCATTGCCGGCCTCGCCGGTCGAGTCGCGCTCCTCTCCGGTGCCGTGCCCGTACTGGACGTCGTCGAAGGCGTCGTTGTCGTCGTCGAGGAAGTCCCAGCCGGCGATGTCGTCCTCGAAGCCGTTGCCGTCGTCGTCGACGCCGTCGGTGAAAGCGATCAGCAGATCCTGCGGATCGAGCACGTCGGCCGGTCCCACACCGAGACCGCCGCGCTGCGCGGGGTCCCGCTCGACCCGCGAGTCGCACGCGTAGTCGAGCACGTTGAAGACGTGGTCGCCGTTCGCGTCGTAGCCGGCGGCGTAGTCCGCGCAGGGCTTATCCCCCTCGAGCGGCGCCGCGCGGTCGTGAGCCGGCGCCGGCAGCTCGCCCTTCGTCAGCCGCACCTTCTTGCGCAGATCGTTCATCGCGCCGGCGTCGTTCCACTTGATCCCGGAGTCCAGCACCGCGATCGTCACGTCCGGCCTGCCCGTGGTCGTCCCCCACGCCAGATCCTCGATCGGTGTGGTCCGGTCGACGAGGTGCGCGCCGCGCACGCCGTTCAGCTCGCGCGGGTCGGAGTTCACGGGCTCGTTGCCCGCCTCCTTGTCGGCCGCGTACATCCACTCGAGCTTGCCCTGCAGGTCGTTCGGCCGGGGATCGGTGCCCTCGAGCCGGTAGCTCGAGTAGTCGGCCGGGTCCCCCGGCTCAAAAGGGAACGCCGCCACGGCGGCCTCGGACGAGCCGGCGGCCAGCACCAGCCCGAGCACGATCGTCGCGACGCCCCTGCGCAACCTGCCTCCCCTGCATCCCTCCCGCCGAACGAGGTTCAAATACCCCGTTCGGGCCACCGTTACGCCTGACGCGGTCGCCTTCCTGCGGCTGCGCACGGCGCCGTACGCGACCATCGCGGGGTTAACTTCTTTGCCTCCCCGATGACCGAAGTGAAGATCCGCACCCCTCGCGGCGAGATGCCGGCCTACGTCGCCACGCCGGCCGGCGGGGGGCCGTGGCCGGGAGTCGTGGTCATCCACGACGCGCTGGGCATGAGTCGCGACTTACGCAGCCAGGCCGACTGGCTGGCGAGCGAGGGATTCCTTGCTCTGGCGCCGAATCTCTACTACTGGGGCAAACGGCTGACCTGCCTGATCTCCATCGTGCGCAACTGGGCGCGGCCGCTCAGCGACCTCGACGCCGCGCGTGCCTGGTTGGTCGAGCAGGAGAGCTGCACAGGCAAGGTCGGTGTGATCGGCTTCTGCATGGGCGGCGGGTTCGCGCTGATGCTGGCGCCCGGCCACGGCTTCTCCGCGGCGAGCGTGAACTACGGCGGGCTCACCAAGGACTCCGAGCGCGCCCTGCCCGAGGCCTGCCCGATCGTAGGCAGCTACGGCGCCAGGGATCGTTGGCCGGGGGTGGGCGGTGTTCCCGATCGCCTCGAGCCAGTGCTCACCGCGGCGGGCATCGACCACGACATCAAGCGATACCCCGATGCAGGGCACGGCTTTCTAAACGACCACGACCCGGCGGAGCTGCCGGTCTGGATCAAGGTCATCGCGAAGCTCGCCGCCGCCAGCTATCACGAGCCATCCAGCCGTGACGCCCGCCGCCGCATAATCGCTTTCTTCCGCTCCCACCTCGGCGAAGCGGCTACCTGAAGCGGCGACGATCCCGAGCCCGGCCCCACGCTCATCTGACCATTTGACGATCCAGGGCGTGGAAAGAGCCGCGCCGGCAGGAGTAAGACGCTGGTTACGTCCTCGACCTTCCTCGCGCCGCTCTTTGAAGCTTGGGGCGATAGATGGCCCTCGCTTAGGATGATGGCGTTGGCGCTGCTCCTTGTCGCGCAAAGCGATAGTGAACCGACGGGCGCCGATGATTCCCGCACCTCGTCCACAGCAGGAGCTGACTGGCATCCGGCCGGAGTGTCGCGTTCACGCGAAAGCGGTAGCCCTTCCCGTCAGCGCGTACCGAAGACCCACTCGAACACCGTCGGATAGGTGTCGAGCGGGACCTCGTCCGGGTCGACCACGTGCTGGATCGCGAGACCGATGTCGATCGCGATGCTCGTCGTGGCCAGCGCCTCGGCCGGGATGGGCGGCTCCTCGCCGCGCGCACGGAACGCCTCGGTCACTCCCGCGGCGACGAGTTGGCGCGTGCCGCGCCAGAACTCCGCCGCGATCGCCCGGAACTCCGGGTCACGCGTCGCGTGCGCTAGCAGCTCGAGCCATAGGGAGAACAGCCATCTCCCCTCCCGCGCGCCGATGAGGGAGGCCAGCCGCTCGCCCGTCTGGCGAGGCGTCGGAGGCTCGTCCGCCTCGCGCCACTCGCGCGCCATCTGCCGATACGCCTCGTAAACGCGTTCCTGGAGGAGCTCTGCGAACAGCTCCTCCTTGGAGCGATAGTTCGCGTAGAAGGCGCCTCGCGAGAACCCGGCCTCCGCGCTGATCTGCTCGATGCTCGTGGCCTGCAACCCCTGCTCCGCGACAAGCGATGCGGCAGCCTGGCGCAGCGCGGCGCGCGTCTGTTCCTGCTTCGCCGCGCGGCTTAGCCGGCGCGCTTCCGTCGTCATCTCTGGCACCTCACATACACCATCGTATCCGGATACAGTTTTGTATATGGATTCCCGCGCCCGCCTGCGCGCCGTCGCGCTCGTGCTGGCGATGATCGCCGGCTGCCTTTCGCTGTGGACGCTGAACCCGATCTTCTGGCTGTGGGTCGCGTCCCAGATCGATGAGGGCGGCCCCCCGTCAATGACGGCCGTCGTCGTGGTCCTGCTGGGACTGGTCGGCACCGGCATCGCGATCGGGAAGCTGCTGGCGACGCTCCACGCGAGCTACCGGGAGATCCGCGGCGTCCGGACCACGGTGAAGCTTCGTGCTCCATGGTCCTCTTCCGCGGCGGCCGCGCATGGCAAGCACCGCCCGCGCGAGCTCGAGCTCACGGTGCTCGACGTGATCCTCATCAGCTCGGTCCTGCTCGCCGCCGGGCTGTACGAATACTGGTTCCTCTTCAAGTCGGGCTCACCAATCGACCTCCGCACCGGCCGCGAATAAGAAGCCGCGGAGTCCGCACGCAACGCCCCACGGCGTCGGCCGCTTGTTAGATGGCGCTCGAGCTCGCGCCGCTTCAGGCGGGCGCTCACGTCGACTTGCTCCGCGAGCGCCCAGCCGGTAGCGGGATCGGTTCACCACGCTCGCGACGATCCGCGAGGACGAGCTGAATCGCGGTGATCTGCGGGGAGGTGGTTACCACGAGCGCTCAGTGCTGCTTTGCGCGAGCAGCGCTAGCCGCCGCGTTGTCAGGCGAGAGTGTCGCTTGCCCATGGGAGCAGGAGCGCTCGCGCGGTCGCGGCTTCAGATCCGTAGTCCAGCGCTCGCCGAGATCATGGGCGGTTGGCGGGCGTGGACCGTCTCGATGATCTCGGCGGTATCGATCCCGTCGAGATAGACCGACGTCACGCCAAGGTTGACATGGCCGAGCTGGCGTTGGATCACGTTGAGGGGCACCCGCTCGCGGGCCATCTCAACGGCATGGGCGTGGCGAAGCTGGTGCGGCGCGAAACGTCGCCGGACTCCCGCCCTCGCTGCGATGCGGCGCAGGTAGTTGCGGGCGACGGCCGGGGTCCACGGCCTTCCGCGGGTCTGACCGTCGATCACGCAGAACAGCGTGCCGACCGGCATCTCAACCCGACGGGCGAGCCAGGGCCGGAGCTGCTCGAAGCCCCAGGCGTCCATGCCCACCTCACGCCGCTTGCCGCCCTTGCCTTGGCGGACCAGCAGCGAGCCGCGGGCGGGATCGAGATCTGGCTCAGTAAGGGCCATCGCCTCGCCGACCCGAAGTCCTGCTCGCCAGAGCACGACGATCAGCGCGCGCAGCCGCAGCCCGTGGTCGGACTCGCCGGCCTGGCGCATCACGGCGATGATCTCCTCGACCCTCGGCGGGTCGGGCGGATAACGGAGCCCTTTGTTCCGCGGCGGACGCCTGGCGTGGAAACCCGGCACCGTCGCCCGCGAACGCCGACGACCCGCCGCATCGAGAAGCTGGAGCGCGGACATGAATCCTCCCTTGTAGAACAGCCGTGATCCGGCTGATCTACAGAGCCAAGAGAAGCGCGCTCCTGCTCCCATGGGAAAGGAGCACTCTCTGCTGGTCGCGGCGGCTTCCCCAGCGCGACCCCTAGGTTCGCGCTGACGAGGCGTCGTCTACTCGAATGGCGCTTGGGCTGCGCGGGCCGTCAGCAGCTAACTGTCGCCCTCACGCTCGCGCGTATAGCGCTCTTCGTGCTCACGTTCGCGCTCCGCCTTCTCACGCTTCCGCTCGGCGGAGTCCCGTGCGTACTCACGAGCATCGTCTGCTTGCTCGCGTTCGTAGTCGCGCCCCCGTTTGTACTGGAAGTAGCTGTCGGGACCGCGAGATGGCCGCAGCTTGCGAAGGTAGGTGCTCGCTTCCCTCAGCTTGTCCCATAGACCCATCCGCACGACTCCAGTTGCCTTGCACCTACCGGTCTGGTCCGGGGTCCTCTCCGCCCGCCCGCGCGATGTCGCGGTCGCGCTCGGCCCGCTCCGCGCGCTCTCGAGCCTCATTTACGTCATGCCGAGCCTCACCGCGCCGCTGTGCGGCACGCTGTTGTCGGCCCCGCATCGACACCGTCACGAAAAGCACGACAAGGACGACTGCGACGGCGACCACGATCACGACGGTGCCGGTGCTTACCGCGAGCACGATAAGGGCGGTGCTCATCCTGTCTCCTTCCGCCAACCTACCCTCAGGATAACCGCGACCCCGCGCGCTCGCCCGCGTCTGGGGTGGCGCGCATCGGGGCGGGCATGAGCGCCGCACCGGCGATGACGAGGCAGAAGGCGAGGAAGCGGGCGGTGATGCCGGGGGGGCCCGAGCCGATCGGGTCGTGGAAGACGATGATGCCGCCGAAGATCGCAGCGAGGTTGGCGATCACGGAGGTGATCGCGATGACCTCGACGCCGTCGCCGATCTGGAGGCTGCGGGCAGAGGCGTAGAAGGCGATCACGCCGGCGATCATCGCGGTCAGCGTCCACGGGCTCAGCAACCCGAGCAGCGGCCCTGGGGACGCTTGGGTGATGTACTTGATCGCGACCGCGGAGACCCCGAACAGCGCGCCAGCGGCCGCGCCGAGGATTAGTCCCTCGGCACGGGGCAGGACGTGGCGGCGGGCCGAGATCCTCACGAGCGCGGCGCCGCTCGCGAAGATCGCGCTCTCGACGGCGATCAGCGCCGCCAGCGAGGCGCGCTCGGGGTCGTTGGCGCCGCCACCGGTCAGCCCGATGACCACCAGCCCGGCCGCCGTGATCGTCAGGCCGACCCACTGGCGCCGCCCGAGCTGAAAGCCGAAGAAGCGCTCGGCGAACACCGCGAGGAAGACGAGCCCGCCGGAGAGGACCGCCTGCACGATGGACAGCGGCGCCAGCGAGAGCGCACCGACGTGCAGAAACCAGGCCACGATCGCCACGGCCCAGCCAACCGCGAACCATTTGGAGCCGAACAGACCGGCGGCGCTGCGCAGCGGATGGCGCACCTGGATCGGAGGGGCGAGCACCGCGCCGCGGTGCTTGAACAGAAAGGCGAGGTTGGTGGCCACCGCCGAAGCGAGCGCGAGCAGCAGTCCGAGGATCACGAGAAGCGGCCGGCCGGGACTCCGTGTTGGTTGACCGTAAGGCCCGGGGCTAGGGCTTGGACGATCCTCCCAGGTTCAGGTGGCTGAGGTCAGGTTGAAGTTCCTCGCTTGCGTTCCGCGTGGATGCGACACTCGTACGGCACCGCGACGACGGACACGCAAGAGTGCCGCAACCCCATGAACGGAGGCGTCTGCGCGGAGGCGCCGACGGGTGCTCGCTTTGGACGAGGAGCAAGGCGTCTCGCCTGGCGCGGCCGTCGCTAGCGCAATTCGCGCAAAGCGCAACTCGAGGTCGGAGTGCTCCCTCGCATGGAAAGCGCAAGCTTTCCGCCCGCGAGATACTGCACGGGCGATGTCGGAGAAGAACGTCGAAACAGTTCGCCGGGTCTACGAAGGGGTGAACGCCCGCTTGGAGGCACCCCGCGAGCTCTTCGACGCGGACTATGAGTTCGACAACACGGAGCTCTGGCCGGATATCGGCGAAGTCCTGGGATTTGAAGCGGCACAGGAAGCTATGCGCGAGTACTGGGAAACGTTCGAGGCTTACCACGTCGAGATCGAAGAGGTGATCTACGCCGACGAGGGGTGGGTTGTCGACGTCGTCCGCGATGGCGGGCGGATGAGAGGGACCGACGCCGAGGTGTGGAACCGCTTCTTCCACGTCTGGACCCTTCGTGATGGGAGGATCGTTCGCCTCTCGATACACACCGACCGGAACCGATCCCTCGAAGCCGCTGGGCTGTCGGAGTAGCGCAGAAGTACTGCTTTGGACAAAAGCGGTGGCGGCGAGAGACCGCTACGTCATACGAGCGTTTCCGGATGTCCCTCGGCGTCGGGCGCCTTACTAGCGTTGAAAGCCGGGAATCGCGCGGCCCAGGGCTCGGGAGGACGACCTCGCTCCCCGGGATGGCGAGCCGGGATGGCGATCGCAGTCATCGCTCGTCGTCCTTGCGCGCGATGTGCTCGGCGTGGTATGCGCCCCAGTCGGGCCGGCGGCCGTCGATGTCGATGAAGCCGTACTCGTGAGTGAGCTGCCAGGTCGCGAGCGCGTGACCGGCCCAGCGGTTGACGTTGGGGTCGGCCGCCAGGGCGGCGACCGCGCGACCGATGTAACGAGGCGTCTCGGAGGCCGCGAAGTGCCTGTCCTTGCGCGCGCCCTCGAGCCAGTTGTCCTCCGTCACGCCGAAGTGGTCCAGCATTGATTCGGATCGAAGGAAGCCGGGAGTGAGCGCGAGCGCCGTGATGCCATGCGGCTCCAGCTCGGCCGCCTGTGCCTTCGCGAGGCGGATGACCGACGCCTTGGCGAGGTCGTAGAAGAGGCTGCCGCGGTAGTCCTCGCGGATCCCGTCGGTGACCTCGACTATCAGCCCTCGGCCACGACGAAGCATGAGGGGCGCCGCGCGGTGGCTAGTGA
>JBKPHS010000027.1:0-14406 GCA_046729975.1 Actinomycetota bacterium
AGGGCCCGACGAGGCCGACGACTGCTTCCAGGAGACATTCATCGCCGCGCTGCGCGCCTATCCGCGGCTGCGGCCGGGGTCGAACCTGCGGGCGTGGATCCTGACGATCGCCCACCGCAAGGCGCTCGACTCGCACCGCGCGCGGAGCCGCCGCCCGAAGCCCGTGGCCGAGCTGCCGGAGGCGGTCGCGCCGCCCGACCGAAGCGCCCTGGATGGCGACGCATCGCTCTGGAGGGCGGTTCTCGAGCTGCCGCCCAAGCAGCGCGCCGCGGTTGTTCACCGGTTCGTGAGCGACCTGTCCTACGGCGAGATGGCGGACGTGATGGCGGTCTCCGAGGAGGCCGCCCGGCGAAGCGTCCACGAGGGACTGAAGAAGCTGAGAGTGGGGTGGCAGACGTGAACGACCTCGAGCGAGCGCTGAGGCGCGCAGCCCCGCCGGCCGACGACGAGCGGGCGGAGCGCGCTGCGCGGGCCTTCGCCGAGCGGGCGGCCTCCGAGGGACTCGCCGACGTGAGCTATGCGGTGATGGACTCGCCGCTCGGCCCGCTGGTGGCCGCCACGACTCCCCGCGGGCTCGTCCGGCTAGCCTACGACTCGAGGCGCCTCGACGACGTTCTCGAGGGGCTGGCCGCGAGGGTGTCGCCGCGCGTCCTCGAGGCGCCCGCACGGCTCGACTCGGTGCGCCGCCAGCTCGACGAGTACTTCGAGCACCGGCGCGACCGCTTCGACCTACCCCTCGACTGGTCGCTGACCACCGGCTTCACGCAGCGCGTGCTGCGACGCACCGCGCGCATCCCGTACGGAGACGTCCTCACCTACACCGAGGTCGCTGCGGCAGCCGGCAGCCCGCGCGGCTCACGTGCGGCCGGCAACGCGCTCGGCGCCAACCCGATCCCGATCGTCGTGCCCTGCCACCGCGTGGTGGCGGCAGGGCACAGGGTCGGCGGCTACACCGGCGGGCCCGAGCGCAAGGAGTTCCTGCTGGGGCTCGAGGGCGCGCTCGAGGGGCTGCGGAAGTAGGACCGCCGAGGTCGCTCGTTAGGGTGCGCCCGTGCGCTCCCCCTCGAGCAAGCCACCGGCCATCGAGGCACGCTCCCTTACGCGGACGTTCAAAGGCGGCGTGGAAGCGGTCAAGGGCATCGACCTCACGGTGCAGGACGACGAGATCTTCGGCTTCCTCGGGCCAAACGGCGCCGGCAAGACGACCACCGTGAGGATGCTGTGCACCCTGCTTCCACCCACGGCCGGCAGCGCCACCGTGGCCGGAGTCGACGTGCTGGCGGACTCAGCCGAGGTGCGCAGGCGGATCGGCGTCGCGCTCCAGGACATCGGGCTCGACCCCGTGCAGACCGGCCGCGAGCTGCTCGAGCTCCAGTGCGGCCTGTACGGGATCACGGGCGACCGGGCGAAGGCCCGCGCCGAGGAGCTGCTGGAGCTGCTCGGGCTGAGCGACGCCGCGGACCGGCGCACGAAGACCTACTCCGGGGGCATGAGGCGCCGGCTCGACCTCGCGACTGCGCTCGTCCACTCACCGGCGGTGCTCTTCCTCGACGAGCCCACCACCGGCCTCGACCCGGCGTCGCGCCTGACCGTCTGGGAGGAGGTCCGCCGCATCAACGCCACGGGCACGACGATCTTCCTCACGACGCAGTACCTGGAGGAGGCGGACCACCTGTGCGATCGCGTGGCGATCATCGACGCGGGACGCATCGTCGCCGAGGGCACGCCGGAGCGGCTCAAGGAGCAGATGGGACACGACGTCGTCTCGCTCGCTCTCGACGGCGCAAGCGCGAACGTCACGAAGACCGCGCTTGGCGGGCTGCCCGGCTTGGAGCGCGTGGTCGAAGAGCCGGACGCGCTGGCGCTCTACGTCGAGAACGGCGCGGGCTCGATCGCCGAGATCGTGCGGCGCCTCGACCGGGAACAGATCCAGGTGGGCGCGATAACCGTCGCGCGACCGTCGCTGGACGACGTCTTCCTGCGCGCAACCGGGCGGCGGCTCGAGGGCGAGGAGCAGGAGGAGACCGCGCCATGACCGAGGTCCTGCTGCTCGGCCGGCGCGCCGTCCGCGAGGTCACCCGCTATCCCGAGGCCACGATCCCCGCGCTCTTCATCCCGCTCTTCTTCCTTGCGGTGAACATCGGCCAGGTCTCGAAGACGTTCCCAAGCACGACTCCGTTCCTCGAGGGCCAGGGGTATGTCGCGTTCCAGCTGCCGGTGTCGCTCATGTTCGCCGTGGCGACCGCCACGTCCGGACTCGCGCTCGTCACCGACATTGACGGTGGCTACTTCGACAAGCTGCTGGTCGCGCCGATCCGGCGCTCGTCGATCATCTTCGGGCGGCTGGCTGCCGACCTGGTGCGCGGTCTCGGCGGATCCACGCTCGTCCTGTTCGCTGGGCTCGCCTTCGGCGCTCACATGGAGAGCGGCGTCGCCGGTGCAGTCGTGCTCGTGGTTCTCTCGGCCCTGTTCGGCGTGGCCTACGCGGGCATCGGAATACTCGTCGCCCTGCGAACGCGCAACGTTCAGGCGACCAACACGAGCTTCCTGTTCTTCTTCCCGCTGCTCTTCCTGACGCCCAACTTCGTCCCGTTCGACCTCCTCACGCCGCTCATGGAGGCGCTCGCCCGTGCGAACCCCGTGAGCTATGTGATCGTGGGTCTGCGGTCTCTGGTGATCGAGGGTTGGGACATCGGCAAGCTCGCGGTCTGCATGGCGGTGATCGTGGTGATGGGCGCCGTGCTCACGGCCCTCTCGCTGAGGGCGATAGCGACCTACGACCGCTGAGCGAGCTGCGCGGTTATCCGCGTACATGACCCGGGTAGCCGCCCTACGGGCAACCCCAACGTATGGAGGAGATCAATGGCCGCCAGGACCAAGAGGAGCTCGTCGCGACCGGCGAGCAGCCGTAACGGCTCGAAGGCAGGCAGCGCGGGCGCGAACAATCGCCGCTCCAGCTCGGCACGCTCACGCTCCGCATCGAGCTCGCGGGCGAGTCGCAGCCGCTCGCAGGGCGCCCGCAGCCGTCAGAGCCAGAACGGCCCGACCGGCGCGATCGAGAACGTCGCCGCCAAGGCACGCGACAACGGCGGCGCAATCGCCAAGGGCGCGTTCGGTGCGATCGCCGGAACCGTCGCCGTCGGGCTGGCGGGCCGCGCGGTGATGAAGCGGGCGCGCCGGCCGCGCGTGCTCGGCGTACCCGTTCCGCGCGGAATGGTGCCGCGCAAGCTGAGCGTCAAGACCGTCGCGAAGCAGATCGGCGACGTCGCGGACCGGGTCGAGCGCACGAGTGAGGACGTGCAGAGGGCTAGCGCCCAGGCGAAGCAGCTGAGCAAGACGCTGTCATAGGGCGCGCGCCGCGCGGCGCCCCGATCAGCGCCGCGTGCCGCGGCCGCGGTCGTCGGGCGGTGATCCGATCCTGGCGGCTGCGCGCCAGCGCACCCGCACATCACGGTAGGTAACCCCCGGCTCGACCTCGTCGGGCAGATTCTCGCGCTCGCTCCCCGACACGTCCTCGCGGTTCGGCCCGCCGCTGAAGCTGACCTCGGTGTCCGGAACGCGCTCGAAGCGCAGGCTCTTCGCCTTCACGACGGCCCCGATCTCGATGTCCGGCCGCTCGACTCGATCGAGGTCCTCTTCGCCCTTGCGTCCCATTGGCGCGCTCAGCCCGGTTGCGCTTCGCGGACGTCCTTGACGGTGATCCGGCCTTCGGCGCCGGTGCCCTCGACCGTGGACAGGTCGAGGCCGAGCTCCTGGGCGGCCTTCATCGCGGCTTCGGTGGCGTTGTGCTTCTCGGCGCGGCGGTGCCGGCGGCGCTCGCCCAGCTGCTTCGTCTTCCGGACGGCGGCGAACCCGAGCTCCTTCGCCTCGTCAGAGGCGGCTGAGCCGATCTCCTGGGCGACCGTCTTGACCACCGCCTTGGCGAGAAGCCCCGGGCCGGCGCCATCGGGGCCGCCGCCATCCTGCGGTCCGCCGCCCTGCGGCTGCCCGTCGGGTTGGGCCTGCTGGACGTCGCCCTGGCCGTCTTGGCCGGGCTGACTCGCAGCCTGGCCGGCGCCGCCCGCTGACTGGCCCAGCCCGCCGGCCGCCTGGCCGAGCTGGCCCGTCGCCTGGCCGGCGCCCTGCCCGAGCCCGCCCAGACCCTGGCCGATTCCTTCAGCCGCCTGGCCGGCACCCTGGCCGAGACCGCCGACCGCCTGGCCTGCGCCCTGGCCTGCCTGCCCCAGAGTCTGGCCCACGCCGCCCACGAGTTGGTCGAGGTTGCCCGCGGCTTGGCCGGCGCCCTGCCCCACGTCGCCAACGGCCTGGCCGGCTCCCTGTCCCACGTCGCCGACGGCCTGGCCGGCGCCTTGGCCGATATCGCCCACGGCCTGACCTGCGCCCTCACCGATGTCGCCCGTGGCCTCTCCGGCGCCCTTCCCGACATCCTTCAGCGCCCCCTGGGCGCCCTTCCCGATGTCCTTCGCGGCGTCGCCTGTCTCATCCACGGCCTCACCTGCGCCCTGGCCGATCTCGGCGACGGCGCGACTGAGTCCCTTCACCAACTCCGGATTGCGGTCGAGGCTCGTCATCAGGCGATCGACGATGGCGGTGACGTGATCCAGCCGGGCCTTGAGGACCACCTCCGCCTCGACCCCCTTGATGTCGAGCAGGACCCTGCTGAGGTGCACGTCGAGACCCACGTTGAGCTTGACCAGGTTCAGCACCTTCGCCTTGAGGGCGACATGCGCGTCGAGGTCGTCGAGCTCAAAGTGGATCGAGTCCACCCTGAGCTCAGGCACGTCGAGCAAGACATCAGGCGGGCCCGCCGGGTCCTGCTCCTCGCGCTGAACGTAGCGCCGGTACTCGAGGTCGGCGTCGTTTTCCTTGCGCCGGGCCTCCAGCGCCGGGCGCTTTCCGTTCCCGTCTCGAGCGCTTCCCTTCCCGTTGCGAGACGACGCGCTCTGACCGCGACGCGTGCCCGAGCGCTGCGACTTTGTCGTCTTCTGAGCCATCAACGCCTCCTCATCCCCGGTTCTGGGGCGCGCCGCCCTGCTGGCCGCCCTGCCCAAGGTTCTCGAGTCCCTGCTGAGCGCCCTTGCCGACGCCCTCGACGCCCTGCTGGGCGCCCTGACCGAGACCCTCGACGCCCTGCTGGGCGCCCTGACCCAGACCCTCTACGCCCTGCTGGGCGCCACGGCCGAGCCCGGCGACTCCCTTTCCGGCGCCCCGGCCGACGTCCTGCACCGCGCTCTCGGCTCCCTTTCCGGCGCTCTTTACGACGTCGCCTGTGTCCCCGAGAAGATCGTGGGCTCCGCCACCGACGTCGCCGAGGGCCTCGCCGACGCTCTGGAGCAATTCCGGGTTGCGGTCGAGCGTCGTGAGGACGCGCGCGAGGATCGCTGTGACGTTGTCCAGACGGGCCTCCAGCAACGCCTGCGTCTCCACGCCCTGGATGTCGAGCTCGACCTTCCCGAGCCGAACCGCGGCGCCGGCATTGACCTGGACGAAGTGCCCGGCCTCCGCCAGCACGGCTATGTGGGCCCGCAGGTCATCCAGCTCGAACTTGATCTCGTCGACCTTGACGACCGGCGCGTCGACGTAGACGTCGACCGCCTCGTGGATCTCGTTGGGATCGATGGTCGAGTAATCCGGCAGGTCCTGGTTCGCGCGCTTGCTCTTGTTGGAGCTGTTTGCCTGGTTGGAGCGCTTCGACTGATTCGAGCGCTTCCCGCTCGACGAGGCACGGCCGTTGCTGCGGCTTGATTGCGAGCTGCGGTTCGAGCGCGTCGACCCGCCGCTCGAGCGCGAGCCGGCGCTCTTGGAGCCCGAGCTCCCCGACTTCGACCGGGAACTCCCGGATCGGGACCCGGAATTCGCTCGTGCCATCTGTTCTCCTAGCTCCTCGTCACCTCTTCGCGGACCCTCCGCACCTCGGAGGTAAGTTGGCCCACCTTGTACCCGGTCTTACCGATTTCTTTCGCAGCAGTCGCGAGCGCCTTCGCGGTCGACGGCCGCCCGCCCATCTGGGGCATCGGCAGGCCGAGAAGCTTCCGCCGCCCGTTCGTTCGCGCGAGCGCCGCGCCTCCAGCGAGACCGGCCAGTGCGGCGCCGCCCGCGATGACCGGCGTCCTGGCCTTGCGGGCCGCGTTCGCGACAGCTGTCCCCGTGGTTTGCGCCCGGCTTTTCGCATTGCCCGCGCTGCTGGGGGCGCGTCGCCGATTAGAAGCGGACCGAGCCCCAGCCGAACGGCTTGGGCTGCGGTTCGTGCGGTTGCCGCCTGAACGGGAGCTGTTGCGCGAGCCCTTCGCCGGTCTCCTGGTCCCGGTGCGCCTCGCCTTGGTCTCGGCCATGCGGTTCCTCCTTCGGAACCCTGCCCTCTCGGCGTTCGTATACCCGTCACCGAGCCTCGCAACCCGTATTTGGTGAGCGACACTCGAGTGAGGTAACCCGATCGGGTCGCGCCCGCTTGGCTCAGGCGGCCTCGCGTCGCGCGAGCGCCGGGCTTCCCTCTGCCGGGCGGGCCTCCACCCGCTCGCGTTGCGCCAGCCCGCCGGCCGCGAGCCACGACCCGCCGAGGATCAGCACTACCCCGCCCGCGGTGGCCGCGCTGAACGGCTCGTCGAGCAGCGCCACCCCGTAGAAGATCGAGAAAACCGGTGCGATGTAGGCGACGACCGACGCCTTCGCCGGCCCGACGCCCGTGATCAGCGTGTAGAAGATCACGAAGGCGATGCCGGTCCCGCCGACGCCGAGCGCGGTCACAGCCGCGAGCGGGCCGATGCCCGGGGCCGATCCGGGCGGATCGAGCAGCGCCCAGGGCAGCAGGACCAGCGCGCTCACGGCCATCGTGCCGGTCACGATCCCGATCGGCTGAATACCGGAGAAGCGGCGCTTCAGATAGAGGCCGCCGATGGCGTAGCCGAGGCTCGCGAGCAGCACCATCAGAGCCCCGATCAGGGCGGCGGTGTCGCCGCTCACGTCGACTCCAAGCAAGAGCGCCACCCCGACGATCCCGATCAGCACGCCGGCGAGGCTCCGGCCGTGGGAGCGCTCCTCGTGATCGACCCAAACGGCGAGCACTGCCGTGAAGATCGGCGCCGAGGAGACGAGGATGCCCGCCAGCGACGAGGGGATCTCCTCCTCTCCGACGGTGATGAGCATGAACGGCGCGGCCACTTGCACGAGCGCCAGCAGCGCCAGAGGCAACAGCGCCTGCGAGAGCCCCGACAGCGCTCCCCGGCGGAGGGCGAGCGGCAGGACCACGAGGGCGGCGAGCGCGGTGCGCAGGAAGACGATCCAGGCGGGCGGGAGATCGTCGAGCCCGATCTTGATGAACATGTAGGACGCGCCCCAGAGAGCCGCCAGAACGCCCAGCAGGAGCCAGTCCCGCCGGGACACCTACGAGACCTCGGCCAAGGCCGGGGCGCGGGTCTCTTTCCAGCTCTCGGCTGCCTCCCCGAGGATGCCGAGCATGGCCTCGGTGGCCGGGGCTCGCCACGCGCCCTCCGGGGTGGCGGCGAGCACCTGGCGGGCGGGAGCGCCGGCTATGGGGCGGACCACCAGATCCTCGCGCGCCGTCGTGAGCGCGAGGTCGGGGATGAGCGCGACTCCCACGCCAGCGGCGACGAGTCCCTGGATTGCCAGATAGTCGTCGCTCTCGAAAGCGATGTGGGGCTCGAAGCCGCTGGCGAGGCAAGCCTGCTGCACGAGCTTCGAGCAGGCGCAGCTGATGGTGGGGTTGACCCACGGCTCCGCCGCCAGGTCCTTGAGCCTCAGCTTGGGCTTCGAGGCGAGCGGGTGGTCCTTCGCAAGCGCGGCGAACATCGGGTCCTTGACCAGGTGGATACGGTCGACCGCCGCGCGACCCTCCTCGGTGACGCCGTTCGGCTCGAAGATCAGAGCGAGGTCGATGTCACCGGCGCCCAGCATCGGCACGCTGTCCTCCGGCTCGGCCTCGACCAGACTCAGCTCGATCGCGGGATGGCGGTCGCGGTAGGTCGCGATGGCGAGCGGGACGAGCGTGGAGCCGGCGGTCGGGAAGGACGCCATGCGCAGGCGGCCCCCGCGCAGGCCGGCGATCGCCTCAAGCTCCGCCTCGGCCTCCGACAGGCGAGCGAGCACCGCCTCGGTGTGGCGGACGAGCGCCTGGCCCGCCTCGGTCAGCCGCACGCCGCGCGCACTGCGGTCCACGAGCTTCGCGCCCACCTCGCGCTCGAGCGCCGCGACCTGCTGGGAGACGGCCGACTGCGTGTACGAGAGCGACTCGGCGGCTGCTGAGAACGAGCCCTGCAGAGCGACCTCGCGCAGGACCCTCATCCGCTTGACGTCGAGCATTAGCGCAGCTTATCGCACCGAGTTGGAACCGTCATTTGACCTAATGCCAGTGGGATGCCATCGTGATGGTCGGTAGTCGGTAGTCGGTAGTCGGTCGTCGGACTCCCGGCTTTCCCGACTACTGATTACCGATCACCGATTACTGCTTTCGACTGGAGTTACGCAATGAGGAAATCCCCGGACACGATCACGATCCGCCGCGCAAGCCCCGCCGAGGCGGCGGTCGCGCGACTGGCCCAGCTCGACAGCGCTCCCGCGCCCGCCGGCGAGCTGCTCGCCGCCGAGGTCGACGGCGAGCTGCGCGCCGCGGTCTCGCTCACCGACGGCGCGGCGATCGCCGACCCGTTCGAGCGCACGGTGGAGCTGGTCGAGCTTCTGCGAGCGCAGGTGAAGTCACGGGAGCCCCAGCGTCGGGCAGCAATCGCCGCGCGACTGCGGCATCCGGTAGTCGGTACTCGGTAGTCGGGCTCCGAGCCTTACCGATTACCGATTACCGATTACCGCCTCCAGCGTCACGAGCCTCAGCCCCGCCTTGCGCGCGTCTGCGGCGATTCGCGGAATCGCCTCGGCAGTCGGCGCCGCCGTCTCCCGGTCGGCGTAGCGCGCGGAGTCGTGCAGCAGGACTATCGCCCCGCCGGCCAGATCGCGGCCCACCAGCTCGGCGATCCGCTGCGGGCCGACGGCCTCCCAGTCCATTCCCCAGCTGGACCAGTACACGGGCTCGAGCCCGAGCCGCGCGCAGGCCTCGTAGGAGAGCTCGGAGAAGCGCCCGTACGGAGGCCGGTACCAGCGTGGCCGCCGGCCCGTCGCCGCCTCGACGGTGCCGAGGCCGCGCGCCAGATCGTCCCTGACCGCCGGTCCCATCTCGCCGTGCTCGCGGTGCTCGAAGCCGTGCAGAGCGGTCTCGTGCCCGCGCCGCACAATCTCGGCGCCGAGCGCGGAGTGTGCCATCAGCTGTTCGCCCACGAGGAAGAACGTGGCCTTCGCGCCGATCCCATCGAGCGCGTCGAGCACCGCGGGCGTCGAGTCCGGGTCCGGCCCGTCGTCGAAGGTCAGCACCGCCGCGTCCTGCCGCCGCGCCCGCTCCAGCGCGGGAAAGCGGCGCCACAGGGTGAGGGTCTCGACGTGTTGCTGGAAGCTCGGCAGGCGGCCGAGCCTACCTCTGCTCGCCCGCCCTGAGCAGGCGCTCGCGCAGCCTGCCCTCCTCCTCGGGCGTGGGATCGAACCGCGTCGGGTCAGGCAGCTCGTCGAGCCCGCCCAGGCCGAAAAGGCGCTGGAAGAGCAAGGTCGTGCGGTACAGCACGGCGCCGAACTGCGAGCGGCCGGACTCCTGGATCAGGCCGCGCTCCAGCAGGGTGCCGACCGCCGACTCGGAGGCCACCCCCCGGATGCGAGCGATCTCCGGCCGGGAGACCGGCTGGAGATAGGCGACGATCGCGAGGCACTCGGCCTGCGCCTGGGTCAGCGGCGGCGTGCGCGGACGAGCGAACAGCCGCCGCGCCGCGGGCTCGGCCACGGGGTCGGTGGCGAGCGTGAAGCCGCCGGCCAGCTCGCGCAGCACGACCCCGCGCCAGCCCTCGGCGTAGTGCTCGCGTAGGCGGGCGAGCGCCTCGACCACCTCGCCCTCGCCCACCTCGCAGGCGTCGGCGAGCTCGGTCGCGCTGAGCGGCTCCGGTGAGAGGAACAGGAGCGCCTCGACTATCCGCGCGAGCTCGTTCAAGTCGCCGATCCTCGCACGGTGATCGGCCCGAACGGCTCCAGCTGCTCCCACTCGGCCTCGCCCGCCTTGTACAGCTCGAGCAGCGCGAACAGCGTCATCGCCTCGGTCACGCGATCCCCGTCCGCGACCGCCTCGTCGAAGCTGAAGCGACCGCGGCTCGAGAGGAGCTCGCGCAGGTGCGACAGGCGCTGGTCGATTGTCACGAGCGGGCGGGCCATGTGCGTGACGCTCAGCGGCGGCGGCGTGCGCAGCAGCCCGCCGATCGCCTCGGCCAGCGAGGCCGGCTCGTACGACTTCTCGGCCAGCTCCGTGGATACTCGCCGAAGCTCCTTCGGCGGCGGAGCCGAGCGATAGCGGAATCCGGACTCGTCCGCCAGGCGCGCATGCAGCCAGCCCGCGCCTCCCCGGTAGCGCCGGTACTCCAGCATGCGTGCGAGCAGCTCGTCGGCCGCGTCCCCGGGCCCGATCTCGAGCGACTCCTCCTCCTCGCGCGGAAGGATGAGCCGTGACTTAAGCTCGAGCAGCGCCGCTATCAGCACGAGGAACTCGGTGGCCGCCTCGAGGTCGAGCTCGCCGGCGCGCTCGAGATGCTCGATGTACGCGAGCACCACCTCCGCGAGATCGACCTCGAGGAGGTCGATCTCCTCCTTCAGCACGAGGGTGAGGAGCAGGTCGAAGGGTCCCTGGAAGACCTCGAGGTCGAGGTCCAGCGAGGCGAGGCGCATGCGTCCCCAGCTTATGCGGGACGCCCGACGCCCATTCGCTCCCGCACCTCGCCGAGCGTCGTCGAGGCGATCGCGCGCGCCCGCTCGCCGCCCTCGCGAAGCACCGCCTCGAGGCGGTCCTCGTCGGGGCGCAGCTCCTCGTAGCGCTCGCGGATAGGCACGAGGTACTCGGCCACGGCCTCGCCCACCGCCTGCTTGAACGGCCCATAGCCCTCGCCGTCGAACTCCCGCTCGACCTCCTCCGGCGCGACCCCGCGGATCACGGCGAGTATCTCGACCAGGTTCGAGATGCCGGGCTTGTCGGGCGCCCGCACGATCTCGCGCCCCGAGTCCGTCACCGCGCTCTTGACCTTCCTGATCAGCGCCTGCTCGTCGTCGAGCACGAACAGCGTCCCCTGCTCGCTGGCGGCGGTCGTCGACATCTTCTCGTCGGGCGACTGGAGGTCCATGATGCGGGCGCCGATCTCGGGGATCCGATGGCGCGGCACGACGAGCGTCTCGCCGTACGTCGCGTTGAAGCGCTCCGCGATGTCGCGCGTCAGCTCGAGGTGCTGGCGCTGGTCGTCGCCCACCGGCACCTCGTCGGTCTTGTAGAGCAGGATGTCGGCGGCCTGGAGAACCGGGTACAGGAAGAGGCTCGCGCGGACGAGCTCCCGCTCCTTGGCCGATTTGTCCTTGAACTGGTGCATGCGCGTAAGGTCGCCGTAGGCCGTAACGGCGCACAGCAGCCAGCAGAGCTCCGTGTGCTCGTAGACGTCGGACTGGCGGAAGAGGATGCAGCGCGCGGGATCGAGGCCGGCGGCGAGCAGCATCGCCGTCGTGTCCAGCACGTAGCCGGGCAGGGCGGCCGGGTCGTAGCTGACGCTCGTGGCGTGCAGGTCCACGACGCAGTAGATCGCCTCGCCCCGGTCCTGGCCCTCCACGTACTGGCGGATCGCGCCGATGTAGTTGCCAAGGTGCTTGCGGCCCGTCGGCTGGATCCCGCTGAAGATGCGCACGGCGGCGGAGTCTATGCCGCCGCGCCTGAGCCCTCCGAGGGGGTAGACGGCGACCTGACCGGGGTATACGGTGGGCTTCGTGCGCAGGGGAACCCGCCACCTGCTCGCGGTCGTTCTCCTGCTCGGCCTGCTCGCCCTCATTCCGAGCGCAGCCGCGGCGCAGACGTTCGCCGGCAAGGTCACGAACTACGTCGACCAGCGCCAGCAGACGGCGCTCTCGTTCGGCGACCGCTCGCACTGGCTCCAGCCCTGGCGCGCCTACCTCGACACCGTGCCCGCCACGAAGCTCCGCGATGCGATCGGGATCCAGTTCAACGTCACGAACTCCGAGGCGGCGTCGACCGCTCGGCTCCTTGCGGCGAACGGGTTCAAGCGCGCGCGACTGGAGGTGGGCTGGAGCAGCATGAGCTACTCGGACCCAACGAAGCTCAGCGATCCCGCCTCGCTGCGAACCAAGCTCCAGGCGCTCAAGAACTATGGCATCCGGCCGTTGATCCTCCTGAACGCGCACCATGGGGCGCCGGGCCCGCTGCGTTCGTTCAACGCGCGCACCGTCGAGCCCGCGGACACGGGAGCCAGGCGACTGCATCTGGACTCGGCCAGCGCCGCCTCGGTCGTGCCGGGCCGCACCGGGCTTAACTCGCTCACTAGCTCGTACAAGGCAGCCGACGTCATGTTCACCGCGATCGACGCCGGTGGCTGGGTCGATCTGTCGAGGCCGCTGCCGCGCGACCTGCCGGCGGGCACCTACGCCGCCTCTACGCTGCGCTTCGAACCGTTCCAGCCGCCGCTGCTCGAGGACGGAACGCCGAACTTCGGCTTCGAGGAGACGATGCGCGGGTGGCTCGACTACGTCGCCGCCGTCACCCGCGAGGCGAAGGCGACATTCGGGAGCGACGCCTTCGACGTCGAGGTCTGGAACGAGCAGTCGTTCGGCGCGGACTTCCTGAGCATCGACAACTACTACGACCCGCCCGGGGGCCCGACCTATGCCTCCTCGGTTCACGAGACGCCCGATCTCGTCTCCTACTGGCGCCTCGGCGAGTCCTCGGGACCGACCGCGCGCGACTCACGCTGGTCGAACGACGGGACCTACACCGGAGCGCTCGGGCTCGCGCGGGCTGGGGCCCTCGACGGCGACATCAACAACGCAGTGCTCTTCGATGGCGGCTACGTGAACGTGCCGGACGCGGCATCGCTGGACCTCGGCGATCGGCTGAGCCTCGAGGCCTGGGTCCGGCGGGGGGCGAACGGCGTGAACCACACGATCCTGGGCAAGGGGAGTGGCGCGTACATCCTCTGGATCACCGGCGACAGGCTCACGCTCAGGAAGTCGCTAGAGGGCAACATCGCGCAGTCGACGGAGACTCTCGAGGCGGACGGCCGCTGGCACCACGTGGTCGCGACGAAGGACGGCCCCACGGTCAACCTCTACATCGACGGCGTCGACGTGACCGGTCTCGTCACCGACCGGCCACTGGTCGACAACGGGCTTCCGCTCCAGATCGGCGCCAACGGCGCGGCCGGCACCATGTACAGGGGCCTTATCGACGAGCCAACCGTGTACAACTCGCCATTGACGGCCGAGACCGTGAAGGCGCACTACGACGCGGGGCGGCTCGATCCCTCCGCGGCACGCGGCAGCATCGACCGCACGATCCTCTCGCGGACTGTGGCCTGGGTCCGTGACCCGGCGAGCGGGGTGCCGAACGCCGGCGTCGGCAATGGGTTCGCCTCGCAGCGGCCGTGGGACGCGGGCTCGACGAGCCCCGCCGGCCTCACCGCGATCGACAAGCACCCGTACCTCTACAGCGGCATGCGCAACTTCGCTCCGTCGCTCACGTGGCAGACCGTCGACGAGACCCGTCCGCTCGACGCTCAGGGCGACGTCGACGGGTCCCAGAACGCGAGCGGCGACTGGACCGAGCGCTTCACGCCGACCTACGACTCCTTCCATCCCGAGTACTACCTGCGAGCGACGCACAAGGTCCAGCGCTACTACGGCTTCCCGATCCGGATCGACAACCTGGTGCGTGACCTCTCGCCGCTGACGACTTCCATCGGCGACGTCGAGCACGGCCGCGCCACGCACCCCGACGGCGCCGCGGCCCCCGGGACGTGGATCACCGAGATGAACATCGATCCCACGACCGCGCCATCGAGCTTTGGGCTGACCTCCGGCGACAGGCTCCACTTCCAGGCCAAGGCAACGCTCCGGACGCTCACGTCGTTCGTCAACAAGGGCGCCTCGGCCGTGCAGATGTACGCCGTCAAGGACGGCAACTTCGCGCTCGTGTCCGGCTCCTTCTTCAGCTCCCTGGCCTCGACCGGGGCGTACCCGGGCGACACCGCCGGCGGCGAGGTGATGGACTCGGTCCGCAGGCTCGTGGCGGGCTTCAGCGGCGCCGTTCCGCTCTCCGCGCCGCGCCAGCTGTCGCTGATCGAGGTGGGCGACTACGCCGGAAACAAGCAGTTCGACGGGGACGGCACCGCCGACCACCCCCCGCTCTACAACCGCGACGTGCTCGCGTTCCTGCCATTCCAGCTGACGGACAAGCAGTTCGTCATCCCGATCTACGTGATGACGACGAACCTCGCGAAGAACTACAAGCCGAGCGCGCCGAGCAGCGACAAGACCCGCTACGAC
>JBKPHS010000028.1:0-15852 GCA_046729975.1 Actinomycetota bacterium
CTCCGCTGCGGGCCGACGACGTAGGCCGGATCGCTCGCGGACTCGACGCCCGCACGGAAGACCGACATTCGACGCAGCAGCGAGCCGGCCATGACCATGGCGCCCCCCGCGGCCGCGGCGGGTCGGCGGCGCCCGGCGAGGGCCACCAGGGCCGCCCCTGCCGCGGTCAGTCCCTTGGCCGCGGCGTCGAGCGGGCGCGCGGCGCCGATGCGGTAGGGCTCGCCGAGCTCGCCGAGCCTGCGTTGCATGAGTTGCGTCGCGGCGGTCTCGAGGAGGGCGCCGAACACGGTCAGCCGCCGAGCAGGCGCGCCGTGTCGCGGAGGCGTGAGTGCCGTGGCGCAGGCGCCGGCGCTCGCGGCCGCGCTGCCCGCGAACACGAACGGCAGCTCGCGCCGCGCCTCGTGCCAGGCCGGCACCGCGGTGTCGGCCAGCAGCACGGCGGTATAGGTGGCGAGCGGCAGGCCGAGCGCGGCCGCCGTGGGCGCGGCGATCCTGCCAAGCGCCCGGAAGCGGCCGGTCACGTGGCTGCCGGCCGCCGCCCCGGTGGCGCTCCCCATCGCGGCCAGGATCCACGAGCCCATGCTCATCGGCGAGGTGGGCTTGAAGACTCGCAGCATGTTGAGAAAGCGCTCGGGGCGGCCGAGGTCGGCGATCAGGAGCGGAGGGGCGGCCCCGATTCCCGCGAGCGCCGCGAGCCACGCACGCCGGGCGAGCTCGTCGTTGCCGCGCAGCGACGCGCCGAAGGCGAGCTGCGAAGACGCGCCGGCCAGCCCCCCGCAGAAGAAATAGACCGGGACCTCCGGGGACCAGACCGGACGCTTGAGGATCGGCCTGCCGTAGTAGCTACGCGACTCGGCGGGCTCGCTCAGCGCCGGCCCCCGATCACGGCCGCCGCCATGCCCACGGCCAGCGCGCCCGCCGCGCCGGCGGCGGCCTTCCACATCCCCCCGAGGTCACGCGTCGTGACGACGGGGTCGGGCGGAAGACCGTAGACCTCCGGCTCGTCGAGCAGGAGGAAGAACGCGCCGAAGCCGCCCACGCCGTCATCGGCATCGGCTCCGTAGAGGCGCGCGTCCGCCACCCCCTGCTCGTGAAGAACCTCGACGCGCTCGCGCGCGCGCTCGACCAGGTCGTCGTGCTCCCCGAACTGGATCGAGTCGGTCGGGCAGGCTTGGGCGCATGCCGGCTCGACGCCGTCCTTGACGCGGTCGTAGCAGAGCGTGCACTTCCACGCCCGGCCGTCCTCCTCGCGGCGGTCGATCACCCCGAACGGACAGGCGCTGACGCAGTACCCGCAGCCGTTGCAGACGTCCGGCTGGATCACGACCGTGCTGAACTCGGTCCTGAAGATCGCCCCGGTCGGGCAGACGTCGAGGCAGGCGGCCGAGGTGCAGTGCTTGCAGACGTCCGAGCTCATCAGCCAGCGGAAGCCCTCGTCCTCGTGCACGGGCGCGCCCTCCTCGACGACCCCGTTCAGGGCGGCCGCCTCCACGAGCGAGTCACCGTCCACGCCGAGCGGCTTGCGCTGCTCCACGAACGCCACGTGACGCCACGTGTTCGCTCCGAGGCCACCCGTGTTGTCGTACGAATCCCCGGTCAGGCCCACCTCGTCCTCCGGCACGTCGTTCCATTCCTTGCAGGCGACCTGGCAGGCCTTGCAGCCGATGCAGACGGTCGTGTCGGTGAAGAAGCCGACCCGCGGGCGCGTCTCCTCCGCGTAGCCGAGCTCGCTCATGGCCGCGCCCGCTCCCTGTAGGACTCCACGAACGCGTTCAGCGCCGGCCCGCGCGGGCGCCTCCCGGGCCTGACGTCGCAGGTCACCGCCCTCGCCTCCTGGATCTCGACGTTGGGGTCGAGCACGAGGTGGAGGAGGTCGTTCGCCGAGTCGCCCTTCGCTTCGCCGGCGTAGCCCCAGTGGTATGGCAGGCCCACCTGGTGCACCGTTCGTCCCTCCACTGTCAGAGGCTGCACACGCTCGGTCACGAGCACGCGCGCCTCGATCGCGGTCCGCGAGGTCACGATCGTCGCCCAGCCGCCGTTCTCGAGCGCCCGCTCAGCGGCCAGCTCCGGGCTCACCTCGCAGAACATCTCCGGCTGGAGCTCCACCAGGCGTTCCACCGTGCGGCTCATCCCGCCCGCGGTGTGGTGCTCGGTCAGGCGATAGGTCGTGGCCACGAAGGGAAAGACCTCGGCCCCCGGGTCGCCGGCCGTGGGGTTGTCCGGGCTGTACCTGTCCCGGTAGCGCAGCCGCGCCGGGTTCGCCTGCTGGCCGTAGAGCGCGTTCTTGACGGGGGACTCGTGGGGCTCGTAGTGGGTCGGAAGCGGGCCGTCCATGAGCCCGCTCGGCACGAACAGCCAGCCACGCCCGTCGGTCTGGAGGATGAACGGGTCGTCGCCGCGCAGGGCCATCTCGGCCTTCGCGTCCTTGCCCGGGACGTAGTCCGGAGGCATGTCAGCCTTGAAGTCCGGCACGTCCGGGCCGACCCACTTGCCCTGATCCGCGTCCCACCAGACGTAGCGCTTGCGCTCCGACCACGGACGCCCCTCGGGATCCGCCGATGCGCGGTTGTAGAGGATCCGGCGGTTGGCCGGCCAGGCCCAGCCCCACTCGCCGGCCACGGCATCCTGCTCCCGGCCCGGCTTGCGGCGCGCGGTCTGGTTCACGCCCCCCGCGAACGACCCGCAGTAGATCCAGCAGCCGCAGGCCGTCGAGCCGTCGCGCTTCAGCTGCGTGAAGCTGGTGAGCTCCTTGCCATCGGCGCCCCAGCCGTTTATCTCGCGCAGCACGGCCTCCCCACTCGGCTCGTCGTGCGGCCCCTCGGTGGGATAGTCCCAGGTCAGCTCCACCACAGCGCGATCGCGCGGCTCGCTCGAGCCCGCGAGCCGCTCGCGAACGAGGCGGCCGAGGTGGTACATGAACCAGAGCTCCGAGCGGCAGTCGTCCGGCGGCTCGACCGCCTTGTGCCGCCACTGGAGCAGGCGCTGCGTGTTCGTGAACGTCCCTTCCTTCTCGGTGTGCGCGGCCGCCGGAAGCAGGAAGACCTCGGTGGCGGTCTCCTCCGGGACGATCTCGCCGCTCTCGACCTCGGGCGAGTCGCGCCAGAAGGTGGCGCTCTCGATCTCCTGCATCTCGCGCACGACAAGCCAGTCCAGCTTGGCCATCGCCAGCCTGTGCAGGCGCGAGTTCGCCGAGCCGACGCCCGGGTTCTCACCCATCAGGAAGAACCCCTTGACGTCCCCGGCCAGCATTCGCAACGTAGTCGGATAGGTCGAGTGGTCGCCGGTCAGCTGAGGCAGGCGCTCGAAACACCAGTCGTTCGCCTCCGTGGCCGCCTCGCCCCACCACGCCCTGAGCAGGCTGATCATGTACTCGGGCGCGTATGCGTAATAGCCCGCCGGCGCAGTGTTCAACTCGAGCCAGTCGTCGAGCTTGTCGTGCACTCGAGCCGTGGGCATCGGCAGGTAGCCGGGCAAGATGTCGTACAGCGTCGGGATGTCCGTCGAGCCCTGGATCGACGCATGCCCGCGCAGCGCCATGATCCCGCCCCCGGGGCGGCCGATGTTGCCGAGCAGCAGCTGGATGATCGCCGCGGTGCGGATGTACTGGACGCCGACGGTGTGCTGGGTCCAGCCCACCGCGTAGCAGAAGGCCGAGGTGCGCTCGCGACCGGAGTTCGCGCACAGCGCCTCGGCCACCTCGAGGAACTGCTCCCTCGGCACGCCGCAAACCTCCGCGACCATCTCGGGCGTGTAGCGGCTGTAGTGCCGCTTGAGGATCTGGAAGACGCAGCGCGGGTGCTCGAGCGTCTCGTCGAAGGCCGGCGGCTCGCCGGCCCTGAGCTTGCCCCAATGCACGTAGTGCGCCTGATGGCCGGTCGGCCCGCCCAGCTCGCGCCTTCCTAACGCGGGGAACGCCTCAAAGCCCTCGTACTGCCAGCTCTCGTTGTTGTAGCTGCCCTTCTCGGGATCCCAGCCGGAGAAGAGGCCGTCGAGGTCCTCGGTGTCCTTGAAGTCTTCGCGGAGGATCGTCCCGGCATTGGTGTAGGCCGTGACGTATTCGCGGAACTCGCGACCGTTGTCGAGGATGTAGTTGACGATGCCACCGAGGAAGGCGATGTCGCTTCCGGCCCGGATCGGCACATGCATGTCGGCGAGTGCGCTCGTGCGGGTGAAGCGCGGGTCCACGTGGATTACCTTGGCCCCACGGCTCTTCGCCTCGACCACCCACTGGAAGCCGACCGGGTGGCACTCGGCCATGTTCGAGCCCTGGATGACGATGCAGTCCGCGTTCGCGAGGTCCTGCTGGAAGGTGGTCGCGCCGCCTCTACCGAACGAGGTCCCCAGACCGGGGACCGTCGAGGAGTGTCATATGCGCGCCTGGTTCTCGATCTGGACGGCGCCCATCGCCGAGAAGAACTTCTTGATCAGGTAGTTCTCCTCGTTGTCGAGGGTCGCGCCGCCGAGGCACGCGAAGCCAAGCGTGCGGTTGAACTCGCTCTCCCAGCCCGCGTCGCGCGCCGCGATCAGGCGGTCGGCGATCATGTCCATAGCCAACTCGAGCGGGAGCTCCTCCCACTCCGTCCCGTACGAACGGCGGTACTTGACCTTGTAGAGGCGCGATGGGCTCTGGACCAGGTTCCTGGAGGCAGCGCCCTTGGGGCAGAGACGCCCACGAGAGATCGGGCTGTCGGGGTCGCCCTCGATCTGGGTGATGCGCTCGTCCTTGACGTAGACCCGCTGGCCGCAGCCCACGGCGCAGTAGGGGCAGACCGACTGGACCACGCGATCCGCGTCCGTGATGCGCGCCCGCAGCGACTCGGAGCGCTTGGACTGCGCTGCCTTGCCTAGGGCGAGCTGGTCGCCCTGGAGCTGCCGCAGGAGTGGCAGGTCGCGGAGGGACACGGCAGGCGTTAGCGACAGCTTGGCACATCGCCTGCGCCGGCCGCCAGCGCCTGGGGTCAGTCCCAGGGATGTCCCGCCTGCGCCGCCCTGCGGAGCCGCACCGCGCAGCGGTCGCGCCCCGTCGCCTTGGCCTCGTACATCGCCAGGTCGGCGTCCATCAGGAGTCCCGCGGGCGTGGACACGCGGCCGCCGTCGATCGGCGCGACGCCGATGCTCGCGGTGGTCCTGACCTCCTCGCCGAGCGCGACGAACGGGTGCTCCCTGATCGCCACGACCAGCTCCTCGGCGAGCCTGCGCGCCTGCTCCTCGTCGGCCTCGGCGAGGAGGATGGCGAACTCGTCGCCGCCCAGTCGCGCGACGACGTCGGTCTTGCGCAGCCTGCCCTCGAGGAGTTCGACCACACCCTTCAGGAGCTCGTCGCCGGTCCCGTGGCCAAGCGTGTCGTTGACCTCCTTGAAGTTGTCCAGGTCGAGCAGCAACACGGCGGCGGTCGACCCGTAGCGGTCCGAGTGAGCGACCTGGCGCGCGAGCTCCTCGTCGAAGCGACGGCGGTTGAAGAGTCCTGTCAGTGGATCGTGGTCAGCCAGGTACTCGAGCCGCTTCTGCGTCTCCTTGCGCTCGGTGATGTCCTCGATCTGGGAGATGAAGTAGCGCGGCTTGGACTTCGAGTCGCGCACAAGCGACACGGAGAGGTTGATCCACACCGTTCGGCCGGACCCGTGCAGGTACCGCTTCTCCAGCTGGTAGCGGCGAAGCTCGCCGTCGAGCACCTGCCGCACGTACTCGAGATCCGCTTCGAGGTCGTCCGGATGCGTGATGTCCTGGAAGGTCTTCGTGAGGAGCTGCTCGCGCGAGTGGCCGACGATGTCGCAGAGCGCCTGGTTCACCTGGAGGAAGCGACCGTCGGGGCTCACGAGCGCAAGACCGATCGGCGCGTTGCTGAACGCCTGGCGGAAGCGCTCCTCGGCCTCGGCCAGCGCCTCCTCCGCGTGCTTCTGCTCCGTGATGTCGAGCAGGATGCCCTCCATGAGGTGAGCCCCCGTTCCCTCGTCCAGCCTGACCACCGCCTTGTCGCGCACCCACGTCTCGCGCCCGTTCCGAGCGATCATCCGGTAGTCGCAGGAGAAGGGCATGAGCGTCTCGCGGCTCTGATCCTCGGCGGAGAGCACGCGCGCCCGGTCCTCCGGGTGGATGCGCTCGAACCAGAGGTCCGGGTCGCTGCGCCACTCGTCCGGCGTGTAGCCGAGCATCACCTCGATCTGGGGGCTGACGAACAGCCAGCGGGAGCGGGCGCCGAACTCGGCCGTGTAGGTCACGACCGGGATGCGCTCGATCAGCTTGCGGTACTGGTCGTCGGTGTCGCGCAGGCTGGCGCCTGCAATGCCCTCGGTACGGCCGCTCACCCGGTTTGTATCGGCCCGTTCAAGCCGACCCTGAAACGCGCGCGCTGCGTGCAGTCGCGCGCTCACGCGGGCGGTAGCCGGCACGCGCGCATGTCCACGCGGGCGCCGCGGAACGGCACGCCCTCCCGGTCGAGCAGCGCGCGCTGGCGCTTCCCCCTCGCCAGCGAGCCGTCGGCGCGGACGATCCGGTGCCACGGGACGTCCGGGTCGTCAGAAGCCGCCAGCACGGCGCCGGCGAAGCGCGGTGCGGCCTCGTCCAGGTCGGAATAGGCGCGCACGAAGCCGGCCGGCGTGGCTCTTGCCCGCTCCAGCACGCGGCGCGCCCGCGGTGAATCGAGGTCCACCCGGTCACCTTATGATCCCGCCCTTCCCGAAGCTGAAAAAGGAGACCACGTGGGAGTACTCGACGGTAAGTCGGCGGTCGTGACGGGCTCGGCGCGCGGCATCGGACGTGCCACCGCGGAGCTGCTCGCCGAGAACGGCGCTCAGGTCCTGGTCAACGACCTGGATGGCGACGTAGCGGAGGAGGCGTCAGGCGAGATCCAGGGCGAGACCGTCGCCTTCGCCGGGGACCTGACGAAGGAGGGGGTCCCGGATGAGATGGTCCAGAAGGCCGTCGACGAGTTCGGCAAGATCGACATCATCGTCAACAACGCGGGCTACACCTGGGACGGCCCGATTCACAAGATGTCCGACGAGCAGTTCCAGGCGATGCTCGACATCCACGCGATCGTCCCCTTCCGGGTGCTGCGCGCCGCGGCGCCGCATCTGCGCGAGCCGGCGACGAAGGAGCGCGAGGAGGGCCGCGAGGTGTTCCGCAAGGTTGTGAACGTGTCCTCGATCTCGGGCACGATGGGCAACGCTGGCCAGGCGAACTACTCGACCGGCAAGTCGGGGGTCGTCGGCCTCACCAAGACCCTCGCCAAGGAGTGGGGCCAGTTCAAGATCAACGTGAACGCCGTGGCGTTCGGGTTCGTCGAGACGCGGCTGACCGCCTCCAAGGAGGAGGGCGGCACGTTTCAGAGAGACGGCGAGGAGATCAAGCTAGGCATTCCCGAGCAGATGCGCCAGATGGCGTCGATGCTCATCCCGCTCGGCCGGCCCGCCACGCCTGAGGAGGCTGCGGGCGGCATCTTCTTCCTCTGCTCGCCATGGTCGAACTACGTCCACGGGCAGGTCCTGAACGTGACCGGCGGGCAGTTCACGGGGATGACGAGTTAGGCGGCGAGGGCCTCGCGCGCCGGTGCCGATCGGAGCTCGACGACGTCCGCTTCGATCGCGACCACGCCGAGGGCACGCGCGACGGAGACGCGATGGTGTCCGTCACGAACGAAGTGCTGGTTCCCGACCCGGTAGACCGAGATGGGCGGCAGCGCCGTCCCTCGCTGCACGGCGAGCCACATGCGCGCCCAGCGGTCACGGCTCCAGCTGGGCGGGCGAAAGCGCCCGTCGAACGCGGTGGCCTTGTCTCGTTCGACGGTTCCGACGATCGAGTCGAGAGCAATCTCCTGCACGCCACGGCGTCGTCGCTCCGCAAGCGCCGCCCAGCCCGAGTCCTCCGAGAGGAGCACCAGCCGCTGCGCGTCGCCGCGCCCGCGGGCCGCCCTGCGGCGCTCGCGGGCGAGGTGGCGGAAGCTGACCTCTGCGTCGGCCATCGCATCTCCTGCGACGGGAAAGGCGCGGTCGAGGACCAACAGCAGCGCGCCATAGCCCAGAATCACGGCCGCAGAGCCACCCAACGCGACGAGCGCCGCCACGACCGGGGCGAAGGCGAGAAGCGGCCACGTCAACCGGCGGCGGTTCAGCACGCTGGTCACGGTCACTGAACGCAGCTACCTGCGGAGTCGTGAGCTGCGGGGAGCCGCAATGAGCACGAACGGCGAAATCGGAACGAAAGACGACGGCGCCCGCCCCGCGGGGAGTCGGGACGGGCGCGTGTCCGCCGGGCGCGCTCGGCCTCGGCAGCGTCGCGGAGGAAATCGAGGTAGACCGCGTTCAAGAGCGGGTTCATGCCGCCCTCTCCAGCTGCCGGGAGCGGAGGCGCAGCAGCGTCAGCGCGTCCGCGCTCGGCTTGAACGGGTCGGCGATCGCTGCGCCGCCGTCCAGCGGTAGGGCGGCGATCAGCTCGCCGCAGGACTCGGCTACTAGCGCTGCGCCGGCCAGATCGTCCGCGTCATCGGCCGGTCGGGAGTCGAGCAGCGCGAGGCGCCTCAACGCCTTCCTGTCGTCTGCCTGGGCAACGCGCACGGTGAGCGGGTGATTGGAGCTGTGGCTGGTGTGCATGGACCCTCCTGACCTGTGTTCCCCCTCGCTAACTGTCTAAAAGAATACGATGGTTAGCGTCACTTGTCAAGCATTTTTACCGGTGACGCCCGCCTCGAAACCTGCCTATAAAACGGCGCTAGCGTGCGGCGCGTGAGGGAGCGGACGCCTGAGCTGGTTATCGCGATGCTGGTCGCGGCCCTCGTGGCCGGCGGCCTGCTCGCCGGCGGCTCCGGGGGCTCGAAGGAGAGCGATCGCACGAGCGAGATCGCCGGCCGGGTGGGCACGATCGCGCGCCGGGTGGAGGCGATCCGCGGCCTACGGTTCGCCAGCCGGCCGCTCCCCCGGGTCGTGTCACAGGCGGACGCGCGCCGCGCGGGCGTCGCGGAGCTCGACCGGCTCTACCCCGAGCCGCGCCGGCGCGCCGACGAGGAGCTTCTCGCCCTGCTCGGCCTGGTGAAGCCGGGCACCGATCTGCGCGAGGTCGAGGCGTCGCTATTCGAGGGCCAGGTGCTCGGCTACTACGACACGCGGCAGGCCCGTCTCACCCTCGTCCGCGGCGCGGCCCCCGATCCGGTCACGGCCGAGATGGCACTCGCCCACGAGCTGACGCACGCCCTCGAGGACGACCGCTTCGGGCTGCGGGAGCCCGCCGGCGCTCGGCTCGACGCCGACACGGCGTACACCGCCCTCGTCGAGGGAACCGCAACAGCGCTCATGGTCGAGTACGAGCGACGCCACGTCCCGCCCGGCGATGCCCTCGGGTCGGCGCTAGGCGCGCTCGGCGCCACCGGCGGCGCCTCGCTGCCGCCGTACCTGCGGCGGAGCTTCGAGTTCCCGTACCTCGCCGGCAAGCCGTTCGTGGAGCGGCTCTACCGGGCGGCCGGCGGCTGGAAGCTCGTCAACTACGCGCTGCGCACGCGGCCGCCCGCGTCGACGGAGCAGGTGCTCCACCCGGACAAGTACCTGGCCGCCGAGCGCCCACGCCGCGTATCCCTGGACGTCGAGCTCCCCAATGGCTGGCGCCGCGTCGCGCGCGGCACCGTCGGGGAGCTCGACACGCGCGAGCTGCTGCGAGTCGCCGGCGACCCGGGCGGCGCAGCCGCGGCCGCCGAGGGCTGGGGCGGCGGCGCGTTCGAGCTCTGGCGCCGGGGCCCGCTGCCGGACGCCGGCTGCCCCTCACCGTGCCGGCGCCGCGACGCCCTCGTGATCGCCTGGAAGTGGGACAGCGCGCGAGACCGGCGCGAGTTCGAGCGGGAGCTCCGGCGCTACGCGGCGAAGGCGCTCGACGCCGGTGCCGCGATCGGGTCACGCGGCAGCGTGACGAGCGTCGCTCTCGCTCCGAGCTCGTCGCTCGCGCGAATGCTCAGTCGCGGCGCGCGGCCGTGAGGGCGTCTTCGGGACGTAGATGGGCCTCGACGCCAACGGCCCTTCCGTCGCGAAGCTTCCAGAGGTGACCGAACGGCGCGGTCAGCGGCATGTTGCTCCTCCGCCCCCGTGCGTGGATGTGCCCGGTAACGACGACCTGGCCGGGGACAACCTCCTCGAGCTCCTCGGCGTCATAGCGGAACTCCGAGAAGTCTTCCTCGAGTCCCTGCACGAACACGACGAAGCCGTCCACGCCATGCAGGGTGCGGTCGCCGACCTCGGGCGAGATGCGAGCCTCGATGTCCTCCGCCATGACCGCGGTCGTGGCATCAAGGCCCCGCTCGCGGTCCCCCACGGCGACCCAGTTGTAGCCGTAGAGACCACGGATCAGCTCGACGTTGCCCTCAGCCATCGCGGGCGAGTATCGCGCCTGCGCGCCGCGAGCGGTAGTCGCGCCCGTCCGGAGGAGCAGCCGCCGGCGGGGGCCTACGCCACATCAAATGTGTCAGATGTGGCTCGTGACCCCCGCTGGGCTGCCGCCATCGGCGGAAGCATCTGGCTGCTCGGCGTTCTCGTACCAGGAGAGCGCGTACTTGCCGTCGTCGAGGTCACGCGCGAGCGTGCTCAGCCTGAGCGGCGCGAAGGTGTCGCACATGACCGCCAGCTCGTTCGTCTGCGTCGCGCCGATCGAACGCTCCGCCAGCCCGGGCTGCGGGCCGTGCGGTAGGCCCGACGGGTGCAGGGTGATCGAGCCGATGTCGATGCCCTTGCGCGAGCCGAACTCCCCAGAGACGTAATAGATCATCTCCTCGGACTGCAGGTTCGAGTGGTGGTACGGGATCGGGATCGCGTTCGGGTCGTAGTCCAGGTGCCGCGGGCAGAACGAGCAGATGACGAAGTTCGGCCCCTGGAAGGTCTGGTGCACGGGCGGCGGCATGTGGATGCGGCCCGTGATCGGCTCGAAGTCGTTGATGTTGAACGTGTACGGGTAGACGTAGCCGTCCCAGCCGACGACGTCGAGGGGGTGGTAGTCGAGCGTGTAACGCTGATAGCCGTCGCGGACGCGCACGACGAGCTCGAACTCGCCACCGTCGCGGTGGGTCGCGAGCTCCGCCGGGGCGTGGAAGTCGCGCTGGGAGTACGGCGCGTGCTCGAGAAGCTGGCCGTAGCGGTTGCGGTAGCGGGTCGGCGTCTCGATCTCGCCCGGGGTGTGGAAGGTCAGGTGGAGTTGCTCGCCTTCCGGGACGAACCGGTACGTGGTGCCACGGGGGATCACGACGTAATCGCCCTCGCGATAGGGCAGCGTGCCGAAGACCGTCTCGAGCTCGCCGCTGCCCCGATGAACGAAGACGACCTCGTCCCCCTCGCCGTTTCTGTAGAAGTACTCCTGCCCCTCGGCCGGCCGGCAGATTGCGATCTCGACATCGTTGTTCCACATGAGCAGCCTGCGGCCGAACACGAGGTCGCCCTCGGGCTCGACCTCCTTCGTCTCCATGTGGTGCCAGGCATGGGCGTCGGGCACCCACTCCTCGCGCTCGATCGGCGTGAACTCGCCGAGCTCCATCACGCGGCAGGGCGAGATCAGGTGGTAGAGGATCGACTCGTTGCCGGAGAAGCCCTCGAAGCCCATGACCTCCTCGGTCAGGAGCGTGCCGTTGTCGCGGAAGACGGTGTGGCGCTTGCTCGGAAGCTCGCCGCGGCGCTCGTACCTCATAGGTTCCCCCTCATCGCCTGCTCGCGCTCGATCGCCTCGAAGAGCGCCTTGAAGTTGCCCTCGCCGAAGCCGCGCGACCCGTGGCGCTCGATGACCTCGAAGAACATCGTGGGCCTGTCGCCGACCGGCTTCGTGAAGATCTGCAGCAGGTAGCCCTCGTCGTCGCGGTCGACGAGGATGCCGAGCCGGCGCAGGTCCGCAAGCTCCTCGTCGATCTCGCCGATCCTTCCTGGGACCTCCTCGTAGTAGGACTCGGGGATGGCCAGGAACTCGACGCCGCGCGCCTTCAGCTCTCCGACCGTGCGAACGATGTCCTGGGCCGCCAGGGCGACGTGCTGCACGCCGGCGCCGCGGTAGAAGTCGAGGTACTCCTCGATCTGCGACTTGCGCTTGCCCTGCGCCGGCTCGTTGATCGGGAACTTGATGCGCCCGTGGCCGTCGGTCACGACCTTCGACATGAGCGCCGAGTACTCGGTCGAGATGTCCTCGTCGGAGAAGTGGATCATCTCGGTCATCCCGAAGACGCGCTCGTAGAAGTGCACCCACTCCTCCATGTGCCCCAGCTCGACGTTGCCGACCACGTGATCGATCGCGAGCACGAGGCCGTCCCGGCCGCGATTGGCGTCGCCGCGCTTCTCGAAGCCCGGCAAGAACGGGCCGTCGTACTCGCCGCGCTGCACGAACGTGTGGCGCGTGTCGCCGTAGGTCTCGATCGTCGCGAGCTGGACGCGGCCGCCCTCGTCCTCCAGCCAGTGCGGCGTCACGACCCCTCGGGCGCCGAGCTCGACGGAGCGCCAGTAGGCGGCGTCCGCGTCCGGCACGCTCAGCGCGATGTCGCGCACGCCGTCGCCGTGGTGCTTCTGGTGGTCGCCGATCTCGTCCTCGCCGGACAGCGTCCCGGTAAGGACCAGGCGGATGCGTCCCTGCTCGAGCACGTGTGAGACGCGATCGCGCCGTCCGGTCTCGAGCCCCTGGTACGCGGTCTCTACGAAGCCGAACGCGTGCTTGTAGTAGAAGGCGGCCTGAGCGGCGTTCCCGACGAACAGCTCCATGTGGTCGATGCCGTGGAGCGGCATTGGATCCTGCTGCTGCTTCGCCTCGACGGGTGCGGGCTCGACCGCCATCTACTCCTCCTTCGACCGGGTTCTGTAATGATTCCGCCGTCAGCAGGCCGGATCAACGGCGGTTTGTTGCGTACCAGTGCCTGATCAGCCTAAAGTCGACTCGATTGATCGCCAGATCGTTGCGTTGCTCCAAGAGGATGCGCGGCGTTCGTTCCAGGACATCGGCAAGCACGTGCACCTCTCGGCTCCAGCCGTCAAGCGGCGCATCGACCGCCTCGAGGCCGAGGGTGTCATCCGAGGCTACACGGCGGGCGTGGATCCGGCCCTCTACGGCTGGATGACGGAGGCGTTCGTGGACCTCTACTGCGACGGCCGCATGCCCGGTGAGGCGATCCGGCGCGTTGTCGAGCAGGAGTCCGGGGTGACCGCGGCCTATACCGTCGCCGGCGAGTCGAGCGCGATCCTGCATGTGATGGCGCGGGACACCAAGGACCTCGAGAGCACGCTGGAGCGGATCCGCGCCGTCGACGGAGTCAACCGCACTGTCAGCGAGGTCGTGCTCTCGACGCTGTTCGAGCGATGAGACGCGGCTTCCCGGACGGGCAGCCGCCGTCGATCCGGGACTTCTACGCGTTCGAGGAGCACGTCGCCACGGCGCGCGGGCGGCGCGGGCTCGATGTGCCGCCGGAGTGGTACGAGGTCCCCGTCTTCTACTTCTCGAACCCGGCGGCCGTGTACGGCGACTCCGACGAGATCCTGAAGCCGGCCGACACGGCGGAGCTCGACTACGAGCTGGAGCTCGCCTGCGTGATCGGCGCCGACGGGCGGCCCGAGGGCTTCACGGTGATGAACGACTGGTCCGCGCGCGACCTCCAGCGCAGGGAGATGGCGGTCGGGCTCGGCCCGGCGAAGGGCAAGGACTTCGCGACCTCGCTGGGACCGGTGCTCGTCTCGCCGGACGAGCTGCCGGCCGACCTCGACATGCGCGCAGAGGCGCGCGTGAACGGCGAGCTCCGGACCGAATCTCGGACGGGCGGCATGCAGTTCTCCTGGGAGGAGCTCCTTGCGGCAGCCGCGCGCAACACGCCGGGCCTGCAACCGGGGGACGTAATCGGGTCGGGCACGGTCGGCGGCGGCTGCATCCTCGAGAAGGGCGACGGCCGCTGGCTCGAGCCGGGCGACGTGGTGGAGCTCGAGATCGAGGGCATCGGGGTGTTGCGGAACACGGTGGCCGGCGAGCTCTCACGCCCCTAGGCTCGGTGCCTATGCGCACCTTCCTCCGCCTCTTGGCGGTCGCGTCGGCCGGCGCACTGCTCGGTGCGGGGCCCGCCGGGGCGGCGAGCTGCCCAGGCGCCGGCTCCTGCCCCTACACGTCGGTGCAGACCTTCAGCGCCAACGGCGCCGGAGTGTTACGCCAGCCGCAGGCCATCGCGCGGGGGCCGCAGGGCGACCTGTACGTCGCCGACCGCTGGACCTACCGAGTACAGCGCTTCAGTGCCGGCGGCGACTTCATGGCCCAGTGGGGCTCGTACGGGTTCGGAGACGGGCAGTTCGGGGCGATCGGCGACCTCGCGGTGGACCAGGCCACCGGCTCGGTCTACGTGCTCGACAGCGACCGGAACCGCGTCCAGAAGTTCGACCCGAACGGCAAGTTCATCCGGAAGTGGGAAGGCTTCGACATCCAGTGGAAGGGCGGCATCGCGGTCGGCGGAGGAAACGTTTACGTCTCCGACAGCGGCAACGATCGGATCAAGAAATTCGATCTGGACGGTGGCTTGGTCACGACCTGGGGCACGCACGGGACGGGCGACGGCCAGTTCGACCACCCGCTCGGCCTGGCCGTGAAGGGCGGCAGCGTCTACGTCGCAGACGACGACAACCATCGGGTGCAGAAGTTCACGACCGGCGGCACCTTCCAGGCGACGAGCGCGACGATCGGCTCGTTCGTGTACGACGTCGGTGTCGACGACGCGGGCAAGGTCTACGCGGCCGACAACGGCAACGAGCGCGTCGTGAAGATGTCCTCGTCGCTGACTGTCGAGACGACTTGGGGCACCCGCGGAACGGATCTCGGCGAGTTTCAGTACCCGCGGGCGCTCGACGTCGCGGCCGACGGGACGGTTCACGTGGCGGACACGGGCAACGACCGCGTGCAGAGCTTCGACTCCTCGGGGACGCTGCTTGGCGCCTTCGGCGTATCCGGCCGCCGCGACGGGAACTTCACGGGCCCGAAGGGCATCGACGCAGGTCCCGGCGGCGAGTTCACCGTCGCCGCCACCCTCGAGTACTGGATGCACGATCTGGATGCGGCGGGCGCTCTGATCCACAACTGGGGCGGCCACGGCTCGGCGCCCGGCCGGTTCGATCTACAGGAGGACGTCGCCGCTGCGGCCGGGGGCGGCTTCTGGGTCTCCGACACCGGCAACCAGCGGATCCAGCGCTTCGACGCCGGGTACGCCCCCACCGCCCAGCTCGGCGGCTTCAGCTTCCCGGACGGGGTGACCACGGACCCGAACGGCAACCTCTACGTCGCGGACTCCGGCAACGACCGGATCCGCAAGCTCGACGCGAGCGGCAACGACCTCGCCACCTGGACGGCGGGCGGCGCGCTGAGCTCGCCCGGTGACGTGGCTCTCGACGGGGACGGGAACGTGTACGTGGCTGACACCGGCAACGACGTCGTCCGCAAGCTGTCGCCGAGCGGCGGCCTGCTCGCGACGTGGGGCTCGACGGGCAGCGGTCCGGGTCAGCTCGACGGCCCCGTCGGCGTGGCGGTCGATCCGGTGGGCCAGGTCTACGTGTCGGACGCCGGCAACGCACGCGTCGAGCGCTTTACCGCCTCCGGCGATTTCATCGACTCCTGGGGCGAGCCCGGCGCCGGGACGGGCGAGTTCGTCGAGCCGGGGTCGCTCGATACGGCCGCGGACGGAAGCGTCCTCGTGACCGATCCTTACAACAACCGCGTGCAGCGCTTCTTCTTCGGCCCCGGCCCGGCCTCACCGAGCGCCGCGCCACCGCCGCCGCCCCCGGCGCCGGATGCACGCGTCACGGTGCTGCCGGAGCTCCGACTGAGCGCCAGCGTCCCGCGGCGCCAGCGCGCGCTCCGCCGGCGCGCAGTGGCGCTCGACGTGACCTGCAC
>JBKPHS010000029.1:0-7923 GCA_046729975.1 Actinomycetota bacterium
GGGCGCCCGTCAGACGGGCGCCGCGGCGCCGACGGCTGCGGGCTCTCGGTCGGCGATGAAATCGAGCAGCGAGCGGTTGACCTCTTCGGGGTGGGTCCAGCCGCAGTTGTGCGGGGCCGCGTCGATCTCGATGAAGCGGGCGTCCTCGATCAGGCCGGGCAGCCGGCGGGAGGTGGCGTCGATCGGCAGGATGCGGTCCTCGGTTCCCTGAACGACGAGCACCGGGACATCGATCTTGGGCATATCGTCGCGGAAGTCGGTCAACCATGCATCGACGGAGCGCACGGTGCCGATGGGCGAAGCGCCGACCGCGACGATGAACTGCTGCTGCCAGGCCTGGTCGCTGATCCGCGTGCCCCGGTAGACGTCGACGTTGTTGAAGTCGTCGAGGAACGACTTCAAGTAGGCCGGTCGGTCCTCCCGGATCGCCTGCTTGAACCCTTCAAAGACGTCGCCGGGCACTCCCTCGGGGTTGTCGTCCGTCTGAAGAAGGAACGGCGGGATTGGCGCGAACAGCGCCGCCTTGCTGACCCGCTCCGAGCCGTACGTCCCGAGGTAGCGGGTCACCTCGCCCGTGCCCATCGAGAAGCCGGCCAGCACGATGTCACGCAGGTCGAGGGTGTCGATGAGCGCCTTGAGGTCGGCTGCGAAGGTGTCGTAGTGGTAGCCGACGGCGGGGTGGCTGGAGTTGCCGAACCCTCGCCGGTCGTACGCGATCACGCGGTGACCCGCGGCGAGCAGAACCGCGATCTGCTTCTCCCAGGAGGCCCCGCTGAGCGGGAAGCCGTGGATGAGAACGACAGGGGTTCCCTCCCCATGGTCGTCGTAGTACAGGTCGATGCTCCCCGAGTTCTCGTGACCGACGTTGACGAATGGCATGGGGCCTCCGATCTGTGGCGGTGGTCGAGCCAACGCTACTCCTCGCCGACCGGCGGCAATGGCCGATTGCGAAGATACGAACGCCAACGGGGCGCCAACGAAAAGAGGAGTGCATGGCAATCACCGAGCACGAAGCCCAGCAGGTCGACCAGGCCAACGCCTCGGGACGTTCCCCGGTCGTGTTCATCCATGGCCTCTGGCTGCTACCGAGCAGCTGGGACCGCTGGGCGCAGGTCTTCGAGGAGGCCGGGTACGCCCCGGTGACGCCCGTGTGGCCCGACGATCCCGAGACCGTCGAGCAGGCGCGGGCGAAGCCCGAGGTCCTCGCCAAGAAGACGGTCGGACAGGTCGCCGACCACACCGCCGAGGTGATCGGAAAGTTGACCAAGAAGCCGGCGGTGATGGGTCACTCCACCGGGGGATTGGTGGCCCAGATCATCGCGGGACGCGGTTTGTCCGCCGCGACGGTCGCGATCGATCCCGGACCCTTCCGCGGAGTGCTGCCGCTGCCTATCTCCGCTCTCAGGTCGGCCATGCCGGTGCTCGGGAACCCGCTGAACCGGGGCCGCGCCGTCGCTCTCACCTTGGACCAGTTCAAGTACGGGTGGGCGAACGCCCTCAGCGATGAGGAGGCGAAGCAGCTCTACGAGACGTACCACGTGGCGGCGCCCGGCGTGGCGCTGATGCAGATGGCGAACGCCAACGTGAACCCCTGGACCGAGGCGAGGGTGGACACCAAGAACCCCGACCGAGGGCCGCTGCTGATCCTCGACGGCGAGAAGGACCACACGGTCCCGTGGGCGATCGCAAACGCGTCCTTCAAGAGGCAGCGGCGGAACGAGGGCGTGACCGAGATAGAGAAAGTCCCGAACCGCGGGCACTCGCTGACGATCGACAGCGGTTGGCGGGAAGTCGCCGACAAGGCGCTCGCGTTCGTCAAACGCTTCGTCTAGCCCGCTTCGGCAGCGACGGTCCCGCTGTCGACCGCCGCCCTCAGGCTGTCGTAGTCCTGCTGATTCTGATCGGCATACGCTTCGGCGAAGGTCACGATGGCCCGGTCGAAGTTGTCGCCGCCACCCAGATAGGCGGCGATGGCCAGGCGGTCGCCTGACCGGGCGTGTGCGCGAGCCAGGGTCCAGCCACAGATCTGCGTGTAGGCGGTCAGCTCGCGCACCGGGATGGCGTCGATGTCGGCCGACCCCTTCGCGTCCCAGAGCTGCCGGACGTAGTAGTCGCGCCGCTGCTCATCGCGCGTCCAGCCGAGAAACACGTCGCTCGCCGACTGCATCAGCCGCTGCCCCGCGACCACGCGCTCGCCCTGCGATCGATAAGCGGCCGTTCCCGCGAAGGGCTCCAGGACCGAGCGCTCGGCCTCCTTGACTTGAAGGACCAGCGGGTCCGTGGCGTCCCGACCGAGCATCAGGAAGACCCACGTCCATGTCCCGACGCTCCCCACCCCGACCACCTTGCGAGCCAGGTGGATGGGACGGTACCCATCCAGAAGATGGCGGCGATCGTCCTGGAGCGATCCTCGGTAGGTATCGAGCACCTTGCGCAGCTGCTCTTCCGATCCCTGCGGGTCGCTAGCGGGCAGCAGCTCCTCGATGGGCACGAGGAGCGGAGGTTCGCTGACGAAGCGGGGCTCGCCGTCGACGACGCGCGTGAACTTGGTGAGCGCGCGAAGGCTGTCCTTCCGGCTCGCGGCGGCCAGGGTCCGGTCCAACCTCTTGCGGCCCTTGGCCGACAGGCGCCGGGACCAGCGCTTGAAGAGGTTGGCGACGTCCGCGCGGGCGTACCAGACGTCGACCGTCCGCATCGCCGCGAACCGTCGCATGGCGTGGCGGTACTCCCGGACGGCGGCCTCGATGGCGTCTCGGCGTAGTCCCGCATCGAGGCCGCGGTCGCGGCCGAGGACGGCGACGCTCGCGGCGAGGCGCTTGATGTCCCACTCCCAGGGCCCGGGGAGCGTCTCGTCGAAGTCGTTGACGTCGAAGACGAGTCGTCGGTCGGGGGCCGCAAAGCCGCCGAAGTTGGCGAGGTGCGCGTCACCACACAGCTGGGCCCAGAGGCCCGTCGCCGGAGTAGCGGCCAGATCAGCGGCCATGATCGCCGCGCCGCCGCGGAAGAAGCCAAATGGAGAGCTGAGCATGCGCCCGTAGCGAATCGGCATCAGCTCGGGGACGCGGGTGCGGGCCTGGGCCTCCAGGATCGCGACCGGGCTCTGGCGGCTCGCCGCCGGACTCCATCCCGCGTGACTCGACCGCGGCGTAGCCGCCCGGGCGCCGCGCCCCCGCCGTGACGACTCGTCGTGGGCGACGGCATTCATCGTCGTGAATCAGCCGGCCAGCACCGCAGCCGGCAGCAGCAGGTACTCGGCGAAGAAGAGGAGCCAGACGCCCATGTAGAAGCGGGAGAACCGACTCGGATCGGCGATGTCGGTCGCGACGGCCCAGCGCCAGAGGAGAGCGAGGGCGAGCAGGTGACCGCCGGTCAAGAGCCAGGGCTGCGCCTCGGGAAGCGCCGCCGGCCCGAGCGCGGCCATGCCGAGGTAGCCGGCGGTCAGCGCGGTCATGCCGATGGCGAACGCCGGGCGTCGGCCAAGTCTCACCGTGAAGGTCCTGATGCTGAAGAGGCGATCGCCCTCCAAGTCGGGTACGTCCTTGAGCACGGCGATCGCGAACGAGAACGGGAGCACGAACAGCGTCAGCGCGACGATGGGGCCGGGCAGCGCGCTCAGCTCGGGACGCCCGCCGAGCGACTGCGCGAAGTGCTCATAGACGCCCACGTTGACGACCACGGCCCGGACGAGCGAGATGCTGGCGGCCGCGACGGCCGGGAACCGCTTCAGCCGGAGCGGCGGCGACGAATAGGCCGTGCCGACGGCCACCGCCGCCGCCACGGCGGCGACCTCGACCCAGCCCTGGGTGATCGCGAGCGCGAGGGCGAGCGCCGCGGCCGTCGCCACTATGCGGCGCGCGGCACGCGCGCTCAGCTCGCCGGCCGGGATCGGCAGCCACGGCTTGTTGATCCGGTCGATCTCGACGTCCTCGCACTGGTTGAGGCCGACGATGTAGACGTTCACGGCCGCGGCGGCGAGCAGCGTGAGAGCCAGATCGCCCGCGCCTGCGCCGAACGCCACCCCCGGCAGCTCGGCGACCGCGACAGCGTAGATCCCGAGCACGCTGATCGCCGTTCCGACCAGAGTGTGCGGGCGCGAGAAGCGCCAGAGCGTCACCAGCGCGGCCACCGGCGAGCCGGCGGCCCGCCGGGCAAGGGCGAGCGGACGTCCGTTCACGCCCCACCGCCGCACTGCGCGAGTCGCGCCCTGAGGTTGAGCAGAACGCCAACCGGCACGAACGCGGCGCCGGCGGCCGAGCCCGCCAGGAAACGTGCCAGGCGGACCACCAGGCGCGGCTCGCGCTCCTCGCGCGCCGGCGACGCGGCTGCCGGCGAGTTCCCCGGCGCCGACTTGCGCCCCGCGATCGCTAGCGCGTACCGAGCCGTGCCTCCGTGGTCCCAGGGCGCGGGAAGAACGACCGCCTCGATGTCTTTGAAGCCGGCCCGATGGAACCACTCGTGGTACTCGGCCTCGGTCGGGAACAGCATCCAGGCGTCGGCCAGGCGGCGCGCCAGCCGCCCCCGCGGCGGCAGGGGTCCGGCGATCAGCGCCACACCACCCGGCCTCAGGACGCGGTACGCGTCCGCGATTGCCCGTTGCGGGTCGGGCCAGTACTCGATGCTGCCACAGGAGACATAGCGATCGAAGGTGTTCGTCTCGAACGGAAGCCGCTCCGCGTCCCCCAGTAACTTGCGGCAGGCCGCGATCGCGGGCTTGCGCCGTGCACGGCCGAGCTGGTCCGGGCTCTGGTCGAGCATCGTCACCCGCTCGGGATCCACGCGCTCCACGATGCCCTCCGTCGAGAAGCCGGTTCCCGCGCCCACGTCGAGCGTCTGCATGCCGGGCTCGAGACGTGCGAGCTCGAGTGCGGCCGCGCGCATCGGCGGCGTCCAGAAGAGCGGGTTGACCCAGCGGTCGTAGAGGGGCGACACGAACCGGTAGAACCAGTACGCCTCCTGCTTGTGCTGGATGAATCTCATAGGGCGCGGGCCGCAGCCCGAACGGGTAGACAAGCACCGATGAGCGCGGACAGAGCGGACGCCTGGGTACCCGACCCGGCGATCCGCACCTATCATCGCCGTTCCGCCGCGACGCCGGCTGAGCGGCTGTGGGAGTCCGCGCGGAAGGTGCGGCTGTGCGACACGCGCACTCTCGGCCGCCTCGTGAGCTGGCGCATTCCCAGGACGCCCCGCGGGCGAACCTTTCACGAGGTGCTGAGGTCGTACCCGTTCACGGTGCTCGAGGAGGGCGAGCGGCTGCTCGTCTCCGGACTGTGCGGGCGCATCTGGACACGCGCGCGCGATTACCCCCACCTGCGCGGACCGGAGGAGTTCGCGGGCTGGCGCGAGCCCGGCACCGTTCGCGTGCTGTTCGCGCACTGGGCGCACGCGTCGGGCCACGGACGGGCGACGCTTTTCTCGGAGGCGCGCGTGGAGCCCGTGGACCGGTCTGCGGCGCTCCGGCTGCGCGCGATCTGGGCGCTGCTTGGACCGTTCGAGCGGCTGGTCGGCGCGGAGGGGCTCATGGCGGCGGTCCGCCGGGCCGATGTCCGATGACCCCGGCTGCGGGAAGCCCGCGCTCCAGCCCGGCGAGCGGCGAGACGTCGTCGAGCACGATCCGGCCCGCGCGCGAGAGACGCAGCGCAAGGCGCCCCGCCAGGTAGTGGGCGGACCGCAACTCGACCCGGCGAGCGGGTACGTCCGGAACCGGCAGCCACTGCGGGCCCTCGCCCGCCTGCGCGTCTAGCTCGAGCGACCACAGCGCCGAGCGCGCCCGGATCCGCCAGGCCTCGGCACTGGCCGCGACCCTGACGTGAGCCAGCGGCGGGGCCAAGGTGACGACGCGGCGGCCGAGTCGCACGACGACCGCGGTCGGAGGGATCGTCGCGGCCAGCAGTCGCAGCCGGCCGCCCGCGAACGCCACGACCGCATCCTCGCGTGCGAACGCGCCGGCGTGGCCCCACCACCAGTGCTCGGTGAAGCGCGAGCCCCAGTTCTTCTCGGCGTACGCGGTGGCGCCGTCCAACGCGACGCGCTCGCCCGCGACGCAGGCCTCGCCTTGCACGGAGGCGTCGAGCACGACCGGCTGCCAGTACTGGGCGAGTCCGGGGATCAGCTGCGCCGGTCCGAGGGCGCCGAACGGCCGGCGTGGCCATGCTACGCGCGGTTCGAGCCGTACGTCGATCCACGTGTCGTCGCCGAGGCGCGCCACCAGCCGCTTCCCGCCGCCGCTCAGCACGTCCGCCGCCTCGGCCCCGAAACCGTGCGGGTCGCCTCGCGCCGGCGACACGACCTCGTACCGGACCAGGCCGCCGGGGTGCGCCGCGCATGCCACGACCGCCCAGCGCTCCTCGCCGGTCCTGCAAATGCCGCACAGCCAGACGACCACCGTGCCGCGCCGCGGGTCGACGATGCGCCAGTAGTAGCCCTCCATCGGCGCCTCGTGATCCCGGGCCAGATCGGCGAACGGAAAGTCCGCGCCGCTGCGGCGGTACGCGCCGAGCGCGATAGCGAAGATGCCCCGCATGGCTTGAGCTTCGCACTCCCGATCGATCACTAGGGCCGACGCGCCAACTCGCTTGCCGCGTGCCGACCCCGGTCGCGGACACCCACGACATCCAGGTCGACGGCCGCGGCGCGAGCGTTCGCATCTCATTGCGCGGTGTACTCGACCTCGGCGGCGCGAGGGACTTCCACGACCGCTTGGAGCAGCTCGAGGCCGAGCGACCGGAGCTTCTGCTGATCGACGTCCGCCAGCTCCAGTTCATGGACTCGAGCGGCCTGCGCGAGATCGCGGCGGCTGTCCGGCGGGGTCGGCTCGACGAGCGTCGCGTGGTGCTCGTGAAGAGCCACGGGCCGCTTGACAGTCTGCTGGAGGTCACGCGTGCCGACACCATCGTCGAGACGGTGGAGGATCCGGCCGCCGTGGGCTTCGCCGACCCCGACGCCTCCTGACCGTATCCTCCCGCCGATGCGGGCGACGTCGGGGCGAGGGACTCTGGCCACCGCGAGCCTGCTCGTCTTTTGCGCAGCCCCGAGTGCGGCGGCGAGGCCGCCGGCTGTGAACCCCGACGGCATGCGGGGGCTTGGATCGGCGGATCGTGTGATCGAGGTCGCGACGTCCGGGATGCGGACGACTCATGCCACGGCGCGGACCTATCAGCGCGTCGGCAGCGGGTGGCGGATCGTGCGCCGGGCAATGCCGGCCCGAGTCGGAGCCAGCGGGCTCTCGTGGCCGGGGCGCCGTCGCGCCGGGGACGGCACCACACCGATCGGCAACTATGGCTTCGTCTACGGCTTCGGCTCCCGCGGCGACCCCGGCCTGACCGGGTTCAGGTGGCGTCGCTTGGTGCCCGGGTCGTGCTGGGCGGGAACGCGGCGCGGGTACAACCGCTGGGTCCATCGAACGCCGTGCGCGCCCTCGGACGAGAACCTATGGGCGCACTCGCGCGTCGCCTACCGCTATGCGTCGGTGATCGACTTCAATTACCAGCAGCCCGTCTTCGGACGCGGCGCGGGGATATTCCTCCACGTACAGACCGGGGGCCCGACCGCGGGCTGCGTCTCGCTGGGCGAGGCCGACCTGCTGGCCGTGCTGCGCTGGATGCGACCCGGCACGCGCATCCTGATCGGCCCCGCCGGCTGGCTGAGATCGCTCAAGAGCTCGCGCTGACCCGAAGCCTCGGAGCTTGACTCCGGCCACTTTCGGTGATCGAATCGGCCGTGTCGGGTCAAACGGGGAAGCGACTGGCGGAGTCGGCTCGCGCGGCCATCGCCACGGCGCGCAACCCGAACCTGTTCCGCGCCCAGCTGGCGTTCGGCGCCGCGTGGACGGCCGAGTGGGCGTTCATGGTGGCGATCGGCGTCGTGGCCTTTCGCGACGGCGGCGCGACGGCGGTGGGCATCGTGGCGTTCGTCCGTATGGCG
>JBKPHS010000030.1:0-2917 GCA_046729975.1 Actinomycetota bacterium
GCCGCCGCGATCCGCTCGGCGTCCTGACCCGCCTCGGCCGCTGCCAGCTCGTCGGCGGCCCGCCGCAGCGCGTCCCGCGCCTCGGCGAGCGCCTGCTCTGCCTCGTCGACTGCCGCAGCCGCGGCCTTGCGCTCCTCGGGAAGCCTGGCGACGAGCTCCTGCAGGGCGATAGCACGTCCGTGGATCGAGGCGACGGCGGCGGAGAGCTCGTCGAGCTCGGCCAGCTCCACCCCGATCGCCTCGTCCGTGCGCTCGAGCTCCCCGAGGAGCGCGAGGCGGCCGTCCTCCGCCATCAGGACGGCGTGACTCGGTAGGCGTCGAAGACGGACTCGAGGTTGCGGAGGGAGCCGAGGAGCGCGCGCAGCGCCTTGATGTCCCCCACCTCCGCGACGTACCAGTTCTTCGCCAACTGGTCCTCGACGTGACCGCCGTACTCGACGATGTTCGTCCCGTGCTCAGCGAACGTCCGCGCGACGTCCTCGAGCAGGCGCGGGCGGTCCCAGGAGACGACTGCGATCTGCACGCGGAAGCTCTGAGAGGCCCCGCCGTCCCACTCGACCGGCGTGAAGCGCTCCGGGTTGCGCATGAGCGCCTTGACGTTGGGGCAGTCGAGCCGGTGGATGGTGATGCCCTTCCCGAGCGAGATGTAGCCGACGATCTCGTCCCCGGGGACGGGCGTGCAGCACTTCGCGAGGCGCACGAGCACGTCCTCGACGCCGGGCACGTGGATGCCGAAGTTCTGGGAGGCGACCGCCTCGCGGGCCTTGGGCTTGCGCGGGAAGACCTCCTCCTCGACGACGCCTTCGGTCTTCAGCCGGTGGAGGACCTTGTTCGCGACCTGCGAGACCTGGAGCTTGCCGGAGCCGAGCGCGAGGTAGAAGTCCTCGGCCTTCTTGAAGCCCATCTCGCGGATGATCTCCGCCAGGAGCGGCGAGCCCGAGAGCTTCCTGTAGGGAAGGTTGTGCTGCTTGAGCGCGTTCTCGAGCGCCTCGCGGCCGCGCTGCTCGGCGACCTCCCGCGTCTCGCGGCTGAACCACTGGCGGATCTTGTTGCGCGCGCGCGAGGAGACGGCCAGCGAGAGCCAGTCCCGCGAGGGGCCGCGGCTCATCTGCTTGGAGGTCAGGATCTCGACGAAGTCGCCGCTCTTGAGACGGTAGTGGAGCGGCACGATGCGCCCGTTCACCTTCGCGCCGACTGTTCGGTGGCCGACGTCGGTGTGCACGGAGTAGGCGAAGTCGATCGGCGTCGAGCCTCCGGGGAGACTCTTCACCTCGCCCTTGGGCGTGAAGACGTAGACCTCGTCGAGGGCCAGCTCCGGGAAGGCGCGAACGAGCTCGCGTGAGTCGGTCTCCTCGCGCTGCCAGTCGGCGAGCTGCTTCATCCAGGCCAGCTCGGCGTCGCTCGACTTCTTCCCCTTCTTGCCCTTGTAGATCCAGTGCGCGGCGATCCCCTTCTCGGCCGTCCTGTGCATGTCGCGCGTGCGCACCTGGATCTCGAGCGGCTTGCCCTCCGGCCCGATCACGGTCGTGTGCAGCGAGCGGTACATGTTGAACTTGGGCATCGCCACGTAGTCCTTGAAGCGGCCGGGCATCGGCTTCCAGAGCGAGTGGATGACGCCGAGTGCGCCGTAGCAGTCGCGCTCACCCTCCTTGCCCTCGCGGTCGACGAGGACGCGCATCGCGGTCAGGTCGTAGATCTCGTTGAACTCCTTCCCGCGCTTCACCATCTTCTCGTAGATGGAGTAGAAGTGCTTCGCGCGCGACGAGATCTCGGCCGGGATGTCGACCTTGTCGAGCTCGAGCTTCAGCATCTTGCCGGCGTCGTCGACGTAGCGCTCGCGCTCGGCGCGGCGCTCGTTCACCATCGCCTGGATCTCCGCGTACTTGCGCGGGTGGAGCGTCTCGAAGGCGCGGTCCTCGAGCTCCCACTTGATCGTGTGGATGCCGAGGCGGTGCGCGAGGGGCGCGTAGACCTCCAGGGTCTCGCGCGCCTTCTGGAGCTGCTTCTGCTTGCCGAGGTACTCGATAGTCCGCATGTTGTGCAGGCGGTCGGCAAGCTTGATGAGGATGACGCGATGGTCCTCGGCCATCGCGACGATCATCTTGCGGTAGTTCTCGGCCTGCGCCTGCTCGCGGCTCTGGAAGTGGATCCGGGTCAGCTTGGTGACGCCCTCGACGAGCCGGGAGACCTCGTCCCCGAACTCGTCCCGCACCTGCTCGATCGTCGTGTCGGTGTCTTCCACGACGTCGTGGAGGATCCCGGCGGCGATGGTCGCGTCGTCGCTTCGGAGCTCGGCCAGGATCAGGGCGACGCCGAGCGGGTGGAGGATGAAGTCCTCGCCGCTCCGGCGCTGCTGGTGCTCGTGGGCGGCGGAGGCGAAGGTGTAGGCGCGCTCGAGGAGGTCCCGATCGACATCGGGGTTGTACGCCGCCACCTCGGCGACAAGCCGGTCGAACAGCTCGTGGTGCCGCTCGGCGGACGCGGTGAGCACCTGACCCGCCATGAGCCCATCTTAGCTCCCTGGCTTGCGGGCTCAGGCCCCCGTTCCGGCTACGCGGCCTCGGCGGCGTGTTCCTCGCGGAGGGCCGCGAGGAACGTCGGAGACTCGACGAGCGGCCGCCAGCCTTTCGCCTCCTCGTCCAGCCCGAGCTCGGCGAAGACGGAGCGCGCCCACGGCGTCCACGCCTCCGCACCCGCCTTCCATTCGGCGAGGAGCAGCCGTCTCAGCTCCTCGAAGCGCGGCTCCGTCGCGAAGATCTCCCTCACGACGAGCTGGGGCGCGACGGTGCCGTTCCAGCGGTTGGCCGCGAGCTTGAACGCCACGTCGTACCGTCCCGGTTGCCGGTAGCGGTCGATCGCCGGCCCGCGGCCGAAGGCGATCGCCCCGGAGCGCGCCCCCGCCGCCGTGACGGCGAGG
>JBKPHS010000031.1:0-4847 GCA_046729975.1 Actinomycetota bacterium
GTTCATGGAGATGATCGCCCCGGCGGGCCGCGTCTATCAGGCGGGCACCCTCTCCGGCAACCCGCTCGCCGTCGCCGCGGGGCTCGCGACGCTGCGACTGCTCGACGAGCGCGCCTACCTGCGCCTCGAGCAGACCACGCGCACGCTCGCGCAGGGACTCGCCGAGGCCGGTCAGGGCGCCGGTGCGCCGGTCCAGGTGACCTGGGCGCCCGGCCTTCTCACGGTCTTCTTCAGCGAGCAGCCGGTGCGGGACTACGACGGGGCGAAGGCGTGCGACCAGGCCGCCTACGGCGCCTTCTGCCGTGGACTGATCGAGCGCGGGGTCTACCCGCCCGCCTCGCAGTTCGAGGCCTGGTTCCCGTCGCTCGCGCACGAGCCCGAGCACGTGGAGCGCACGCTCGAGGCCGCCCGCGAGTCGTTCGCGGCGCTGTGAGCCTGCTGCGGGAGGTGATCGACGCGGCCGAGCCGTCGGTGCGCGCGTACGCGGTCGCGGAGCCGCCGGCCGGCCGCTTCGAGGACGGTCCCGTGGAGGGCACGCGCGCCTTCGTGCTCGAGGCCGTCTACGAGGGCTGGCTGCTGCACTACGGCACGCCCAGGGGCTTCGAGGCGATGGACCCCGACATGCGCCTGCTCGCCGGGGACTCCCTGTACGCGCTCGGCCTCGCGCGCCTGGCCTCGGAGGGCGACCTCGAGGCCGTCGCGGAGCTGGCCGACCTCATCTCCCTGTGCGCCCGGGCGGCAGCCGAGGACCGGCTCGACCTGGCCGAGCGGCTCTGGGCGGCCAGCGCCCAGGCCCTCTCCGGCGAAGGCGGCCCGGGCGCCCGCGAGGCGGTCGGCGGCGAACTCTCGCGCAGCGGCTGATTCCCGCATAAGCAGCGGCTTTGTGACGCCCGTAGTTATGTTGACGTTACAGTTCCGGCCCCGTTAAATCCGTCTCCCTCCTTGCCCGAGCCACCCTCCAAGAAAGCCCGCAAGAAGAAGTCGCCGTATACGGCCGACCGCGGCATTCCAGGCGCCTTCGAGGGGGAGACGGTCACGCGGCGGGGGCTCATGACCGGCGGCGCCCTCGCGGCTGGCGGGATCGCCACGGCCGCGTTCGGGCTCCCGGCGCTCGGCTTCGCGCTCGGGCCCATCTTCGAGAAGCAGGAGAAGGACGTCTTCCTCGACGTCGGCCCCGAGGGCGACTTCAATCCGCAGACCTACGTCGCGAAGGTCTTCACGATCGTCCCACAGGGAGTCGGCGAGGTCGGGAAGACGACCATCTACATCCGCCGCCGCGACCCGAAGCGCGACACGAAGCTCACTCAGTTCCCGTACGTGGCGATAACGACCCGCTGCGCCCACCTCGGCTGCCCGGTCCGCTACGTGCAGGCCTCCGAGCGCTTCATCTGTCCCTGCCACGGCGGCGTGTACGGGTTCGACGGCAAGGTCGTCGGTGGCCCACCAGTCCGCCCGCTCGACCGCTTCGAGACCAAGGTCGAGAACGGCCGCGTCCTCGTCGGCCCCCGCTTCTCCGTGAACTCCCAGCTAAAGAAGTTCTCCCCGCGCGACCCCTCCAACCATCTCGACGGGCTCTGGCAATACCTCTATCCGGCGAGGCCAACGACGTGAAGATCCCGACGCCGCCCCTGCCTCGCGCGCTTCGCCGCCGCCCGCCCCGGCCTGGCACGCAACCGGCGCGCAACGGCCCGCGGGCGCCCGGCCCCGACGGACGGCCGGCCGAGAAGCAGCGCTCGCCCGTCATCGAAGGCGCGAAGGAGGCCGGCATCTCGACCGTCGGCTGGCTCGACGAGCGCACGGGCACGAGCCCGTTCCTGCGCGCGTTCCTCTTCCGAAAGGTCCCCAAGGGGACGAACTGGTTCTACACGCTCGGCTCGGCGACGTTGTTCGCCTTCGTCTCGCAAGCGGTGACGGGCGTCTTCCTCGCGATGTACTACGACCCGTCGCCGGTCCACGCCTACGAGTCCACCGAGCACATAACGAACGACGTCTTCCTCGGGGAGCTCGTGCGCGGCATGCACAAGTGGGGCGCCACCGTGATGGTGATCCTGATATTCCTGCACATGGCGCGGGTGTTCTTCTTCGGGGCTTACAAGTACCCGCGCGAGCTGAACTGGGTGGTCGGCGTCGTGCTGCTCGTGCTGACGCTCATGATGGCGCTCACCGGCTACCTGCTCCCGTTCGACCAGCGCTCCTTCTGGGCCACCGTCGTGGCGGTCAACATCAACGCCTCCGGGCCTGTCATCGGCCCGTACCTGGCCGACTTCCTGCGCGGCGGCTCAGAGTTCGGCGCAACCACCCTGAGCCGGTTCTACTCGTTGCACATGCTGCTGATCCCGGGCCTGATCATCGCGCTGATCGCGGTGCACATCTACCTGGTCACGAAGCTCGGCACGACCGCGCCGCCGTGGCTGAAGGCGGAGAAGGACAAGGCGCTGGCGCGCGAGGACATCTAGCTCCATGGACGCGCGCCAGAAGGAGCAGTACACCCGCGAGTACAGCATCCTGAAGAACCAGGGCAAGCCGTTCTGGCCCTATGCGATCGTGAAGGACGGCACGATGGCGTCGATCACGCTCTTTGTGATCATCGCCTTGGCGGTCATCCTGGGAGCCGAGCTCGGCCCGAAGGCCGACCCGACCACCACGACCTATGTGCCGCGGCCCGAGTGGTACTTCTTCTTCCTCTTCGAGCTGCTCCGAGTGGTCAAGCCGCCCGCGCTGGTGTTCATGGCGACGGTCGGCATCCCCACGATCTGCCTGGTGCTGCTGATCCTGCTGCCGTTCATCGACCGCAACCCCGAGCGGCATCCGGCGCGCCGGCCGATCGCGACGCTCGCCGGCATCACCACGATCGGGGCTATGGCCTACCTGACGATCCTCGGCGCGCTCGCCGGAGCGCCGACCGAGATCGACCTCAAGGTCGCGCCCCAGTTCGAGCAGGGCAAGACGGTCGCCGCGTCGTCCGGCTGCCTCGCCTGCCACAAGTTCGGCGAGAACGGGAACGCCGGGCCCGGCCCGAACCTGACCAAGGTAGGCGAGCGCCTGCCACGGCAGGCCATCGCGCGCACGCTCGTCAACCCGACGGCGCCGATGCCGTCCTACTCGACGCTACAGCGGCGCGACCCGCAGAAGTTCAACGAGCTGGTCAACTTCCTCGGCTCCCTCAAGTAGCCGGGCCATGAGCGGCACCCAAGCGGCCGACGCCCGCTCCGGGACCCTTCCGGAGACCGAGGTGCGCGCGATGTTCGACCGCATCGCGGGCGTCTACGACCTGATGAACTCGGTCATGACGGCCGGGATGCACCACCGCTGGCGCGAGCGGGCCGTGGACCTCGCGGGCATCGGGCCGGGCGACCGGGCGCTCGACGTCGCCACCGGCACGGGCGACTTGGCGATCGCGCTCGCCCGGCGTGCCGGGCCGGAGGGTGAGGTGGTGGGCTCCGACTTCTCGGAGCCCATGCTCGAGCTGGCGCGCCGCAAGGCGCCCGCCATCACCTTCGAGTGTGGGAACGCACTCGAGCTCCCCTACGAGGACGACTCCTTCGATGCCGCCACTGTTGGCTTCGGGGCGCGCAACTTCTCGGATCTCGGCCGGGGCCTGTCCGAGATGGCGCGGGTCGTGCGGCCGGGCGGACGCGTCGTGGTGCTCGAGATCACGACGCCTGAGCGCCCGCCGCTGTCCTGGTTCTTCCGGCTCTGGTTCGACCGCGCCGTGCCGATGCTCGGGCGATTCGCGGACTCGGAGGCGTACACGTATCTCCCGAGCTCCGTCCGCCGCTTCCCCGGCGCCCGCGAGCTGGGCGCCGAGCTTGCCGCCGTCGGGCTCGCCGACGTGCGCTGGCTCATCACGGCCGGCGGCATCATCGCGATCCACGCGGGGACGGTTCGTTGAGCTCGCTCCATCCGCAGACCGGCAGCGCGCCCACGCTGGCCCAGATCGGACCGCTGCTCGAGGCCGGAGGGCCCGAGCTCTCGCGGCTGCTGCAGCACGCCGAGCGGCGTCTGATCGAGGTCGCGAACAGCCACGGCGACGAGCTCGCGCGTCACGCGGGCGACACACTCTCGGCGGGCGGCAAGCGCCTGCGGCCGATGCTCGTGCTTCTGTGCGCCGATTCCACGGGCGGCGAGGCCGTGGTTCGCGCGGCGGTGGCTGTCGAGCTCGTGCACATGGCGACCCTGGTGCACGACGACGTGCTCGATCGCGCGAGCCTGCGACGCGGCCGGCCGACGGTCTACAGCGCGGGCGGTCGCCTTGCGGCCACGAGCACCGGGGACCTGCTGTTCTCGCGCGCGTTCGCGGAGCTCGAGGCCACCGGAGAGCGCGATGCGGTGCGCGAGCTCTCCGCCGCCTCGTCGGCGCTCGCCCGCGGCGAGCTGATGCAGCGCGCCGACGCGTGGTCCGACGCCGTCGCGCCCAAGCGCTATCTGGAGCGCTGCGAGCTGAAGACCGCGCGCCTGTTCGACGCCGCGTGCCGCCTCGGAGCGATATTCGGTACGCCGGGCCCGGCCGCTGCCGGCGCGCTCGGCGCCTTCGGCTCGCACATCGGACTCGCGTTCCAGATCTTCGACGACGTGCTGGACATCTTCGGGTCAGAGGAGCAAACCGGCAAGCGGCGCGGCACCGACCTGCTAGACGGGACCGTCAACCTGCCGCTGATCCTCGCCCGCCGGCGCGACCCGTCGCTCGCCGAGGTCGACCTGGGCCGCGCCGCGGCGACTCCCGCCGAGGCGGCCGCCCTCTGCGACCGCATAGCCGCCACCGGCGCGCTCGAGGCGTCTCGCGAGCACGCGCTGGGCTTCGTCGCCGACGCCAAGCGGTCGCTCGACGACGCGACGCTGAGCGACCG
>JBKPHS010000032.1:0-18873 GCA_046729975.1 Actinomycetota bacterium
CAGATGTGTATAAGAGACAGCCCGAGCGCTCGCCGGCCGCGCGAGCCGGCTCGAGGCCGCCGCGCGTGCCCTGGCGGAGCGGCAGCAGGGCGCTCTGCGCGGTCGGGCGGCCGCGCTGCGGGCGCACGAGCCCGAGCGCACCCTGGAGCGCGGCTACGCCCTCGCGCTCGACTCCAGCGGAGAGCCGCTCGCCGGAGCGGGCGCCGTGCGAGCGGCGGGCGACTTCGACCTTCGGCTGGCGGACGGAACCGTCCCCGCGGCCGTCAGATCAGATCCATCCAGAGGAGGAACACGATGAGCGCTGAGCCACAGACCTACGAGGCGGCCGTCGAGCGCCTCGAGCAGATAATCGCCCGGCTCGACTCGAACGAGGCGGGCCTGCGCGAGACGCTCGAGCTCTGCCGCGAGGGCAGGTCGCTGATCGAGTACGCGGCCGGTGAGCTCGAGGCGGTCGGGCAGGGCCTCGAGGAGCTTCGGCTCGACGAGCTGATCGCGCGCCTGGAAGGCGCTCCCGCGCCGGCGGCGTAATCAGTTACAGAGGCGGCAGCGCCCCATCGCGCACGAGCAGTCGAGTCGCGCCGGCGCGTGACGGCTGGGCCCCCAGCGTCGAACCCACTCGAGCGCGCTCGGCTCGCTGCGGTCGGAGGAGCCGCCCGGCCAGGATCGGCCGAGGATCGCCGAGAAGAGGCGCTGCCCTTCTGACCGTGTCCGGCCTGAGATCGCTTCGACGTGCGCGGCGATGAACGTCTCGTCGTCCATACCCGGGGGTGATACCCCCCTGGCCGGACGGGCAACCGTGTGCTGCGGAACTAGGGCGCCCCGCCGTACCCGGCGAGGCGCCCCGATCCTGCCCGCTTTAGACGGGTCTGCGCTTCAGGCGGTCTGAGGGACCTTGGCGACGGCCTCCTGGTACATCGCGAGCTGGCGCGCGACGCCCGCGTTGGTGTAGCCGTCCGTGTGCCGTATCCGGTCGACGGCCAGCACCGCGTCGGCCGTGTTGCGCAGGAACTCCTCGTCGTCGCGAACCGCGGCGAGCTGCTCGGCGGATCCGTGCAGCTCGAGGTAGCCGTTCAGTTCCCCGTTCGGCCTCAGCAGCACGACGTCGAACTTCTCGATCCGGCCTTCCTCCTGCATCCGGCCGCAGAGACCCATGGCCTCGTTGAAGACCTCCAGCGCGCGCTCCTCCCGTCCCCGGACGGGAGTGCCCCAGCTGATTACAAGCACACGGTCGGCCATGCCGACTCCTTCCGCTTTCGACCCGGCTCACGCTCGCCGGGCCTGTCGTGCCAACTCTCTCAGTCGCCACCAGCGCGCGCAACACCGCGGAGCGGCTTTTCCGTCAGGTCCGGCGCCTACTGTGCGACCAGTCCTAGCGTGCGACCAAAGGGAGACCGGACTCGGATGCCCCTCTGCTTCATCGAGCCACAGGAAGCCATTCGCGTAGTCGCGGAGTCGGTCGGCCGTGAGGCCCGCCGGCAGCTCTTGGGCGAGGTCGTTCGCGCCTGGGTCGACGAGATCCCGGACGACGAGCTCGAGGTCCACTATGCAAAGGCGGTCGACGACCTCGACGACGACGACCTGTCGATGCTCGCCGCCTGGCACGCGTCGCTGGACGTGGGACAGCCGATCGCGAACAAGGAGTTCCTGGTGAACGCGTTCGGCACGCTCGGTGAGCACCGCCGTGAGGCACTCAAGATCGCCGCCGGGTTCCGCGGCGACGAGGCCTTCGAGTGCGGCGCGAGCGAGGAGCAGGCGCTCGAGGCGGTCCTTCCCTGGCTGTCCGACGAGCGCACCATGGAGCTCGCCGCCGAGGCGGTCGAGCTCTATTGCTGGGACAGGCTCGGCTCGGACAACTGACGCGCCTCGCGGTCGCGCCCGCCGCGCTCACGCTTGCCGCGGCAGGCTGCGCGGACGACTCCGGTGACGGCGCGGCCCGTGGCTCGAGCCGCTTCCCACCGCCACCGCGCAGCGCCCTATCGGCTCGGGTGATGCGGGTGGTCGACGGCGACACGGCCGTCCTGTCGGGAATCGGGAAGGTGCGGCTCATCGGGGTCGAGACACCCGAGGTGTTCGGAGGGGTCGAGTGCTACGGACGAGAGGCGTCGGCGTTCGCCAAGCGTGTGCTCGAGCCCGGCCGGCGGGTGAGCTTCCGGCTGGGGATCGAGCCCCGCGACCGCTACGGGCGCGCCCTCGCCTACGTATGGCTGAGGGACGGGCGGCTGTTCAACGCGAGCCTCGTCGAGGCAGGCTACGCCGTGCCGTTGACCATTCCCCCGAATGTCGACTACGCGGAAGCGTTCGTGGCCGCGGCGCGGCGCGCACGGAGGGCGGGCCGGGGACTGTGGAGCCGGCGGACCTGCGGCGGGGACGATGTCTAAGCAGGCTGAGCGCTGAGGAACCAGAGCCGCCGCCGGAGCGCCTCCAGGGAGACGCCGAACGCCCGGCAGAGCCTCCGCTCGTCACCGTGCACGCGCTCGTGCCACGCCCGCACGAGACCGCCCGGCATCAGGAGCGCGGCCGCGAACTGGTTCGCGTCGAGTTCCTCCGGCGGGTAGCCGGAGTCATCGATGACGCGCGGGCCGGAGGGGAGCTCGCCGTTCTCTGCGCCCGCCTGCTCGCGGATCTGGGTCGGACGGCATCGCACGGCGTTTCCGGACGCCGTCGCTCCCAGCCGGCAGTGGATCACCCAGTGGCCGAGCTCGTGACCGATCGTGAATCGCCTCCTTCCCGGCGACCGCGCCGCCTCGGCCTCGTCGATCCAGATCTCCCGCAGGTCGGGAAGCAGCACCCCGCTGAGCCGCGCGGCCTCGGGCACCCCGGCGACCTCGCGAAGGTCCGGGTGCTCGGCGACGAGCAGGCCGTAGTGGCTGTCGGCGATCGACTCGACCGGCACGGGCGGCTCCGTTCTGTCCCAGAGCCACTCCGGCACGCGATCGAGCTCTCGCGCCGCGGCGAGCTCGGCGTCCTGCACACGAGCCAACCCGACGCTCATGCCGGCTCCTCCTCCCCTCCGCCGAGGAACAGGCGGTCCACCTCGTCCCACTCCGGCTCCGGAGGATGGCGCTCGACCGGACGGCGCGCGTCCGACGCCCCCGGCGCGACCGGCGCCCGGAAGTAGGCCACGGCCGGGGCGGAGCCGCCCAGGCCGCGGAACTCGCGGGCCGCGACGAGCTCCGACGCGGGAGCGTCGAGGATCCCGGCGAGCGCGTCGACCACCCGCCGCGAAACGCCCCGCGCGTCGAGCGTGCCGGTCTCGAGCTCGTGCAGGTAGCGGGCGGCCTTTGGCTCACCGCCCGCAAGGACGAGCGCCTCCGCCAGACGCGCCACGACCTCGTCGCGCCTCAGTCGCGCACGCCGGCGCAGCCGCGGCAAGAGCGACGGCCACAGTCCGGAGCGTCCCTCGAGCGCACGCGTGGTCGCGAGCACGATCGGGTCGGTCATCAGCTCCGCCGCCACCGCGGGCGTGTAGCGAGGCGCCGGCGCGATCAGCAGGAATGCCTCGAGCGAGCGAGCCAGCGCGTCGCGCTCCGCGACCGGCGCTCGCGACACGAAGCTCGCGACGCTCGGCCGCCTGCCTGCGCTCCAGTCGTCGGCGAACTCGCCGAGCAGCCGGTCAGTCGGCGCCATCGTCCCTCAGCAGCTCCCCGAGCCGGCGGTATCCCCGCGAGCGGAGCTGGTCCACGTTGCCCGCCGACAGACCGAGCCGCTTCGCGATCTCGGCCGACGGCAGGCCCTCGGCAGTGAGCCGGAGCACGGCGCGCATGTTCTCGTTGGGGAGCTCCTCGATCGCCGCGGCCACCTCGTCCAGCCCGAGGCGCGCGTCGAACCGGCCCTCCTCGATGCGGCGGGCCAGCTCCCCGAGCTCGCGGTCGAAGCGGCCCAGGGTCTCCCCGTCGGCCGTCGGCAGGCGGTCGTCGATGCTGCCGGCGAGCCCGCGCTCGCGCCCCAGCCTCCGGCGGCAGAAGTCCATGCACGAGAAGCGAACGCAGGTGACGAGCGCGGCGCGGAACTCGCCGGGAGTCGTTCCCGCGAAGCTGCGCAGGAGCGGCACGAGGCAGCGCTCGAGCGCCACCTGTGTCGCGTCGTCGTAGTCGGATGGATCGACTCGCACTCCGGGCTGGCCCGGGAAACGGAAGGCCTCGACGAGCCCGCGCACTCGGTCGAGCTCGCGCCCGACGAGCGCCTTCCAGGCGTCGGTGCCTGCCTGCTTGTCTGCGGGATCGGGTGAATCGCGGGCATCCGCGACCAAGCGGACGAGCTCCTCGTCGCCCAGTCGCATGAGGTCGGTATCCCGCCTGTAGTCGCGCGCTCGCTGCTCCATCTGACGCCTCGGTCAAAAAACCCCACGGAGCTACCGCGGGGCAGGTTGTGCACTCTGGCACAAGGATCGGACGGAAAAGCGGACATAACATTCCGGACCGTGACCGCCTCGCTGCCCCAGGAGGTCCAGGACGTCTTCAGCCGCTTCGTGACGACCGAGTTCACGACCGTCGACGAGGGCGGGATGCCGATCACCTGGCCGGTCACTCCGTACTACTCGCCGGGCGATCCGTGCATCGACGTGACGACGGGGCTGGGGTATCCGAAGAAGGCCAACGATGCGCAGGCGAACCCACGGGTCGCTCTGCTGTTCTCCGACCCGACCGGCTGCGGCCTCGAGAGCACGCCGATGGTGCTGGTGCAGGGCACCGCGGAGGTCGACGACCGCGACCTGCAGGCGAACCGGAAGCGCTACGAGCGCGAGTCCGCAGCCAAGCTTCCCGGCATGAAGGAGATCCAGCCGCCCGCGTTCCTCAGGCGGATGCTCGACTGGTACTACACGCGCATCTACGTGCACGTGCGGCCAGAACGCGTCTACGTCTGGCCCGAGGGCAACCCCGCGGCCGAGCCCCGGCTCTTCGACGCGCACATGGAGGAGGTGCGCTCCGGACATGTAGAGGAGCCGCCGGCCCCTCCCGCCGCGCCGGCGGGCGGCCGCGAGGCCTGGGACGAGCGGATGGACCAGCTCGGCGACAGGTACCGGAGCGCCGTGCTGTCGATCGTGGCGCCCGACGGCTTCCCGTTCTCTGTGAGGGTGCCGGTCGCGGTCGATCGCGAGGCACGGCGGGTCAAGATCGGTGAGGGTGCTCTCGGCATACCCGTGCAACCCGGGCTCGCCTGCCTGACGGCGCACGACCACGACGAGCGCTTCACCTGGCAGCGGAACTTCCAGGTTCGTGGCGACCTCGTCGAGAACGACGGCGGCTGGGCGCTCGTGCCACACAGGCTGGTCGGCGGCTTCGAGTTGCCGCCCACCTCGACCCTCGAGCGCTACAGGATGAACCTCGGGAAGATCCTGCGTTTCCGCAGAACGGCGAAGCGGGAGCGCGCCGCGCGCACAGGGAGCGGCTGAGCCGTTACCCGCAAACTGCGGAAATGACCCCCAAACCCGGCTTGACGGGGTCGCAAAGCCGTGGTTTGCTGCTGGCAGAGACGCGGACGGAACGCAAAGAGCGAGGCCATGAGATGAAAGGCCCGCCGCGCAGCCCCAGACGCTTCGGCAGAAGGTAGGCGCGCTTCTCAAGCGCTTTTGTCCGCGTCTCGTTTTTTTTGCCCTATTGGAGCGCGGCCTCGATCTCCCGGATCGCCTGCTCGCTGTCGTGGAAGCGGACCGCGCGCATGCCGAGCGACCGCGCTGCCTCGCAGTTCACCTCCACGTCGTCGACGAAGAGGCAGTCCTCGCCGCGGACGCTCCCGAGCCGCTCGAGCGTCAGCTCGAAGATCTCCGGCTCGGGCTTGCGCATGCCGACGACCGCGGAGTCCACGACCACCTCGAAGATCTCGTCCACCGGAAGCATCGAACGCCAGAGCGGCTCCCATTCGCGCACGTTGTTCGTCAGCAGGGCCATGCGCAGTCCGCGGCCGCGCAGCTCGCGCATGTACTCGATCATCGGCTCGTTCGGGTCGAGGCTCTCCCAGTAGTGGTCGCTGAAGCCGCCGAGAGGCTTGCCGAGCTGCGCCTCGAGCTGGGCGCGGAACTCGTCCTCCGTGATGTGGCCCTTCTCGAGCTCGAACAGCGGGTGCTTTCCGCCGGCTGCCTGGGTCGCGCCGGCCATCGCCGCGCCGAGCTGCTCGAAGGTGATGCCGGACCGATCGTGAGCCGCGGTGAAGGCTTCGAGCAGCGGGTTGGTGAGGACGCCGCCGAAGTCGCAGATGACGGCCCGGATCACGCGACTTCGGGTTCGTCGCGGATCGTGATGTCGTAGGCGCCGGCGCCCTCGCGACCCTCCATCCGCCAGGCGAAGACGGATGCGTTCACACGCAGCCCGTCGAGCCCGAGCGTCGTTCCCGCCACGGCCTGGCCGGATACGCGGCGCGGGAAGTCCTCGCCCGGCAGCCACAGCTCGAGCCCGGCGGCGCGCTGGCGCCCCTCCCCGTCGTAGACGGTCGAGACGCGCGCGTCCTCCGCCGACACGAGCTCACCGTCGACGATCAGCCACGCGGTCACCTCCTCATCGCCGTGGCCCAGCGCACCTCGCGGCCGGCGCGCCTCCGCGATCACAGCGTGACGGTCGTCGAAGACGGCGGAGATCGAGCGCAGGGCGTCCAGGCCCTCCCACGCCGGCGCGACCTCGGTCACGGTCGCCGTACCGAGGCAGTCGAGCTCGAGCTCCCCCAGACTTCCCGTCACGCGGCAGAGCCGGGACGTCGATCCTCCGAGCTCCACCGCCGGTGAGACCGGCGAGAAGCGGAGCTCGAAGCGGTCCCCGAGGGTGGCGTGCCAGCCCTCGCCCTCGCGATTCACGTCGGGTCCTTTAGGCAGCGCCTCCGGGGTGCCGCGCTCGTAGAGCAGCGTGGTACCCGCGCGCGCGTCCCCGTAGAGGTCGTTCGCCGGGTCGAAGAACGCCAGCGACAGCGCCGCTTCGGTCACCGCTCGAGGCGCGGATTCGGCCTGTCCTGCTCCGTCGCGCTGCCCTCCACGTCGTAGTCGCGCATCCCGGATCGGCGGTCCATCTCCACCACCACGCGGCGGCCGAGCCGGCGCGTGACGTAGCGGCGGATGACGGCTCGCGAGGGCGGTAGCAGGAGCAGCAGGCCCACGATGTCGGTGAGGAACCCCGGCGTGATCAGGAAGGCGCCGCCGAATATCACCAGCACGCCGTCGAGCACCTCCCGCCGCGGCACGCGGCCGGCCGCCATCGTCTCGGTGAAGCGCTGCCACACGGCGCGGCCCTGGGCGCGCAGCAGCAGCGAGCCCAGCACCGAATCGGCGGCCAGAAGCGCGATCGTGGGGAGGATGCCGAGCCAGTCGCCGACCTTGAGGATGACGTACAGCTCCGCGAGCGGGACGACGATGAACAGCGCCAGCAGGGCGAGGATCGGCACGGGAGCAGGCTACTAACATGACCTGCATGCCGAACGTCGACGAGGTCCAGGAAGCCCTCACGAACGTGATCGATCCCGAGCTCGGTCTCGACTTCGTGGAGCTCGGGCTGGTCTATGACGTCGAGATCGAGGAGGACGAGGTCTACATCACCTTCACTCTCACGTCGCCGGGTTGCCCGATCGGGCCCCAGGTGTCCGAGCAGATGGAGGAGTTCGTCGGCGAGCTCGACGGCGTCTCCAAGGTCCATCCGAAGATGGTCTTCAGCCCACCGTGGTCTCCCGAGCTGATGAGCGAAGAGGCCAAGTTCGCTCTCGGCTTCTAGCTCGGCCACCCCGGCGGGATAATCGGGGCATGTGGGTCGGCCTCGGCAATAGGCGCCTCGCGCTCTGGGGGCTGATCGCCCTACTGGGCCTCTCTGCCCTCCTGGCCGGGCAGGTCCACGGTCAGCGCAGTGGCGGCTTCGCCTACTCGATCGAGCTCACGGGGACGGTCGACCCGGCCACAGAGCGCTGGCTCGACCAGGCGCTCGACGAGGCGAGGGACAAGCACGCGACCGTCGCGATCGTCCGGCTCGACACTCCCGGCGGGCTCGACACCTCCATGCGCTCGATGATCAAGAAGATCATTGCCGCGCCGCTGCCCGTGATCGTCTACGTCTACCCCGACGGCGCGCGCGCCGCCTCGGCGGGCCTCTACATCACCGAGGCCGCGGACGTCGCGGCGATGGCTCCACAGACCAACATCGGCTCGGCCACGCCGATCTCGATCGGCCCCGGCCAGCAGGACAGGGTCCTCGGGCGCAAGATCCGCAACGACGCGGCGGCCTACGTGCGCGCGCTCGCCGAGGGCCACGGGCGCAACCCCGACCTCGCCGAGGAGATGGTGCGCAAGGCCACGAACGTGACCGCGGGGGAGGCCAGGCGCGCGCACCTGATCGACGTCGTCGCGGGCAGCGAGCGCGAGCTGCTCGACAAGCTCGATGGCTTCCGCGTCCGTGGGCCGAAGGCCCAGACCCTCCACACCGCCGGCCTGCCGGTCGAGCGGCGCGACATGCCGTTCCAGTACGAGCTGCTCCAGCTGATCGTGAACCCGACGATCGCCGTGCTGCTGCTCATTGCCGGGCTTGCGGGAATCGCGATCGAGGCCCTGAACCCCGGTGTCACGGCGCCGGGGGTGCTGGGCGCGATCGCGCTCGTGCTGGGGCTCTACGGGACCTCGCAGCTGCCGGTCACCGCCGCCGGGGTGGTGCTGATCCTGCTGGCGCTCGCGCTCTTCGCCGCGGAGGTGAAGATCACGAGCCACGGCGTGCTCGGCATAGGCGGCGTGGTCGCGCTCGTGGCGGGCGCATTGCTCCTGTTCGACACGAACTCCGACGTGTACTCGGTGTCTGTTCCCGCGGCGGTCGCGGCGGGCGCGCTGCTGGGGGGCTTCACCCTCTTCGCCGTGTCGAAGGCGATGGGCGCGCGCAAACGGCCGGTCAGGACCGGGAGGGAGGAGCTGATCGGTGCCGAGGGGACCGTGCGAGTTCCGCTCGACCCGGTGGGTCAGGTGTTCGTTCAGGGCGCCCTGTGGCGTGCCCGACCGGTCGATCCGGAAGTCGCTCTCGAGCCCGGCGTTAGAGTGCGTGTTGAGACGGTCGACGGGCTGACGCTCGGCGTCTCGCCCGTCGCGGCCGTGGAGCCGGAGACCGAAGAGGAGGGCGTGGCACCGTGGGCGTCGTGATCGGCATCGCCGTCGCGTTCGCGTTCCTGCTCGTGATCGTGCTCGCGTCGTCGATTCGGGTGCTTCGCGAGTACGAGCGCGGCGTCGTTTTCAGGCTCGGCCGCCTGCTCGGACAGAAGGGGCCCGGACTGATCCTCCTGATCCCGATCATCGACCGCATGGTGCGCGTTGACCTGCGGACGATCACGCTCAACATCCCGCCGCAGGACCTCATCACGCGCGACAACGTCCCGGCCCGCGTCAACGCGGTCTGCTACTTCCGCGTGATCGACGCTAACAGCGCGATCGTCGAGGTCGAGAACTTCCTGCTGGCGACGTCGCAGATCTCCCAGACGACGCTCCGCTCGGTGCTGGGTAAGGCTGAGCTCGACGCGCTGCTCGCCGAGCGCGAGCGCCTGAACGAGGCTCTCCAGCAGATCATCGACGAGCAGACCGAGCCCTGGGGCGTGAAGGTCACGACCGTCGAGATCAAGGACGTCGAGATCCCCACCAACATGCAGCGCGCCATGGCGCGCCAGGCAGAGGCGGAGCGCGAGCGGCGCGCCAAGGTCATCAACGCCGAGGGCGAGTTCCAGGCGGCCCAGAGGCTCTTTGACGCCGCCTCGATCATGAGCAAGAACCCCGCCAGCCTCCAGCTCCGCTACCTGCAGACGCTGCTCGAGCTGGGCGCCGGGCAGACGTCCACGATCGTCTTCCCTCTCCCGATCGACCTCGTCCGGCCCTTCACCGAGGCGATGTCGCGCCTCGAGGCCGGGCAGGGCGGAGACGGCCCCAAGCCTGGCGGCGAGACCCGCGAGTCATAGCGATCGCGGGCCGGGCCGCCGCCGGCGCCTCCATGCGCGGCGGCCCTTTGGCCCGCTCTCTCCAGGCCCGCCGGCACCTCGCCCTCGTGCCGGGCGGAGCCCTGGGAGCTTTCGGGCTCCTGCCCGAGCGACACTACCCGAGCCGGAGGGGCGAGTGCAAACGGCCCGCCGGAGCTCACCACCCGCCGCGCTGTCCTGCCCTGTGCTCGCTATACGTGCCCTAGGCAGGACAGCGCCAGAAAACGGGGTTCGCGAGCCGCCCCTTATTGCCGCCGCTACGAGCCCGCCGGCGCGCGAGTGCTCGCGCGCTCGCTCGCGGCCCGCGCCGTCTCGAGCAGCTCGGCGATCGCGTCCTCGAGATGGCCGCCGAGCTCGTCCAGGTCGGGCATCGCGTCGTAGTCGGCGAGCAGCCCAAAGGTCAGCGCGCCGTTGTAGCTGATGATCGCCACGGCCAGCGCGTGGTGCTCGGGCAGGAACGCAACCGGGACGATCTCCTCCAGCTCGCGGCCCAGCATGTACAGCGGGAACTGCGGGCCCGGCACGTTGGTGACGATCAAGTTGAACAGCCGCGTAGAGAAGTTGAGCCTCGACGCCTGCGCCAGCAGCGTGGGCGGCGCGAACCGCTCGAGGCCGGCGATCACCTCTGCGCCGAGCGCCTGCTTGGACTCCTTCACGCCGTGCATCGACTCGCGCACGATGCGGAGGCATTCGACCGGGTCGTCGCAGTAGACCGGCAGCGGGCCGCGCAGCGCTGCGATGCGGTTCCCGAGCCCGCCCCGCTCGTGCTCCATCCGGATCGACACGGGCACCAGGGCACGCAGCTCGAGGCCCTCGGTGCGTACCCCGCGAGACAGCAGGAAGCGCCGCAGAGCCCGGGTCACCACCGCGAGCACGACGTCGTTCACCGTGCCGCCGAGAATGTTCTTGATCTCCTTGAACTGATCGAGCCTGCTGTCCACCCACAGCAGCCGCCGGTGCGGCCCGATCTCCACGTTGAGGGGTGTGTCCGGCGCCGGGTTGAGGCCCGCCCAGACGACCTCGCCTACTCCCTCGGCCGCCTCGCGAGCGCTCGCCAGGGCCGTCCCGGGACGCTGCACTGCGCCGAGCGCGCGGCCGGCCAGCCCGAACGGGGCCCTCACGACGTCCTTCACGCCTTCGGCGACGAGCTCTGGCCCAGACGGCTCGGGACGCGGCGTCCAGTCCCGGTCGGGGCGAGGCACGTCCGGTGGTACCGGGTCCAGATCGAAGAGCACGCTCGCGATGTCCACGCCCGCGATCCCGTCGATCATGGAGTGATGAGTCTTGGTGATCAGCGCGAAACGGTTGTCCTCGAGCCCCTGGACGAGCCAGGCCTCCCATAGCGGCTTGGAGCGGTCGAGGCGCTGCGAGAACACCCGGCCCGCGAGCTGGCGCAGCTGCTCGATGGAGCCCGGCGCGGGCAGCGCCGTGTGGCGCACGTGGTAGTCGATGTTGAAGCGAGGGTCGTCGGTCCAGAGCGGCCGTCCCATCTGAAGCGGCGGGAAAGCAAGCTTCTGGCGGTAGCGCGGGACGAGGTGCAGCCGGCCGGCCATGTGCGCGACGAACTCGTCGTGCGTCGGGGGCGGCCCCTCGAAGATCAGCACGGCGCCGACGTGCATGTGCGACGCCTCGCGCTCCTCGTGCAGGAAGGAGGCGTCGATGGGGGTCAGCCGATCAAGGTGGCTCTCCGTCATGGCCGGAGACTAGCCGCTCCGAGCGGCCGCCCTCCAGGGGGTCAGGCCTTGGTGGCGCGCGCCGGCGACTCCAGCGGCGCGCGATAGATCATCGTGGTGCTGCCGAACCGCAGCTGATCCCCGTCGGCCAGGCGGCGGCGCCCTTCCACTCGCTCCTCGTTCACGAAGCTGCCATTGCGTGAGAGACCGTCGTCGACGACGGTCCAGCAGTCACCGAGATGCTCAAGCTCGGCGTGCACGCGCGAAACGTTTGGATCCCAGTCGAGCCAGAAGTCCGTGGCCGATCCGCGCCCGACGGTGAGGCGTCGGCCACCCTCCCCGAGCTCGACGACGCGCTGGTGGCCTCCGGCGTCCCTGAAGACGACGAACGGGCTACCGCGTAGCACCGCTTCGCGCTCCTGCTCGAGCTCGGCGGGGGAGGGTGGAACGGACGGTGGGTCTGCCATCGGAGCCGACCGTGGCGGCTCGTCCGATTACACCACGCGGAGAGGAGCCCCGCCACTATCCCGATACGGGGACGCGCTCGAGCGTCCTCACGTAATGACCTGGTAGCCCTCGCTGCCGGGCCGCGTCCACGAGCAGCGCGACGTAGTCGGCGCGCGGCGTCACCTCGCGCGGCTCCTTCTCAGCGACGACATAGGTGACGGCAGCGCGCCGGCAGCCGTCGGGCAGCTCCACCTCGACCTCGCGGCGCAGGTAGGCCCACCCGCCGCCCTCCTTCTGGTCGAGCAGGTCGAGGCCCGCGGGCCCGAGCTCGTAGAGCACGCCCCAGACCTCCTCGCCCAGCGCAGGCACCGCGTCGGCGACCCCCGCCTGCCAGCGGATCGAGTGCCGCAGGAACGCGAGACGATGGTCCGCAAGGCGGGCCGGGCCGAGGCAGCTATGGTCCGGACACCAGTCCGCCATGACGGCCGGCGACATGTTGCTGCCGTAGGCGAAGTAGAGCGATGGGGGCACGTGCCGACAAGAATGGCGGGATGCGGATCCTCGTGGTCGCGCTGCTAGTGCAGGTCGCGCTCGGGGCTGGCTTCATAGCGCTGATCGCCACCGACGAGTTGCCCTTCGTCGGCGATGACGACTCGGGTGGCGGCTCGCCTCCGGCCGCGTCGCAGGCGGGCAGCGTCGACCGCTTCGACGAGGACGGCGCCTGGAGGTGGCTCCGGCGCCAGGTCGCCCTCGGGCCGCGGCCGGCCGGCTCGCCCGCCTCTCGCCGGCTCGCGGCGCGACTGCGGCGCGCGCTCCCCCGAGGCCGCTACCAGGAGGTCCCCGGCGGGCTGCGCAACGTGATCGGCTCGATCCGCGGACGCGACCGCAATCGCGTGGTCGTGGTCGGCGCCCACTACGACACCAAGGACATTCGCGGCTTCATCGGTGCGAACGACAGCGCGTCCGGCACGGCAGTCGTGACGCAGCTCGCGCGGACGATCAGGCCCCGCACGGTCCGCCCGACCCTCGTGTTCATCCTCTTCGACGGCGAGGAGAGCCCGCGCGGGACGCCGGATTCGGAGTTCGAGAGGCACGGGCTGCGGGGCAGCAAGGTCGCCGCACCGCGCTACGCGAACGCGGACGCGATGATCCTCCTCGACTTCGTCGGAGACAGGGACCTGTCGACGCCGCGGGAGGGCCTGTCGAACCGGGAGCTGTGGGGGCGGCTGAGGGCGGCGGCGAGGCGAGTGGGCGTCGGCCAGTTCTTCCCGAACGACGTGCAGGGCGACGTGGTCGACGACCACCTGCCGTTCCTGCAGCAGGGCGTGCCCGCGATCGACCTGATCGACTTCGACTTCCCCTGCTTCCACCGCACCTGCGACGACCTCTCGGCGGTGTCCAAGCAGAGCCTCGACGTGACGGGCGAGGCGGTCCTCGAGCTGCTCTCTAGACTCTGACCCGCATGGCGAACGCCCCGGAGAAGCTGTTCCTGGCGGCGCCGCGAGGCTACTGCGCGGGCGTCGACCGGGCGGTCCAGACCGTCGAGCGCGCGCTCGAGCTGTACGGGCCGCCCGTATACGTCCGCAAGGAGATCGTCCACAACAAGCACGTGGTCGAGCAGCTTCGCGAGCGGGGGGCGATCTTCGTCGACCAGGAGATCGAGGTGCCGGAGGGTGAGACCGTCGTCTTCTCCGCCCACGGCGTCGCTCCGAGCGTTCACGCGAACGCCGGCTCGCGCGGGCTCGAGACGATCGACGCCACCTGCCCGCTCGTGACGAAGGTCCACGTCGAGGCCAAGAAGTTCGCTGCCGAGGGCTACACGATCGTCCTTGTCGGACATGCGGGGCACGAGGAGGTCGAGGGCACCATGGGCGAGGCGCCCGACTCGATAGTCCTGATCGAGACTGCCGAGGACGTCGACGCGCTCGAGGTCGACGACCCGGACCGCATCGCCTACATCTCGCAGACGACGCTGTCGGTGGACGAGACACGCGACATCATCCTGCGCCTGCGCGAGCGGTTCCCGAACATCGTCGGCCCCCGCACCGACGACATCTGTTACGCGACGACCAATCGTCAGATGGCCGTGAAGCAGATGGCGCGCGAGTGCGATCTCGTGCTGGTGATCGGATCGAGCAACTCCTCGAACTCGAACCGACTCGTCGAGGTGGCACGCGCAAGCGGCGCGGAGTCGCACTTGATCGACAACGAGGCTCAGGTCGAGGAGGGCTGGCTCGAGGACACGCGGGTCGTTGGGATCACCTCGGGTGCGAGCGCCCCCGAGGAGCTCGTTCAGCGGCTCGTGCAGTTCTTCCGCGAGCGCGGCACGCGCCATGTTGAGGAGTTCGAGGTCGTCCAGGAGGACGTGCGGTTCATGCTTCCCAAGGAGATTCGGAAGGCACTCGCGGCTCAGTAATCGGTGATCGGTAATCGGGATCTCCGACTACCGACTACCGACCACCGACTACCGACTGACGCGGAGCAGCTGAGATCCACCCGGGCCCAGGCGCGTGACGTACGCCGCGCGCTCCGACAGCGCAGTGGTCCAGAGGCGGTAGGCCGTGCCCGAGCCCGGCCGCCCGCAGTAGGCCGGGGCGCGGCCCTGGCGGGTGTGACCCTGCTCGTGGCCGCGGTCGCGGCGCGTCGGCGGCGGAAGCCGCAGCAGCCGGCGTTCGCGACGCCCGCGCGTTAGGCGCAACTCCTGCCCACAGCGCGACTGCGCCGTGTACAGCACCGCCCCTCCGAGCACGGACGGGTTGAGCAGCTGCAGCGAGCGGGAGCGCGCCAGCGTGCGGCGCCGGCCGCTGCCGAGGTCCAGGCGCACGATGCGACTGCCCCGGCTGCCCGCGACGTGGAAGACGAGCCTCGATCCATCGAGCGCGGGCCGCCCGAGCTGGACCCCAGGCCGGGCGGTCGCGACAAGCCTCGCCTGCGAGAGATCGGCCAGCCGGCGTGCGACCAGGTGGTCGCCGCCGCCGCCGCCGCGGTCCATGCGGTACGCGAGCCAGGCGTCCGAGACCGCCAGCTCGTTGACGCCCGGCAGGTCGAGCTGCGCGACAGGGACGAGATCGGCGCGGCGTGCCACGCTCACGACCGAGCCCGCGCGCCAGGCGACGAGCGCGCCGCCGATCGCGGCGTCGGAGCCCGGCAGCGGAGTGTCCCTGCCTCCGTCGCGCAGGACCCCTCCTCCGGCAGGCTGCTGCCACACGATCGCCGTGCCCGCGACGGCCGGGTCGGAAGCAGGTTGCGCCACCAGCGTCGCGGCGCTCGCTCCGGCCGGCAGCAGAACCAAGGCGCACAGCGCGAGCGCCGCGGCGTTCGCCAGCCTGAAGCCGCGAAGCACCACCACCCGCTCCGCCATCAGCTCCGTAACCGCGATCCCGGCCGGCCGGCCGGCGAGCGGAGCCATCGCCACCACCGGCAGCGCTCGCCCGGCGCCGAACGCCAGCCCGACCGCGATACCAAGTGCCGGGTCACCGAGCGCCACCGACATGCCCGCCAGCGCCCAGACGGCGAAGGTCAGCACGAATGTCGTGAAGCCGAGCCCGAGCAGCACGCCGTAGAGCCCCGCGGCGAGCGGCATCGGCACGACCCGCCGCCAGTGCTCGGGCACCTGCCGGCGCACCTGCGGCAGGACGCGAGTGCCGCGCGCCTCCGCCAGCGCCGCCGCGAGCGCGACCGCGCCCGCGGCGAGCTCCGCCACGCCGGCCCCCTCCGGGTGGAGCGCCAGTCCTATGGCCGCGAGCGCGGTGAAGGTCGCGACTCCGCCGGCCAGCGCGCCGGCGGTGAAGGTGGCACACGCCGACGCCGTGGTCCGGAGCCCGCCGCCGTGTCCCGTCGGGCCGATCGTCTCGACCATCGAGAAGCCGCACGGCGACCAGCTGCCCGTGAGGCCGGCGACGAACGCCCCGACGACGAGCACGGCCTCGAGCCCGGTCAACAGGGCACCTTCGTCTGGTAGTACATGACGCAGAAGACCTTGCGGCCCGAGTAGCAGTAGCCCGTGAGCGCGGAGTCGCCGTTGATTCGCCGCCGGGAGTAGGCGCAGCAGTCGACCAGCTTGCGGACGCGGCCGCCGCAGCAGCGGTACCAGGCGCCGTCCGTCCAGGTTCGGAAGCCCTGAGCATCCTCCACCGCGTCGCATACACGCGTGCGGGGCGCTGCCGGCACGGGGCGGCCGCCCGGATCTGTCAGCGGCCTGCCCTGCTCGTCGAGCGGCTGCCCGCGGCCGTCGATGGGGCGGCCGAGATCGTCCACCGGCACGCCGTCGCGGGCGCGCAGCGGGAAGCCGCGGGCATCGATGCGCGGGATGCCCGTGGGGTGGGGGCAGGAGCCGGTCGTGAAGATGTGACCGCAGAAGTGGTACGCGTCGGCCTCGCCGGGCTTGACCACGGCTCCGATCGTGTCGGCGGCGGCCGCGCCGAGCAGGACGGCGCCCACCCGGGCCAGGAAGCCGCGCCGCGAGGTCCCGTGAGCCACGGCGTCGGCGAGCCGCCCGGCGTGCTCAGGCACGAGCGCCCTCACGCAACCGGCGCTCCGCCACGGCGAGCACGCCCTCGAGCTGCCCGCGCGTGTTGAAGGTTCCCTTGGCCAGCACCGTCCCGTCGCGGGCGAGCGCGACCGCGAACGGGCTGCCGGGAACGTCCAGGGCGCTCCAGACGTCGGCGTCGCGCCGCTCGTCGAACAGGCGCAGGGCCACCAGCGGCTCGCGAGCGAGCTCATCCAGCTCGGGCTCGACCGCGGTGCACGCGTGACAGCCTTCCGAGGTGAACACGGCGAGAGCGAGCTCCCCGGAGCGGTCCGGATCGAAGCGGGCGATCGCGTCGCTGCGGCTGCCGAGCTCGGGTCCCTCGTGCCGTACGTCGAGGGCCGCCTCGGGCGCGAGGCGCGAGCGGAGCAGTCCCACCTCGCGAGCCAGCGCGAGCACGGCGACGCCCAGCGCGGCGAGGCCGAGCAGCGCGACAGCGAGACCGAGGCCCAGCCATTGCTCGGTCGTAGCTTCGTGTCCCGGCAACGACGGTGTGACGGCGAACGCCAGCGCCAGCGCGACGTTGCGGGCCACGGCCGTCGTGCTGACTCGCGAGCCCGAGCCGAAGCACGCGCATGGCGCCCCGGCGCGCCCCTGGGCCAGCGCGAGCTCGAGCCCGGCGGCGAAGGCGAGCAGCATGCCCGCGGCGAGGTAGGCGGCGAGCGATGATCCGAGCGCGACGCCGGCGGCGAGCCCCAGCTCCGCGGTCACGACCGCCCCCCAGGCCACCCGCGCAAGCGGCTCCGAGCGGATGCCGAACGTCGCCAGGGCCGCGCGGCTGCGACGCGGCTGGGCGAGCTTCGTGGCGGCGGCCGCGACGAGGACGAGTGCGAGCCCGCAGCGAACGGCGACGTTCAGCATGAGCGCGCGAGAGTAGCGGTCGCGCGCCGCGCGCTCGCCGCTCAGCCCGCCGGCGGGGACGGCGTGAACTGGAACCCATGCAGGCGCAGCCCGGGCGACTCGGCCACGACGGTCCCATCGCTCTCGTAGACGCCCGGCTCGACGCCGTCTCCGGAGAGGACCGCATAGGCGCCGCCCGCGTCGAAGCGCACGCTTGCCGCGGCGCCCGCGTCGGCCGCTTGGATGTAGTCCACGCCGTCGGTCCAGTCCCGGACGAGCTCCAGCCTGCCGCGCTCGGCGGGCAGCGTGACGTCCGCGGTCTGGGGCTCCATCAACGCCCCGGGCTCGTCCTCGGGACGCAGCGGATCGAGAGGCTCGGGCAGCTCAAGCTCGGGGTCGATCTCGAGCAGTAGCTCCTGAATCGCGAGCTCGGCCTCGCGGTACGCCCCCTCGCCGTAGTGGATGTCGCGCAGCACGCCCAGACGGTCGAAGACATAGCGGCCGGGCCAGCCGCGGTTGCCGTACTCCCGCCACAGCTCGAGGTCCGGATCGAGCAGCACCGGGTACTCGATGCCGAGTCGCGTCACCGCCGCCGCGGCCACCTCGCGGTCACGTCCGAAGGAGTAGCCGGGCGAGTGGACGCCGATCACCCGCAGGCCGTGCCCGGCGTAGCGCTCGTGCCACGCCTTCAGGTAGGGCAGCGTCCGCAGCGAGTTGACCCGGGCGAAGTCCCAGAACTCGATCAGCGTCACGCTGCGGCCGATCAGCGTCGCCATGCGCAGGAAGGCGACGTTCAGCCACTCGAGCCCCTGCGGGAACTCGGGCGCGTGGATCTCCAGGTCTTCCGGCGGGCGCACGATCTGACCTCGGTAGCATGGCGCAGCCAAGCGACCCCGCCCAGCAAAGGAGCAGCGGCAGTGGAGTTCTTCGATCGCCTCGAGACGGTGCGTCAGCGCTGGAACGTCCTGGAGCACCCCTTCTACCAGCGCTGGAGCGACGGTGAGCTGAGCGGCGAGGAGCTCGCCTTCTACGCCGGCGAGTACAGGCACGTCGTGACCGCCCTCGCGGAGGCCGTGGCCGCCGCAGCGGGAGCCGCCGAGCCCGCCGTGCGCGTCGAGCTCGAGCGGCACGCCGCCGAGGAGGCGGACCACATCGAGCTCTGGGACGACTTCGCCCGCGCCGTCGGGGCTGCCGTCGACGCGGAGCCGACGCCCGAGACAGCCGAGTGCGCGGCGGCGTGGACCGCGGCCCGCGACTCCCTGGAGGGGCTCGTGACGCTATATGCGATCGAGTCGGGACAGCCGGCGATCTCTGCGACGAAGCTCGAGGGGCTGACCCGCCACTACGGCCTGCGCGCCGGGCCGCCCACCGAGTACTTCCGCCTGCACGCCGAGCTCGACCATGAGCACGCCGCGCAGTCCCGGGGCCTCATCGAGGACCAGCTCGACGGCGCGGACCACGAGCGGCTACTCGCGA
>JBKPHS010000033.1:0-5836 GCA_046729975.1 Actinomycetota bacterium
ACGGTGGACATGTCGTCGGGATCGCGCGCGCCGTGAGCGCCGGCCTCGGTCGGTTGCGGGCGTCGCGTGCGCTGGAGCGGAGACACTCCGCTCGCGTCCTAGCGAGCGTGGGAGGGACGCTCGCGGAGATTCTCCGTGGCGCGCAGGGAACCGGCCGTAGGCGCCGCGAGGCGCCACCCTGGATCGAGTTGATAAACCCGGGCGGCCCCGGGCGCGAGCTCACGGGGCGGAATTCACGGCGAGGCCCCGTTGCCGAAGCTCCGCCTCCAGCTCGGGCATGCCGAACAGCTCCTGTGGCTCGAAGCAGCCGAGGCGAGCGCCGTCGCGGCGCGTTGGATCCAGCAAGGCCTCCGCAAGAACGACCGTCGCGGCCGCCGCGAGACGGTAGTTGCCTGCACCGGTGATGGTGCGCGCCGCGAGGTGCGCCCCCTCGCGCAGGACGCCAACCCACTCGGTCAGCAATTCGGTCGTGAGCTCGGTGGCCCGGTTTCTGCCGCGGGGGACGAATGCGGCCACAGGCAAGGCCTGCATCAGCCCCAACGCATTGACGCTAAGCACGGCGCGATGGAGCGCCCGAGGGCTGAAGCGGGCATACGTGGTCACCGCCCGCCGCGCGGCGAGGTTGCCGAGCCAACCATCTTCGGACTCGGCGAAGCGCAGGCACCGCGTCGGCCCGACGGGCGCCGGGAACGGGATCACTGCCGTGGCGTGACGGCGCGCGGACGTCAAGTGGCGGTGCAGGGACTCGCCTCCCGCCCTGCCGCTGGCCCCGCCCGCCGAGAAAGCTGAAGACGATCTCGATCGCATCGGCGTCGGGGTGCGAGGCGAGCAGGTCGGCAACCACGAGGTTGCTCACGCCGGGGCTCCTGCCGGCGTTCAGCACAACGGTGCCGCGGGCACTCGTGGTCTCGGCGCGCAGCCGCTGGGCGGCGGCCGCCGGGCGCATAGACACGTCGATAAGCGCGCCGCCCTCGCGCAGCACCACGCGCTCGGCGGTCAGCTCGGGATGGGGCACGGCATCAACGACCAGGTCAACGCGAGCGATCGCCGCCGCCACGGTTTCGGGGCGGTCGAGATCCACGAAGGTGGAGCCGCGGGTGCCATCACGTTGCCGCGCGCCCTGGACGACGCGCCAGCCGGCGTCCTCGAACGCCCGCACGAGAGCGCTGCCCAAAACGCCGCGCGCCCCGATCACCAGCACGGCGCGGGCGGCGGTTCCCGCCGCCATCAGCCCTCCACCTCAAGCGGCCGTCCTCGCCGGACATGCGCGCTAGCGAACTCGCTCCGGCTGGAGACGACGTCGCGCGTGCTGCACGTCAACACCATAAGGCAGGCCGACGCGACGGACAGCGATGCAGGCGGTCGGGTGGGCGCGGCCCCTCCGCACGAGAAGCGAGACGCCACCGCCGAAAGTCGGCGTGCGCCTGCTCCGGACGAAGTCCGGGTGCGGGGAGACAGGCGTGGGCGAGGCCTCTGACGAGTCGAGCTGGAACTGCACCTGGCTCTCGACGACCTAGAAGGCCTCCCTCGTATGGGGCACTCGCGCTCATTTCCGTACCGCGACGACCTCGAGATACTCGGCTTCCGCGACGAGGGTGCCGTCGGTGGCCCGGTTGAACCGTTCGAGCTCGGCGGCGAGGTCGGCCGCGAAGCGTGCCTGGCGCTCGTCGTCGAGCTGGGCGAACGCGGTCCGTGTCGGTCCCAGCCAGGTGCGGTTGAACTCGACGTACTCGGCCGCCGAGTCTGCGCACAGATCGACCGCGCGGCGCGCGGTGCTGACCTCGCTCACGCGCTCGCCGAACAGCTCGCGCAGCCTCTGCTCGGTTCCCCACTCGATCGGACGGCGGAGGCCGGCAGCCGCCGGAGGCGGCGGGACGTGCCTGTTGCTGACGGCCATGTATCCGCCGATTAACCCGTCCGGCGTCCAGTTCGCCATGCCGATGCGTCCCCCGGGCCGGCAGACCCGCACGAGCTCGTCGGCGACCCGCTGCTGATCGGGGGCGAACATCGCGCCGAAGGTGGAGAGCACGACGTCGAACGACGCGTCTTCGAAGGGAAGCCCCTGCGCGTCCGCTACCGCCGTGGCGAGCGGGAGCGCCTCGATTTCCGCGCGCGCCCGGGCGACCTCCAAGAGGGAGGTGACGAAGTCGCTGGCGGTCACGCGAGCGCCACGACGCGCGGCGGAGATCGCGGTGTTGCCGCTACCCGCGGCGACGTCGAGCACGCGCTCGCCGGGATGGATGTCCAGCGATCGGCAGAGCACCTCTCCGACGAGCACGGTCCTGGCCCCGATGCGAGCGAAGTCGCCGCTCGCCCAGGCCGCACGCGCGCCCTCCGTGAGCTGCATCAGCCTTTCGGCTGGCAGTACCGCCGCCTGCCCGCCCACGGTCTGCACTCCCATCACGAACCTCCTACCGTCCGCCGTCAGTGATGGCGCGACGCTACGGCTGGAGACACGCACCAACAACGGGGTGGGTACTCAAGCGGTACTCAACCTGCGCGCGGCAGCGCTAGCGTCCTCCCAGTGGCTCCGATGACGTCGGGTCTGCCCGCTGCGACAAACCGCCTCGTGGGGCGCTCGAGGGAGATCGCCGCTGCAGAGGGTGCGCTGCGCCTCGCGCGCCTCGTGACTGTGACGGGCCCTGGAGGCGTGGGGAAGACCCGGCTGGCGCTCGAGCTCGCGCGACGCCGTGAGCGCACGTCGGCGACGGTCGCGCTCGTCGATCTGTCGGCTATCGGCGAGGAGCGCCTGGTCCCGGCCGCGTTCGCCGCGGCTGTCGAGCTGCGGGGTGCGGCGGCGGACGCCATCCCCGACGTGGTTCGGCTGCTCGCGCACACCAGCGGCCTGATGGTGGTCGACAACTGCGAGCACGTAGGGGAGGCCGCGGCGGCGGCTGTGACCTCGCTGCTCGAGGGCTGCCCACGGCTGCGGATCCTGGCCACCAGCAGGGAGGCGCTGCGCGTGCCGGGAGAGACGGTGTGGCCGCTGGCACCGCTCGACCCCGACGAGGCGTTCCGTCTCTTCGTCGAGCGCGCCGAGGCGGTGCGCGCGGATGCGGTCGCGGGCGCTGAGGCGCCGATCGAGGAGATCTGCGCACGGCTGGAGGGACTGCCTCTCGCCCTCGAGCTGGCCGCGGCGCGCGTATCGGTTCTCTCGCCGAAGGCAATCCTGTCTCGCCTCGGCGATCGACTGGATGCCGTGTCGGGCGACATCCGCGGGGCGCCGCGGCGGCATCGCAGCCTGCGAGCGACGATCGAGTGGAGCTTCGACCTGCTCGGCTCGGAGGAGCAGACCGGGTTCACGCGCTTGTCGCTGTTCCCCGGCAGCTTCTCGCTGGATGCGGCAGCGGTGGTGGCCGGCGTGGATCTGGACATGCTCGGCAGGCTCGTTGGGAAGTCGCTCGTCACCATCGTTCCGAGTTCCGGAGGCGAGGTCCGCTACCGAATGCTCGACACGCTGCGCGCGTTCGGTCATGAACGCCTCTCGGCATCGGGCGACGAGGACGCGCTGCGGGCGAGGCATCTGGCCTTCTACCTCGCTCTCGCCGAGGCCGTGCACGACTCGAACGCCTTGGGGGGCTCGGACGCCGAGGCGCGAGCCCTGTCCGAGGAGCTCGACAACCTGCGGGCAGCGCTCGCCTGGGCCATCGACCACGACCGTGGCGCTGGACTGCGCCTGATCGGGGCCTCCCGACAAGCGTGGTTCCGGCGCAGCCAGACGGAGGGCATGGGTTGGGCGATCCGGCTGCTGGAACATCACCGTGAGCACGACCGGGCGCGCGCGCTCGGTCTCTTGTGCGCGGGCCACTTGGCTGTGATGCATCAGGACCACGCCGCCGCCCGCCCCACTCTCGTCGAAGCGGCCGAGCTCGCGGAGCGCTTGGGTGACACCGGAGTCCTGGCCGCTGCGCTTCATTACCTGGGCCTGAGCGACATGCTCTCGCGGGATCTGGAGGCAGCCGAACGGGAACTCGTACGCAGCGTCGAGCTCTTCCGGGGCCTCGCCCAGGCCCAGGGGGTGGGCCGTGGCCTCGGTGTCCTCGGATTCGTGCTCCTCTACAAATCAGACCTGGCGGGCGCCGACCGGGTTCTCGAGGAGGCACTCGTCACCGTCGAAGGCTGCGATGACGCTTGGGGGCAGGGCCAAGTTCTGCTCGGTCTCGGTCTGACCGCCAAGGTGGCCGGGGACGCCGCGGCCGCGACCCAGCACCTCTCAAGAGCGGTTCTCGCGCTCTCATCTGCGGGCGACGCGACGATCCTCGGGGTCGCCCTCGGCACGATCGCAGGACTCATCGTCTCGAGGGAGCCCGGGCGTGCGCTGCGTCTCGCAGCCGCCGCGGTTGGGTTGCGGGAGCGGATCGGCGGTGGGTACCCGCCGGGAACCGTCAACGAGCTGGAGAGCGTCCGGCGACTGGGATTTGAATCGCTTGGACCAGCCGCCGCCGACGTCGAATGGCAGGCCGGACTGCGGGTCGATCCCGCCGGCAGCGCCCTGCTGTTGGAGCGCCACCGGCCTGCACGCACGCCCGGTCCGTTGACGACGCGTCAGCTCGAGGTCGCCCGCCTGGTCGCCGATGGCCTCACCAACGCCCAGATCGCAGCGCGGCTGCACCTGTCGGAACGCACCGTCGAGAATCACGTCTTCAATGCACTCCGAGCGCTCGGACTGCACAACCGAGTCCAGCTCGCCACGTGGGTGACCGACCAGAAGGTGACCGCAGGCGCCTGAAGATCGACACGCAGTGCCCACGGGCACGAATCTGCACGATCCCGGAAGAGCGCCACTTCCGCTTCACACGCGAGCGCGAGCATCTCAACCGACGTCGAAGTCGCTCCCTGATTGGACGACGAGCAGGCGCGCAGGTCGAGACTGCTGCTCCGCGACGAATGGAGCGGTCTGTAGCCACCCCGCAGACAGCCGCCGCGCTATCGAGTTGGACGAATCTGAGCGGTGGCCGGAACGGGCGCGGGCCGACGCGCCGCTGCTCCCTTGATACCAGCGGGCGTGTCCAGCGGCCCCGGTCGCGCCTGCTGCGGACGACCGGCGAGCGCCGGTCCGATCGCCGCGTCACGCTCGCATCCGCCGGGCGAAGCGACGGCGACGCGTCGCGCTTGAGACGTGGAGCTTGTCCTGAGCATGATTCTGGTCCGATGGCCGCCGCGCTCCTCCTCCTGGGTCAGCAGCGCCTCGTTCGGACCCGAGGCGTGGCCGGCGTGGCGTGCGCGCTGGACCTCCTGCGAGAGCGTGCCACCGCTCGGCGACCGGACCTTGGAGGAGGGGGGTCTCGTCGCCGACACCGGCTCGCCACCCACGGGCCGGCCGAGCTTGGTCAACCCGGGCCGGCCGATGGGCTCAGGTCCGCGCCAGCTCCCCGTTCTCGCTGCGCGGCGCGGCGGGCGCGTCGGTCGCTGCGGCGGCGGCCGCCGTCGTCTCGCGGTTGAGGAAGGCGCCGAGCTCCTGGATCGTGCTCATCAGCGGGGCCGGGAACACGACCGTGGAGTTCCTGTCGACTGCGATCTCTGCCAGGGTCTGGAGGTTGCGCAGCTGAAGCGCCAGGGGGTGGGCCATCATCACGTCGGACGCGGAGGCCAGCTCGCCGGCGGCGAGCGCCTCTCCCTCGGCGGCGATTATCTTCGCGCGCTTCTCGCGCTCCGCCTCGGCCTGGCGCGCCATGGCGCGCTTCATGCCCTCGGGCAGCTGGATGTCCTTGAGCTCGACGACGGTGACCTGGACGCCCCACTCCTCGGTCTGGACGTCGAGGATCTCGCGGATGTTCCGGTTGATCGTCTCGGTCTCGGCGAGCGTCTCGTCGAGCGTGTGACGCCCGACCACCGC
>JBKPHS010000034.1:0-2357 GCA_046729975.1 Actinomycetota bacterium
GCGAGCTCCTTGAAGCACGCGATTTGCCCGGCGAGGAACTGCTTGAAGACGTCCGACTCGCCCGCGAAGGCGTTCTCCTCGTCCCGCCAGAGGCTCGAATGGATGTGGCAGGAGTTCCCGATCCACGCGTGGTCGGGCTTCGCCATGAACGTGATCGAGCAGCCGTTCGCATGCGCGATCTCCTTGGCGCCGTTCTTGTAGACCGTGTGGTTGTCGGCCATCGTGACCGCGTCGGCGTAGCGGAAGTTGATCTCCTGCTGCCCCGGCCACGCCTCGCCCTTCGACGTCTCCACCTTGATCCCGGCGCCCTGCATGCCGTTCCGGATCTGACGCATGAGCCCCTCGTCGTAGGTGGTGGCGAGGACGTGGTAGTCGAGGATGTACGGCACGGAGGGCGTGAGCCCGCGGTAGTGCTTCGCGTGGGCTTCCTCGTAGCTCTCCCGCAGGAGGTAGAACTCGAGCTCCGAGCCGAGCATCGGCGTGTAGCCGAGCCCGGCGGCGCGTTCGACCTGCCGGTTGAGGACCTGGCGCGGCGAGGGCGCGACCGGCGTCCCGTCGTGCCAGACGACGTCGCAGAGGACGAGCGCCGTCGCTTCCAGCCAGGGGATCCGGCGCAACGTGGCGAGGTCAGGCCGGAGACGGAAGTCGCCGTAGCCCTGCTCCCAGCTCGCAATCGAGTACCCGGGGACGGGATCCATCTCCATGTCGAGCGCGAGCAGGTAGTTGCACCCTTCGATGCCGTGCCCGGCGATGTCGTCCTCGACAAAGAACTCGCCGTGCAGGCGTTTGCCCAGAAGGCGCCCCTGCATGTCCGCGAAGGCGACGACCACGGTGTCGATCGAGCCCTCCTCGACCGCGCTCGTGAGCTCGTCCAGCGTCAGCACGGCGAGGAGTCTACGCGGCTGCGCGCGCGGGCTTGACAGGAACTCCGTGCGCGGCGTAGAAACCCCCGAACCTAGGCCGCCGACCTGAGGAGGCGTAATGACCCAAGGGCCTGAGACGGGGGGCTACCACACTTCGGAGGACGAGTCGATCCTCCACAAGCTGGGCTATGCCCAGGAGCTGTTCCGGGGCATGGGCGGGTTCCGGAACTTCGCGATCTCGTTCACGATCATCTCGATCCTCGCGGGGTGCCTGACCTCGTACAACATCGGCTTCGAGCACGGCGGCCCGATGTGGGTGGTCTTCGGCTGGCTGCTCGTCGGCCTCATGGCGACGATCATCTCCCTCGGCATGGCGGAGATCGCTTCCGCCTACCCGACGGCCGGCGGTCTCTACTACTGGGCGTCGAAGCTCGGCAGCCCGGGCTGGGGCTGGGCGACCGGCTGGTTCAACCTCATCGGCCAGGTTGCGGTCACCGCAGCGATCGGGTACGGGCTCGCGCTCTTCGGGCAAGCCCTCTTCGACTTCTGGTTCTCGTACACCGAGCACATGAACGACTGGTTCGGCGCGTCCTTCGATGCCTCGACCTATGTCCTGTACGCGCTCTTCCTGTCGGCGGCAGCCCTGATCAACATGCTGAACATCCGCCTGACGTCCGGGCTGAACATGATCTCCGCGTGGTGGCACATGATCGGCGTCGTCGTGATCGTCGCGATCCTGATCATCGTCCCGGACAACCACCAGTCGCTCTCGTACGTCTTCACGGAGACCATCAACAACTCGGGCTTCGGAGACGGAACGACGACGTTCGGGCTCGCGTTCCTGCTCGTGCTCGGGCTGGGCATGCTGCTCCCGCAGTACACGATCACCGGGTTCGACGCCTCTGCACACACGGCCGAGGAGACCAACAAGGCGTCCCGGATGGCGGCGATGGGGATGTGGACCTCCGTCGTCGTCTCCGTGATCTTCGGCTGGATCCTTCTCGTCGCGGTGACGTTCGCGATCCCGAGTACTCAGGGGGCGCTCGACACGGTCAACGCCCTCGGGCTGCTCGTGCCCTGGATCTGGGCCGAGTCGATGGGCCAGGACTGGGCGGAGGCGCTGCTCTTCATCTGCGTCGTCGCGCAGTTCTTCTGCGTGACCGCGTCGGTGACCTCGGCGTCGCGGATGATGTTCGCGTTCTCGCGCGACCGCGCGGTGCCGGGCCATACGCTCTGGCGGCGCGTCGCGAAGAACCGCGTGCCGAGGTGGTCGGTCTTCGGAATCTGGCTCTTCGCGGGCATCCTCATGATCCCGGCGGTCTGGAACTACTTCGTCGGGTACGCGGTCGGGACCGCGATCGCGGTCATCGGCCTCTACATCGCCTTCGTGATCCCCGTCTACCTTCGCTGGCGCAAGGGCGACAGCTGGGACGAGCCGAGGGCGTGGAGCCTCGGCAAGCACTACAAGTGGATCGACCCGCTGTCGATCGCCTG
>JBKPHS010000035.1:0-4330 GCA_046729975.1 Actinomycetota bacterium
GAGCCGGCCCGCGGGCGGCCGAGCACCAGGGCCGAGCGTGATGCCGCCCGCAGGCAGCGCGCCGAGTCCCCGCGCCCCGGAGCGGCGCGCGGCCGCCGTGACGAGCGCCCGCCCGCTCCCTGGGGCAGCTTTCCGCTCACCGAGCTCGTGGTGCTGGCCGGCATCGTTCTCGCGGTCTGGGGCCTCGTCGAGGGCGGCTCTCAGGGGCGCCTGATGCTGGGGACGGGCGTGGCCCTCGCGTCGCTCGGCGGTCTCGAGCTCTCCGTCCGCGAGCACTTCGCCGGCTTCCGCTCGCACACCACGCTCCTCGCGGCGGCCGCCGCGGCGGCCTCCATGCTCGTGGTCACGGTCGCGGCCGAGCCCACGGCGGTAGTGCCGCTCGTGGTGGGGGTCGCGGTCTTCGCCGGCGCGTTCCTGGGCCTGCGGCAGGTGTTCAAGCGCCGTTCGGGCGGCCTGAGCTTCCGCTAACGTCGCGCCCGATGGAGAGCTCTGAGCCACGCCGGCTGCGGATCGCCGGGATCCACCACATCACGCTGATCAGCCGGGACGTGGAGCGCTCCGCCGGCTTCTACCGCGACGTGCTCGGCATGCGTGTCGTCAAGCGCACGGCGAACGCCGACGACCCGGGCGCGGCACACCTGTTCTTCGGCGACTGGGAAGGCAGCCCGGGCACGCTGATCAGCTGCCTGGAGTACCCGCAGATGGAGGAGGGGAGGGTGGGCCCGGGTTCGACCCATCACTTCGCGCTCTGCGTCGAGAGCGCCGAGGAGCTCGACGCCTGGCGGGACTACCTGGCCTCGAGGGGAGTGCCGTGCACCGAGGTCCTGGACCGCACCTACTTCAGGTCGCTCTACGTACGCGACCCCGATGGCCATGTCGTCGAGATCGCGACCCGGGGGCCGGGTTTGACCGTCGACGAGGCGGTCGAGGACCTCGGTAGCCGGCAGCTCTAGTACACGACCGCCGCTCCCGTAGCGCCGACGTTCGACGCGACACGAAGATGAACGTCCTGGCGTACCGGTTCCCCCAACGCGCTCGGCCGCCCCTGCGCGCGCGCGCTCAGCAGGGCGGCTAGAGCGAGCCGCTGGCGGTCGGTCATCGTGCCGATCCGCTTGTTCTCCGGCACCCCCAGTGAGATCAGGAGCCGGCGACAGCGCGCCCGGCCCCAACGTCGCTGGCTCATCAGCAGGTCGCTGATGGACATGCCCTCGGCTTCCCAAGGGCAGTTCAGGACCACTTCCTCCGGCCTGACCTCCTGGGCCATGATCCTGCGCTTGAGGTCCGCTCGTGCCAGCCGGACGCGGTTCGCCCGCTCGAGCGCCTTGAGATGCTGAGGCGCAGCACTGACCGTGGCGGTGTCGCCCATGAAACCTCCCCGCGATTGCGTTGTGCCATCCATGCCGCCACTTCACCTGACGGCCTCACCCGGAGACTGAGGCCCGGTCCAACTGCTTCCCGGCCGAGCCGATCTTCCTCCCCGGCGCCAAGTGAATAACGACGAGCGACAAGTTAGTCACCGCGGCTCCGGACGGTCAACCGCCGCGCAACCGGCCCGTTCGCTAAGAGCGGCCTTTTCCGTCTCCGCCCTCTTTTGTCCATTTCTGGACAAGCTTCGCCGCCGCCGGGATCGGGTATGTGAGACGGTTCAGGGCGATGCGCTCGACGAAGATCGTCGCCACGATCGGGCCGGCATCGCTCGAGACGGACACGATCGAGCGCATGATCCGGGCGGGCCTCGACGTCGCTCGCCTCAACTTCGCCCACGGCACACCCAAGCAGCACGCCGAGACGATCGAGAAGGTGCGCGAGGCCTCCCGGCGCGCCGAGCGGCAGGTGGCCGTGCTCCAGGACGTGCCGGGGCCGAAGCTCCGCATCGGTCCGGTCGAGGGCGGGGTCACCCATCTCGAGACGGGCTCCGAGATTTTGCTCACGTCCGCGCACGTCGAGGGCGATGCCGAGCGACTGCCCGTCGAGTGGCCCGGCTTCGCGGAGATCGTGCAGGAGGGCGACATCGCGTATCTCGCCGACGGCGCCATCCGGCTGCGGGTGAGCCAGATCGGCGATGGCGACGTGCTCGCCGCGGTCGAGGTCGGCGGGTCCATCGCCTCACGGCAGGGGCTGAACCTCCCGAACGTGACGCTGTCGCTGCCGGCGGTCAGCGAGGACGACCTGAGGCTGATCGACTTGGGCGTGGAGATGGGGGTGGACCTGATCGCGCTCTCGTTCGTGCGCCGCCGCGAGGACCTCGAGCCGGTGCGGCGACGCCTGCGCGAGGCAGGCCGGGACACGCCGATCGTCGCCAAGATCGAGAAGCCGCAGGCCGCGGCCGCCGCCGAGGAGATCATCGAGGCCGCGGATGCGATCATGATCGCGCGGGGAGACCTCGGCATCGAGCTGCGCATCGAGGAGGTGCCCCTGGTGCAGAAGCGGCTGCTGAAGCTGGCGGGCCAGAAGGCCAAGCCGGCGATCACGGCGACCCAGATGCTCGAGTCGATGGTGAGCTCGAGCCGGCCGACGCGGGCCGAGGTGACCGACGTGGCGAACGCGATCTTCGACGGCACCGACGCCGTGATGCTCTCCCAGGAGACGGCCGTCGGCCGCTATCCGGTCGAGGCCGTGGCGATGATGGCGTCCATCGCCGAGACGACCGAGCGGGAGCTGCCTTACGGCAGCTGGCTGACGGAGCGCGGCCCTAAGTCGACCGACGTGTCGGCGGCCATCGCCTTCGGCGCCGTTGGCGCCGTCCACCAGCTCGGCCTGAAGATGCTCGTCGTGCCCACCCTGACCGGCCGGACGGCCGCGTTGATCTCGTCGCACCGGCCGCCGGTGCCGATCCTGGCGCTGTCCCCCCGTCCCGACGTCGTGCGCCGCTGCTCGCTGCTCTGGGGCGTCGAGGCACGCCTCCACGAGGAGCCGCAGGACACGACGGACCTGATCGACGTCTGCGCCCGGGCCGCCAGGGATGCCGGAATGGCGCCCGGCGAGCGGATTGGCATCACCGCCGGGCTGCCGGCGGGCCAAGCCGGCGGCACCAACATGTTCAAGGTGCACGTGGTCGAGTGAGCCTGGACAAGCGGCGGGTCAGCACCCTCGTACAGACGCGCCTCCTGAACCCATTCGTCCGACGCGTCGCCGGCACGCGCCTCGCACCCGGCTACGCCCTGCTCGAGACGACCGGTCGCAGGTCCGGGCGACCGCGGCGCACGCCGGTCGGCAACGGGCTCGACCGCGACGGCCGCACCTTCTGGATCGTCGCCGAGCACGGCCGGCGGGCAGGCTACGTGCGCAACATCGAGTCAGATCCGCTTGTGCGCGTGAGGCTGCGTGGGCGCTGGCGCGCCGGCACGGCGCGCACCGTTCCCGGCGAGGACCCGCGCGAGCGCCAGCGGCTGATGGGCCGGCGCCTCAATGCGGCGACGGTACGGCTGATGGGATCGGACCTGCTCGTGGTGCGGATCGACCTGGAGCCGGGGCGCTAGGAGGCCTCTGGCGCCTGAGCCGTGTCCTTCACGCTGTCGAAGACCTCGAGGGCGCGGTCGATGTGCTCGGGCTCGTGGGTCGCCATCACGCTCGTCCGGAGCAGCGCGCCCCCGCGTGGCACGGCCGGGTAGAGCGCCACGTTCGTGTAGACCCCGGCGTCGTACAGCGCCTTCCAGAGCAGCACCGCCTGCCAGTCGTCACCGACGACGCAGGGGACGATCGGCGTGACGAGCTCCGAGCCGTCCGGCAGGATCGTCGGCTCGACGACCCGGTAGCCCAGCTCGGCCAGACCCGCGTGGAGGTGCCTGGCGTTGTCGAGCACGCGGGCGAACAGCTCCGGCCCCTCCTCGGAGCGGACGATCCGAAGGGCGGCCAGCGCAGCGCCGATCGCCGCCGGCACCGCGGCGGCGGTGAACATGAACGCCCGGGACTGGACGCGCAGGAAGTCGATCACGTCGGCCGGCCCGGCGATGAAGCCGCCGCAGCTGGCGAGCGACTTCGAGAACGTGCCCATGCGGAGGTCCACCTGGTCCTCGACGCCGAACAGCTCGCAGGCGCCGGCGCCACGCGAGCCGAGCACACCCACTCCGTGCGCCTCGTCCACCATCAGCCGGGCGCCGTGCCGGCTGCTCAGCTCGAGGACGGGCGGGAGGTCGCACAGATCGCCCTCCATCGAGAACACGCCGTCCACCACGACGAGCACGCCGCCGCCGTCGTCCTCCGCGCGCTCGAGCATCGACTCGAGCTTGTCCATGCGGTTGTGACGGAACGGCCGGATGCGGGCGCGGGACATCGAAACGGCGTCGAGGATCGAGGCGTGGTCGCCCGAGTCGCAGATCACGGTGTCCCC
>JBKPHS010000036.1:0-13919 GCA_046729975.1 Actinomycetota bacterium
GCCCCCCCCCCGTGGGGGGGGGGGGGGGGGGGGGGGGGGGGGGGCGGCTCCGCGGGCCCGCGGGGGGAGCGCTCGGTCTCGGCCTCGCGCTCCGCCTCGTTGCCTGCGTCCTGATCCCCGGCCGGCTCCGTGCCGTCCGGCTGCTCGGTGGGCAGCCGCTCTTCGTGCTCCGTCCTCACGAGCTCCCCTCCTCGCCGCCGTCGACGACCTCGGCGTCCACGACCTCCTCGTCGTCGGAGCCGCTCGCGGCTCCATCGCCCGACGGGCTGCCGTTTCCGCCGCCGGCGGCCTGGGCCTGCGCGGCCGCGGCGTACATCTGCTCGGAGACCTTGTGGAAGGCCTCCTGGAGGGCGGCCGTCTTCTGCCGGATCTCCTCCGTGTCCTCGGACTCGAGCGTGTCCCGGACCGCCTTGATCGCGTCCTCGATCTCGCTCTTCGCCGACGCGTCGACCGCGTCGCCCATCTCACCGAGCTGGCGCTCGGCCTGGTAGGCGGCGTTCTCGGCCGTGTTGCGGGCCTCGACGAGCTCCCGCTGACGGCGGTCCTCCTCGGCGTGCGCCTCGGCGTCCTTGACCATGCGCTCGACCTCGTCCTCGGCGAGGCCGGAGCCCGCCTTGATCTCGATCTTCTGCTCCTTGTTCGTGCCGAGATCCTTCGCGGTCACGTTGAGGATGCCGTTCGCGTCGATGTCGAACGTGACCTCGATCTGCGGGATGCCGCGCGGCGCGGGCGGGATGCCCGTGAGCTGGAACTTGCCGAGCGACTTGTTGTTCGCGGCCATCTCGCGCTCGCCCTGCAGCACGTGGACCTCGACCGAGGGCTGGTTGTCCTCGGCCGTCGAGAAGACCTCCGACTTGCGCGTCGGGATCGTGGTGTTGCGGTCGATCAGCTTCGTCATCACGCCGCCCTTGGTCTCGATGCCCAGCGTGAGCGGGGTCACGTCGAGAAGCAGCACGTCCTTGACGTCGCCGGCGAGCACGCCCGCCTGGATGGCGGCGCCCACGGCCACGACCTCGTCGGGGTTCACGCCGCGATGCGGGTCCTTGCCGGTCAGGTCCTTGACCTTCCCCTGAACGGCCGGCATGCGGGTCATGCCGCCCACGAGGATCACGTGGTCGATCGAGTCGCCGGTCACGCCCGCGTCGGACATGGCCTGCTTCGTGGGGCCGACTACGCGGTCGAGCAGGTCCGCCGTCAGCTCATTGAGCTTCGAGCGGCTGAGCCGGGTGTCGAGATGCTTCGGCCCCGACTGGTCCGCCGTGATGAACGGCAGGTTGATCTGGGTCTCCTGCGTGGTCGAGAGCTCGACCTTGGCCTTCTCCGCTGCCTCGTAGAGACGCTGGAGGGCCATCTTGTCCTGCGAGAGGTCGATGCCCTGCGACTTCCTGAACTCGGCCACGAGCCAGTCGACGACCGCCTTGTCGAAGTTGTCGCCTCCGAGGTGGTTGTCACCGGCGGTGGCCTTCACCTCGAAGACGCCGTCGCCGATCTCGAGCACGGACACGTCGAAGGTGCCGCCGCCGAGGTCGAAGACGAGGATCGTCTGGTCGTTCTCCTTGTCGAGCCCGTAGGCCAGGGAAGCGGCTGTCGGCTCGTTGATGATGCGCTTGACGTCGAGGCCGGCGACCTTGCCGGCGTCCTTCGTCGCCTGGCGCTGGTCGTCGTTGAAGTACGCCGGGACGGTGATCACGGCGCTGTCGACGGTGTCGCCCAGGTAGGCCTCGGCGTCTGCCTTCAGCTTCTGGAGGATCATCGCGCTGATCTCGGGCGGCGAGTACTCCTTGCCGCCCACATCCACGCGCGCGTCGCCGTTCGGGCCCGCGATGACGTGGAAGGGGACGATCTTCTCCTCCTCCTTGACCTCCGCCTCCTTGCGGCCCATGAAGCGCTTGATCGAGAAGACGGTGTTCTCAGGGTTGGTGACGGCCTGCCGCTTGGCGACCGCGCCGACGAGGCGCTCGCCGCCGCCCGTGAACGCCACGACCGAAGGCGTCGTGCGGGCGCCCTCGGCGTTCTCAATCACGGTCGGCTCGCCGCCCTCGAGCACGGCCATACAGGAGTTGGTCGTGCCGAGATCGATACCGATTGTCCTTGCCATTGGAGTAGGTCCTCCTACGTGGTTCCGAAAGAAATCTGAGTGCGATTGTGGCAGATTTTCAAGGATCCGCCAAGCCCTTCGCTCAGCCCTCGGGAAGCGGCCGCGGCGGGCGGAGGCGGGACACGACCTCCACGGCGACGATAGCCGCCATGATCAGCGCGGCCCCCAGCCAGGCGGTGGTCGACAGGCGGTCGTCGGCGAGCAGGTAGCCGAACAGCCCGGCGAAGGCGGGCTCGGAGGCGAGGATCAGCGCCGTGCGGGCGGGCGGCGCGTGCTGCTGGGCGAACGTCTGGACGAAGAAGCCGAGCGCGCTGGCCACGAGGGAGGTCACGAGCAGGGCCGACCAGACCGTGGCGCCCTCTGGCGCCTCGAGCTGGCCCGCGGCGCCGGCGACGGCCAGGCAGAACACGCCGCAGACGGCGAGCTGCACCGCCACGAGGGCGCCGACGTCGTACGCCCTGACCGCGCGCGCGGTCACGAGGATGTGCGCCGAGAAAGAAATCGCGCACAGGAGCACCAGGCCGTCGCCGCGCAGCTCCAGGTCGCCGCCAGAGCTTGACAGGAGGTAGAGGCCGAAGGCGGAAATAGTTGCCGCGGCCCACGCCAGTCCGCTGATGCGCTCCTTGAGGAAGAGCGCTCCGAGCACGGGCGTGAAGACGACGAAGAGCCCGGTGATGAAGCCGGCGTTCGACGCCGTCGTCTCCTCGAGGCCAAGCGTCTGGAATATGTAGCCGGCGGTCAGGAAGGCGCCCATCAGCGCGCCGGCGCGCCAGCCAGCGGCGGGCAGAGCCCGCAGGGGCCGCCAGAAGACGGCCGCCACGACCAGCGCCGCGGGAACGAAGCGATAGCCGAGGAACGCCATGGCCGGCAGCGACTCGATGGCGTCCTGGACCATCACGAAGGTGAGGCCCCAGACCGCGGCGATCGCGACGAGCCCCACCTCGGCGACGCGCTCCCGGCTCACCCCCTGACCCTTGCCTGCCCGAAGGGGCAGAGCGACAGCAGCGGGCACTCGGTGCAGTGGGGGGAGCGCGCGGTGCATGTACGGCGTCCGTGCCGGATGAGGCTGACGTGCAGCTCGTAGGCGTCGTCGGGATCAGCGAGCCGCAGGATCTCGTCGTGTGCCTCGTTGAAGGACGCGCCGGGGCGGAACAGGGCGAGGCGCGTGCCGACGCGGTAGACGTGCGTGTCGACCGGGATGTCGTGCAGCCCGAAGGAGAACAGCAATACGCTCGCGGCCGTCTTTCGGCCGACGCCGGGCAGCGAGCACAGGTAGCGGCGGCCCTCCTCCACCGGCGCGGTCTCGAGCCAGCAGAGGTCGTCGTCGCCGAGCGCCCGCAGGATCTCCTGGATCCGAACGGCCTTGGTCGGCGCGAGACCGCCCGGGCGGATGGCCTCCTCCACCCCGGCGACCGGCGCGTCGCGCACCTCGTCCCACGACGAGAAGCGCTCCCGGAGCCGCCCGTAGGCGACGTCTCGGTTGCGGTCGTTCGTGTTCTGGGAGAGCACGGTGAGGATCAGCTCGTCGATCGGAGCGCGGTGCGGGCGCAGCCGCGGCTTGCCGTAGGCCGCGCGGAGCCGGTCGCGGATCGCGCGAACCTTGCGCCGGTCCGCCGGCCTCCAGGATGTCTTCGTTCGCGCCGGCACGGGCGCTGAGGTTATGGGTCGTGGTAAGAAGCCCGCCATGCGCGAGCGCCAGGAGGAGGTCGACGGGCTGCCCGTCTTCTGGCGCGAGGCCGACCCGCCGCGCGAGGGGATCGCCCCTGTGCTCTACCTCCATGGCAACCCGCCCAGCGACGACTGGCTGCCGTTACTCGAGCGCACGGGCGGCATCGCCCCAGACCTCCCGGGGTTCGGCCGCTCGGGCAAGCCGGCCGACTTCGACTACTCGATCGCCGGCTACGGACGCTTCCTGGAGAGCTTCCTCGATCACGTCGGGCTCGAGCGGTATTCGCTCGTCGCGCACGACTGGGGCGCCGTGGGGCTCGCGCCCGCGCAGTCGGAGCCCGAGCGCCTGGAGCGGCTCGTGATCGTCAACGCGGTCCCGTTCCTGCCCGGGTACCGGTGGCACCGCTGGGCTCGCGTCTGGCGCACGCCTCTGGTCGGCGAGCTGTCGATGGGCCTCGCCACCCGCTTCGCCCTCAAGCGGGTGATGAGCAGGGCGGTGCGGCTCGAGGGTCCCGACCTCGACGCGTTCGTCGACCGCATCTGGCGCTACAACGACCACGGTACCCAGCGCGCGGTGCTGAAGCTGTACCGCGCCTCGCCCGAGGACGAGCTGGCGCGTGCCGGGCGGCGCCTCGGTGAGCTGCGCTGCCCGGCCCTCGTCGTGTGGGGCGACCGCGACGCGTACCTGCCTCGCGCTTTCGCCGACCGCTACGGCGAGGCACTCGGAGGCCCCTCGCGCGTGGAACACGTGGACGGCGGGCATTGGGTCTGGCTCGACCGGCCCGAGACGATCGACGAGATCTGCGACTTTCTGCTCCAAAGAGACGGCTGACCGCGACCACCGCCTGGCGGCTCGCCCCGGTCGCGGCGTCCGCCGCGCTCGCGGTCGTCTACCTGGCGATCGACCCCCACACGCGGGACCTTGCGGCGCACGTCTACCGGGCCGAACTGTTCGAGCGCGAGGGCTTCACGCTGTGGAACGGCAACTGGTACGGCGGCCACCACACGCCCGCCTACAGCGTGCTGTTTCCGCCGCTCGGCGCGCTTCTCGGCCCCTCGCTGGTCGGCGCTCTGTCGGCGGTGGCGGCCGCCGCCCTGTTCGATCCGCTCGCCCGCGGGCACTTCGGCGAGCGGGCACGCTGGGGCGCGCTCTGGTTCGGCGCCGGCTCCGCGACGCTCGTGTTCACCGGGCGCATGCCGTTCGCCCTCGGGGTCGCGCTCGGGCTCGGCGCCCTGCTCGCGTTCCAGCGAGAACGCCGGACGCTCGCGATCGTCCTCGCGCTGCTGTGCCCGCTGGCAAGCCCCGTGGCGGGCCTGTTCCTTGCCGTCGCGGGCGGCGCACTGCTCCTCGGCCGCCGGCGGCTGGACGGTCTCGCGCTCGCGGCGGCCGCGCTCGGACCGGCGCTGCTCCTCAGCCTCGTGTTCCCCGAGGGCGGTCGCGAGCCGTTCCACTCCTCGGCCTTCTGGCCGCTGCCCGCGTTCTGCGCGGGCTGCCTCCTGCTGCTGCCGCGCGGGGAGCGCACGCTTCGCGTCGGAGCCGTCCTGTTCCTGCTCCTCTCGGTCGCGCTGTTCGTCTTGGACAATCCGGTGGGGGGCAACGTCGCGCGGCTCGCGCTCTTCGCCGGACCGATCGCCGCCTGCGCCCTGGCCGGCCGAAGACTCCCGGCCGCCCTACTCGTGCCCGTCTTCGCCGCGCTGGCGTGGTGGCAGCTCTCACCGGCCGTACGCGACGTGAGGGATGCGCTCGACGACCCCGCATCCGAGGCTGCCTACTACGAGCCGCTGAACGACTTCCTCGGCCGCAACGTCCGGCCGGGGGAACGCGTCGAAGTCGTCTTCACCCAGTCGCACTGGGAGTCGGCCGAGGTCGCGGACCGGTTCCCCATCGCCCGCGGCTGGCAGCGCCAGCTCGACATCAAGAACAACGAGCTCTTCTACGAGGGACGGCTCGACGACCGGCGCTACTCGGCCTGGCTCGCGGCGAAGGGAGTCGCGTGGGTCGCGCTGGCGGACGCCGAGCTCGACTACAGCGCCAGGCGCGAGGCCGAGCTCGTGCGGCGCGACCCCGCCTATCTGCGGCTGCGCGGCAGACCCGGGCGCTGGCGCGTGTACGAGGTTGCCCCGCCGCACGCGATCGCCCCGCGTGGCGCGGAGGCGGCCCGCAGCGGGCCGACCGATCTGCTCCTCCGGGTGCGCCGTTCCGGGGCCGTCGTACTGCGCGTCAACTGGACGCCCTACTGGCTGGCGCGCGGAGCCTGCGTCGAGCGCGCGCCGGGTGGCGTCACGCGCCTGACCGTGCCGCGCCCGGGACGAGTGCGGCTAGTCACGAGCTTCTCGCTCGGAAGGGTCGGCGCCGACGGCCCTCGGTGCGGGTAACCCCCTGGCGGCTGGCCGCCCGCGAACGTTAAGCTGGTGTCAATGGTCCGTGCCTGGCACTGGAGCAATCGTCTGTTGCCGCACGGGTGGTTCGACGCGCTGCGGCAGCTCGCCCTGTTCGCGGGCGCGTACTACCTGTACCGGCTCGTGCGGGGCTTCTCCGACGGCGAGGTGCACACCGCCTTCGCGAACGCGCGCGCGCTCGTGGACCTGGAGCGCGGGATGCACCTGTTCTTCGAGCCCGCCTTGCAGGCGTGGGCGACCAACGAGTCATGGATCGTGCACGGGGCGAGCTGGATGTACGTCAACTCGCACTTCATGGTCACGACGACCTTCATCGTCTGGCTCTACCTGGCGCGCAACCACGCCTTCTACTTCGTGCGCAACATGTTCATGATCGCGATGGGCCTGGCACTTGTCGGCTACCTGGTCTTCCCGACCGCCCCGCCGCGCTACCTGCCTGAGTGGGGCTTCACCGACACCGTCCAGAACTTCTTCGGCCAGAGCGTCTCGCAAAGCGCCGACGTGCTCTACAACCCGTTCGCGGCCGTACCGAGCATGCACGTGGCGTTCGCCCTCATGATCGCCGTGCCTGCTCTCAGGCTCGTGAAGCCGCGGCCGCTGAAGGCCCTCTGGGCCGTGTACCCGGTGCTCGTGACGTTCGTCGTGATCGTGACCGCCAACCACTTCTGGCTCGACGCGGCGTTCGGGGTCATGGTCGCCGCCCTGTCCGCCTACGGGGCGAGCGCGGCGCTCGCGCGTGCGCGTCCGGACGCATGGTCCTGGCGCATCGGCGCAGAGGCGCCCGCTTGACCCAGCCGGAGGAGACCCGCGACCGTACTGGGGAGCGGGCCGACGGCGGGCGACCCGCCACCCGTGGACGCGTGGCCCGCCGGGCACGCGAGGGTCGCACGGCGGGCGAGGTGCGGGCGCTCGCACGCGACCGCCTGATCGAGTCGCGGCTCACTCCCAACGCGATCTCCCTCACCGGGCTCGCGCTCAACGTGCTCGCCGCGGTCCTGGTGTGGCAGCGGTACTTCTTCCTCGCCGGCCTCGCATTCATCGTCGGCTCGGTCATGGACACCCTCGACGGGCGCTACTCGCGCATGTCCGGCAAGGGCACGCCGTTCGGCGCCTTCCTCGACTCGACCCTCGACCGCATCGAGGAGGGGGTCGTGCTGACAGCGGTCGCCGCCTACTTCGCGGAGCGTGGTGACGAGCTAGCCGTCGCCGCCGTCGTCATCACCGTGCTGGGCTCGCTGATGGTGAGCTACACGCGCGCCCGCGCAGAGGCGCTTGGGGTGGAGTGCAAGGTGGGGCTTGCCACCCGCCCGGTCCGGGTAGTGATCCTCTCAGCCGGCCTTGTGTTCGCGAAGGGCGCCGGTCTGGGAGACTTCGAGCTCCTAGAGCCGGCCATCTACGTGATGGCGGCGCTTACCACGATCACCGTCTTCCAGCGCGTCCTCCATGTACGAGGGGAGCTGGGACGGGCGAGCGTGGTGTAACCGCCCCGCTCTCCCGGAGCTACATAGGGCCGGCGCCCGCGGGGAGCCCTCTTTTGGCTGGGCGCATTTCCGCAGAACCAGGAGGAACGAATTGACTGAAATCGCTTACGGGAACGGAGCCTCCCGCTACCAGGCGGAGACGGTGCGCGTGGCAATCATCGGGGTTGGCAACTGCGCGTCGTCCTTCGTACAGGGTGTCCAGTACTACAGGGACGCGAACGCACAGCAGCGAGTGCCCGGCCTCATGCACGTGGACCTCGGCGGCTACCACGTCAGGGACATCGAGTTCACGGCGGCCTTCGACATCGATGTCGACAAGGTCGGCAAGGATCTCTCCGAGGCGATCTGGGCCGGCCAGAACAACACGATGAAGTTCGCGGAGGTGCCCCACCTCGGCGTGCCGGTGCAGCGGGGCATGACGCACGACGGGCTCGGCAAATACCTCAAGGAGAAGATCCAGAAGGCGCCCGGCGAGACGGCTGACATCGTCTCGATCCTGAAGGAGACGAAGACGGACGTGGTGGTCTCCTACCTGCCGGTCGGCTCCGAGCTCGCCACCAAGTGGTACGTCGAGCAGGTGCTCGAGGCCGGCTGCGGCTTCGTCAACTGCATCCCGGTCTTCATCGCCAAGGAGAGCTACTGGGCCAAGCGGTTCGAGAAGGCGGGCCTGCCGATCGTGGGCGACGACATCAAGTCGCAGGTCGGCGCCACGATCGTCCACCGCCAGCTGGCGCGCCTCTTCGCCGACCGCGGCGTGAAGCTGATGCGGACGTCGCAGCTCAACGTCGGCGGCAACATGGACTTCTACAACATGCTCGAGCGCGAGCGGCTCGAGTCCAAGAAGATCTCGAAGACCAACGCCGTCACGTCGATCCTCGACGAGGAGCTTCCGGCCGACGACGTCTACATCGGCCCGTCGGACTACGTGCCCTGGCTCACCGACCGCAAGTGGGCGCACATCCGGATCGAGGGCCAGGCCTTCGGTGACGTGCCCCTCACGCTCGAGGCGAAGCTCGAGGTCTGGGACTCGCCGAACTCGGCGGGCATCGTGATCGACGCGGTGCGCTGCTGCAAGCTCGCCCTGAACAGCGGCCTGGGCGGCCCGCTGGAGGGCCCGAGCTCCTACCTGATGAAGTCGCCGCCGGTCCAGTACCCGGACACGATCGCGCGGGACAGGACCGAGGAGTTCATCGCCCAGTACGGCGGCGCGCCGAAGCTGCCCGGGAAGGGGCGGATCAAATCGGTAGCCAGTAGTCAGTAGTCAGTAGTCAGGGGCGCCCCGGCCATGCTGCTCGGCCGGGGCCGGCCCGATTACCGATTACTGACTACCGGTTACTGGGCCTATGCTCCAACCGTGCCAGCGGAGCGCTTCTCCATCGCCCAGGTCACTCCCTACGCCTGGGAGCAGCATCACGAGGTCAACCGCTACGTGGAGCGGCTCTCGGACGAGCTCTGCAAGCTCGGGCACCGCGTGGTGGTCATCGCGCCGTCCGAGTCGCGTGAGCTCGTTCGCGAGTCGCGCCGGATCGTCAAGAGAGCGGCGACCGAGCCCGAGAGCGTCTTCGCCGAGGAAGGTTGCGCGCAGGTGCTCGGCATGGGCCAGACGCTGGTCCCACCCGCACGCCGCGGCGGGACGGTCTCGCTGCCCGTGGACGTCTCGAGGACGATCGAAAGCCTGCTCGCGCGGGCGAGCTTCGACTTCGTCCACGTCCATGAGCCATTCGCGCCGAGCGCCGCCTCGGCGGCGCTGCGCCACTCCCGCTCCCTGAACGTGGGCACTTTCCACTCCGCCACCGAACGCGTGCTGTCGACGCAGGTGGCGCGGCGGCTCGTGGAGCTCCTGTTCGGACGCCTCGACGGCCGCAGTGCGACCTGGGCCGCCACCCGCGAGGTCATCGCCCGCTACTTCCCTGGCGACTACAGGCTGATCCCGCCCGGGGCCGAGCTGGCGGAGCGGCATCCGCCACCTGGGAGCGGCCCGGTCGAGATCGTCTTCTCGCTCGAGGAGGAGCGCGCGGCGCTGCGCCTGTTCCTTCGCGCGCTTCGCCGGCTGCCGCGTGATCTGCAATGGCACGCGACCGTGTGGTCGCGGACGCGCGGCTCTGAGCCGGCCGTGCCTCTCGCCCGCGCGCTGCGCGAGCGCGTACGCTTCGCCGGGCCGGGCGACGGATCCGAGGCGCAGTTCCTCGCCTCGGCCCAGGTGGCCGTCGCAGCCTCGAGCGGCATCTCGCCGGCCCCGCAGCTGCTGCTCCGCGCGCAGGCCGGCGGCGCGATCCCCGTCGCCACCCGGCTGCCCTCGTACGAGGAGGCGCTCGGCGACGGGGAGCGCGGGCTGCTGTTCGAGCCAAAGGACGCGGACATGCTCGCCGCGCACCTCGAACGGCTGATCGTGGACGTTCCGCTACGTGAACGCCTGCACGAGCGCATCGCGTCGAATCGCGCCCAACTCGACTGGTCGCGCGCGGCGCGCGAGTTCGACCTGCTCTACCGGGAGATCGCCGCCCGCAGGCACGACCAGGACGGCAGGCCGGCGGTCAGGAACCGCCTCGCGTCACGCGACTTCATCCACGTGGACCTGCACATGCACACCGACCACTCGCCCGACTGCGCGACTCCCGTGGACGTCCTGCTCGAGACCGCGAAGAGGCGGGGTCTGGGCGCCATCGCGGTAACTGACCACAACGAGATCTCCGGGGCGCTCGAGGCGCGCGAGCGGGCCAACGGGATCAAGGTGATCGTCTCGGAGGAGATCAAGACCGCCGACCAGGGCGAGGTGATCGGCCTTTTCGTGGAGGAGAAGATCCCGCGCGGCATGAGCCTGGCCGAGACGATCGCGGCGATCCGGAGCCAGGGCGGGCTCGTGTACGTGCCGCACCCGTTCGACCGCATGCACGCGGTGCCGGACTACGAGCACCTGCTCGGGGTGGTCGAGGACATCGACGCGATCGAGGTCTTCAACGCCCGCGTCGCCTTCGCTCCCTTCAACGACGAGGCGGCGCGCTTCGCGGCCAAGTACCGGATCGCCGCCGGCGCGGGATCGGACAGCCACGTCCCGCAGGGACTCGGCTCGGTGAAGATCCGCATGCGCGACTTCGACGGGCCCGAGGAGTTCCTCGAGTCCCTGCGGGAGGCCGACATCATCCGCAAGCCCAAGAGCCTGCTGTACGTGCAGGCGCTCAAGTTCCTCCAGACGAAGGGCGGCTCCGCCGGCGGCCGCGGGCGGGCCCGGGCGGCGAGTTGAAGCAGCAACGAACGCTGCACGGGAAGGGACCGCGGGCCGGGTCGCAAAATCCGTCAGCGCGGATGCCCGCCACCGACGACGAGATCCGAGAGAAGTACCTGGAGCGGGCGATCCGCGAGCTGAACCAGCTCACGCGCGACGTCCAGGCCTGCTCCCACTGCCCGCGCGGCAACCTCATGCCGGTCCTCGGGTCCGGGCATCCACAGGCCGACGTCTTCCTGCTCAAGTACGCCCCCATGCCTTCCGAGATCGAGGAGGGCGTGGCGTTCTACGGGCGCTCCGGCGGCGCCCTCATGAAGAGCTTCAAGCGCCTCGGAATCGATCCGCTTGCCGTCTACGGCACGCTGTTCGTCAAGTGCCCCGTGCCTGACACCGAGCTGTCCGCGCCGGAGTGCCGCGCCAGGGTGCTCGAGGAGCTGGCGATCGTCCAGCCGCGGATCGTCGTGGTGATGGGAGAGGAGGCGCTCGCCGAGCTGAACGACCTCGGTGTGCCGCTCGGTCGCGAGCTCGAGGCCACGCTGGGCGAGATCCAGAAGCTCACCCCCGCGTGCGACGCGCTGTATGTCCCGGACATCGACCAGGCCCTGGACGACGAGCCGGCAAAGCGTTCCTTCTGGCGCGCCTTCCGAGCGCTCGGGGAGTGGTACGCGGATCTGCCGCCGTACTAGTCCTCTGCCCACTGCCCCACTGCCCACTCGGGAGTAAGGTTGGCCGCAGGCAACGGAAGGAGGGTTCCATGCCCGATGACAAGGCGAGCGTGCTTGTCGTCGCAAACCGCACCGCCGAGTCGGACGAGCTTCTGGAAGCGCTTCGGAGGCGTGCCGAGCAGGGTCCCGCCGAGTTCACGCTGCTCGTGCCGTCGACGCCACATGGAGTCGCCTGGGCGGCGGACATGCACTCGGGGCAGCCCGAGGCCGAGACGCACATGGAGCGCGCGGTCGAACGGCTTCGAGCGGCCGGACTCGAGATGGCCGGAGGCAAGGTCGGTGACCCCGACCCGATAGCGGCGACCGAGGACGCGATCAATTTCGGGGAGTACGACGAGGTGATCGTCTCGACGTTGCCGAGGCACGTCTCGAAGTGGCTGAAGCTCGACCTTCCCCACCGCGTCGAGCGGAAGTGCGGCCTGCCCGTTACGCACGTGGAGGCGCAGGAGGCGAAGGCGCCGGCCGGCTGACGTTCCGTATATTCGATCTCCGGTGGACCTCGAAGAGCACAGCCTCGATCCTGTCATCGAGCGCACCTGCGCCGAATGCGGCGCGCGGCTGACGCGCGAGGAGATCGTCGCCTCGCTCGAGTCCGGCGGCCGGTACCTGTGCTCGGTGCACGCCGCCGAGCAGCTGCCCATCGAGGAAGAGGAAGATCAGCTCGGAGCGGGCTGAGCTTCGTCGCGCTCGAGCAGCGCGACGCACTCGATGTGGGGCGTCTGCGGGAACATGTCGACCGGCCTGACCGTGGCCAGCCGGTAGCCGGCGTCGGCGATCTGGCGCGCGTTGGGCGCCAGCGTGGTCGGGTTGCACGAGACATAGACGATCCGGCTCGCGCCGGTCTCGAGCAGCCGGCGAACCACCTTTCCGGACAGGCCCGCCCGCGGCGGATCGACCACCACCACGTCGGGCCGCCCGGCCTCCTCGAGGAGCGGCCGCAGCGCTGTCCGCACGTCGCCCGCGAAGAAGCGCGCGTTGTCGACGCCGTTCAGGCGCGCGTTCTCGATCGCGTCGCGCACGGCGGGCTCGACCACCTCGATCCCCCAGACCTCGCCCGCTCGCAGCGCCAGGGCGAGCGCGATCGTTCCTATGCCGCTGAAGAGGTCGTACACGCGCTCACGCCCCGTTAGGCCCGTTAGCTCGACCGCGGTGCCGTAGAGGACCTCGGCCATCTCGGTGTTCGTCTGGAAGAAGGCGTCCGGCGAGATGCGGAAGCGCAGCCGCTCGCCGAGCGCTTCGACCTCCTCCTCGATCCACTCGGAGCCACGGAGAAGCTTGGTCTCGCCATCCTGCGTCGTCTCGGACAGCGCGCTCGTCCGCGTCCAGAGGACGCCGCTGGCCTCGATCGCGTCGGCGAACGCCTGCGACCGGACGTCGCCGTCGCTCGTCACGAGTCGCGCCTGCACCATGCCCGTCCGTCGACCCTCCCGCACGACGAGGTTGCGCAAAAACCCGGTCCGGTCGCGGCGGTCGAACGGCGAGAGGCCCTCGTCGCGACACCACTGCTTGACGGACTCGCGCAGAGCATCGATCCGGGTCGACGCGAGCACGTCCTCCGACACGTCGTCGATCTCGTTCCAGCGGCCAGGGCGGTGGAAGCCGAGCACGAGCCGGCCGTCGCCGCCCCGGCCGAAGGAGTACTCGAGCTTGTTGCGGTAGCGCCAGGGCTCAACGGCCGGAACGATCGAGGCGACCGGCGGCTCGTCGAAGCCGCCGATCCGCTCGAGGGCATCGCGCACCTGACGCTCCTTCTCCTCGAGCTGGCGCTCGTAGGGCAGCACCTGCCACGGGGCGCCGGGATGCGGCGCGCGCGGCTCGATCCGCTCGGGGCCCGGCTCGAGCACCTCCGTTGCGCGGGCCTCCGCGTACTGGCGCTTGGACTTCGTGACGAGCGCCCGCACGCGGTCGCCCGGCACGGCGCCCCGCACGAACAGCACGTAGCCGTCGAGCCGCGCCACGCCGGCCCCGCCGTAGGCGAGCGACTCGACGCGGAGCTCCAGCTGCTCGCCGTTGCGCGGCCGAACCTGCTTCACGGGCGCCTCTGCCATGGCTGTCTATGCTGGCAGCCCGTGGACCTCGCCGCCTACCGCGTGGAGGCCGAGGAGTTCGTCTCCTCGCTCGACCGCGAGTACTACCTTCATTTCTCCGGCCGCCGCGAGACCTTCGAGATCGAGCCGATCTACGACGCACACGCGGGGCTCTTCTCGCGCGAGGCCGTGGACGCGCTACGTGCGTCCGGGCCTCGCGAGCTGCTCGAGTTCGCCGCTCAGGGGCACATCGGCCGTGCCACGAAGGCGGAGGAGGCCGAGCTGGCGAGACGGGAG
>JBKPHS010000037.1:0-13623 GCA_046729975.1 Actinomycetota bacterium
CCGCAGGGCCGTCGCGGCGAGCGCGGAGCGGCGGCGCGTCGACGGGCGCTTCGATCCCCCGCGCGCGCTGGCCGGCGCTGCTCGTTACCTGGCGCTCGCGGAGGATCGCTTCGGGCGAGAGGACCTCGCGACGGTCTCCTACCACATGGGCATCGGCAACCTCGAGGACATCGTCGCGGCCTACGTGGCGCCGCGCCCGGCCCAGGCCAGCACGCGCGAGACCGTCGACGAGTACGACCTGTCCTGGCCCCGCATCTTCTTCGACACGTCGCCGGTCAGGAACCCGCGGACCTACAGCCGGCTCCTGCGGCTCGGCGATGACTCCCGTACCTACCTGTTCAGGCTGGAGGCCGCGCGCGAGATCATGCGTCTCTGGCGCGAGGACCGCGACGAGCTGCGCCGCCTGAACGAGCTCCAGACCGCGAAGGGCAGCTCCGAGGAGGTGCTGCGGCCGCGCGACGAGAATCCGCCCTACGAGGACGCCGGCGACCTGCGCTTGGCCTACGAAGACGGCGAGCTGGCGAGGCTGCCCAACAACCCGCGCGGGCTCGGATTCCGCCTCGATCCCCGGATGGGTGAGCTCGCGCCGCGCCTCGAGCAGAGTCCTTCGCTCTACCGCGGACTGCGCCCCGATGCCCTGGCGACGCTCCTCTTCATCGCGAAGGAGGTGCGCCGCGCCGTGCCCGGCCGGACGCTCGAGGTGACGAGCACAGTGCGCGACCTGCCCTACCAGGGGCGGCTCCTCGGGGAGAACCCGGAGGCGACGGCCGGCTTCTCACTGCACACGACCGGCTACGCGCTGGACATTCGGCGCCGCCGCGCAACCGAGAACGCGCTCGTCGCCGTGCTCGACCGGCTCCAGGCGCTCGGAGTGATCGCGTGGGTATACGAGCCGCAGGCGATCCATCTCACGGTCGGGCCCGAGGGAGAGCGGTACATGCCTCTGTATGAGACGCTCGCGGGGCGATGACTCTCGGTGACAGCGGCCGGCTGACCGAGCGCCGGGGCGCCATACGGGCGGGGCTGCTTGTCCTCGCCATCCCGCAGCTCTTCGCCGGCGGCTGGGCGCTCGTGGATCCCCGCGGCTGGTTCGACGAGTTTCCCGGCGCCGGGCGCCACTGGCTGCCGCCGCTCGGACCGTACGACCAGCACCTCGCCATCGACGCGGGCGCCGGCCTGTTCGCCACGAGCGTGCTCCTGATCCTGGCCGCGATCGTCCTCGAGCGGCGGGTGGTGCAGGTCGCGCTCGCCGGCTGGCTTGCCTTCGCCCTGCCGCACACGATCTACCACTACGTGACGCTCGACAAGTACGGGACGACCGATGCCGTCCTCAATGGGATCACCCTCGGGTTGACCGTGCTGATCCCGCTGCTTCTGCTGTGGCTGACGCTGCCGCGCGGCGCGCGGCGGGCGGCTCCTTAGGCTTAGCCCCGGTACGGGCGCAGGCTCTCGACTATCCCGGCGTGCCCGTGGATCGCGCCGATGATGATCTCGTCCACCTCGACCTCCGTGCCGGGGAACACGATCGAGTCGCGCAGCGCCGCGCCGGCGCCGACCGGGCAGCGGTCGCCGATGACCACCGGGCCCATGAGGCGCGCTCCTGCGCCGATCTCGCAGCGCTCGCCGATCCAGATCGGGCCCTCGACCTGCTCGGCGGCGGATAGGTCCGAGCCCGCCCCGACGCGCACGCCCTCCCGTACCTCCTCGCCCGGCACCTCGAGGCGGAGTCTGCCCTCGAGCGCGTCGAAGGTGCCCGCACGCAGCTCGTCGAGCGAGCCGACGTCGTTCCAGTAGTCGTCGATCTCGTGCACGTGGAAGGGGACGTCGTTCTCGAGCAGGGTCGGGAACACGTCCTGCGCCCAGTCGACGAAGGGGCGCTCCGGGAAGTAGTCGAAGATGTCGGGGCTGAAGCAGTAGATCCCGCAGTTGCCGAGGTCGGAGAGCGCCTCGGCGGGATCCGGCTTCTCCTGGAATCCGAGTATGCGGCCGCTCTCGTCGTGGATCACGACCCCGTACTCGCGCGTGTCCGGCACCTTCTTGACGGTCAGCGTGGCGATCCCGCCCGTGCTGCGGTGGCGCTCCACGAGCACGTTCAGGTCGAGGTCGGTGAGAGCGTCGCCGGACACGACGATGATCAGGTCGTCGCCAAAGAAGTCCGCCACGTTGCGGACGCCGCCCGCCGTGCCGAGCAGCTCCTCCTCGAACCGGTACTCGATCCGGTCGCCGAAGTAGCCCCTGATCGTGTCCGGGAAGTAGTGGAGGTTGGCGACGACCTGGTCGAATCCCTGGCGCTCGAGCAGGTCGAGGATGTGGGCCATCACGGGCCTGTCGAGCACCGGGACCATCGGCTTGGGTATCTCGTAGGTGAGCGGCCTGAGGCGGGTCCCAAGGCCCGCTGCGAGCACCATGGCCTTCATGCGGCGGGGCACGCTACCAACCCCGACGGGCCGTCGAGCGCGGCGCCGCGATGTTTGGACAGGCGTCGATAGGAGCGCACTTCAACGAGCGCGAACATGGCGGCGTGGCCTCACGAGTGGACGTGTCGGCGGTACTTGCGGCGATGACCCTCGGGCACGTCGCGTCCCCGCCGCGGCGCCCGTGGGCCAGCGGATCCTCCCAAGGGGCCGGCCGCCACCGGCGGCCAGGCAGGAAGAGCGGCTCGGATGCGGCGGCGCCCTCGTGCGGGGGCGCCGCCGCGAGCCGGGCGCTGAAGCCGGCGCGGAAAACGAGCACTCGTTGAACGATTGGGTCCCCCATAGGGGCCCAAATCGTTCAACGAAGGCCCGCGCCTAGGTCCCCTGGTCCCAGGAGTGGAGGTAGCGCTCCTGGAGCTCCGTCAGCCGGTCGATCTCCACGCCCATCGCCTCGAGCTTGAGGCGGGCGATCTCGGCGTCGATCTCCTCCGGCACGACGTAGACCTTCTTCTCGAGCTCGCCGCCGTGCCTTGCGAGGTGCTCGGCCGCCAGCGCCTGGTTGGCGAAGCTCATGTCCATCACCGCGGCGGGATGACCCTCCGCGGCGGCGAGGTTCACGAGCCGGCCCTCCGCCAGCAGGTAGATGCGGCGGCCGTCCTCGATGACGTGCTCCTCGACGTATGGCCGCGCCTCGCGCGTCGCTTTCGTGATCGCGCCGAGATCGTCCTTGTTGATCTCGACATCGAAGTGGCCGGCGTTGGCGAGAATCGCGCCGTCCTTCATCACGTCGAAGTGCCGGCGGGCCAGCACGTCGCGGTTGCCGGTGACTGTGATGAAGACATCGCCCTCGCGTGCGGCGTCCACGGCGGGCATCACGTCGTAGCCGTCCATGACGGCCTCGAGCGCACGCAGTGGATCGACCTCGCAGACGATCACGTGCGCGCCCGCGCCCTTGGCGCGCATCGCGACGCCGCGGCCGCACCACCCGGAGCCGATCACCACGACGCGGCTCCCGGCGAGCAGGACGTTGGTAGCCCGCAGGATGCCGTCGAGCGTCGACTGGCCCGTGCCGTAGCGGTTGTCGAACAGGTGCTTGGTGTTCGCCTCGTTGACGGCGACGATCGGGAAGCCGAGGCGCCCCTCGGCTTCGAGCGCCTTGAGGCGGATCACGCCGGTCGTCGTCTCCTCGGTGCCGCCGACGATCTCCGGCAACTGGTCCGTGCGCCTGCCGTGCAGAACCGAGATCACGTCGGCGCCGTCGTCCATCGTGATCTGGGGCCGCATGTCGCAGACCGCGTCGATGTGGCGGTAGTAGGTGTCGTGGTCCTCACCGTGGATCGCGAACACCGCGGCCCCGTGGCGGTCCACCAGCGCGGCGGCGGCGTCGTCCTGGGTCGAGAGCGGGTTCGACGCGCAGAGTCCCACGGTCGCGCCTCCCGCCATCAGCGCGCGGACGAGGTTGGCCGTCTCGGTGGTCACGTGCAGGCACGCCGCGACGGTCATGCCTTCGAGCGGCCGCTCGCGCTCGAAGCGCTCACGGATCTGGCGCAGCACGGGCATCTGCCCGTCCGCCCACTGGATGCGACGCTCGCCGGCCTCCGCCAGCGAGAGGTCGGCTACGTCGTGCCTCGGACCGCTAGTAGCGGTAGTGGTCGGGTTTGTACGGGCCATCGACATCCACGCCGATGTACTCGGCCTGATCGGGCCTGAGCCGCGTGAGGTTCACACCGAGGGCGTCGAGGTGAAACCGCGCCACCTTCTCGTCGAGGTGCTTGGGCAGCACGTACACCTGCGTCTCGTACTCCTGCGTGCTGCCGAACAGCTCGATCTGCGCGATCACCTGGTTGGTGAACGAGTTCGACATCACGAAGCTCGGGTGGCCGGTCGCGTTCCCCAGGTTCAGGAGGCGGCCCTCGGAGAGAACGATCACGCCGTGGCCGTCGGGGAAGACCCACTCGTCGACCTGCGGCTTGATGTTGATCCGCTCGATGCCCTCGACGCGCGCCAGGCCGGCCATGTCGATCTCGTTGTCGAAGTGTCCGATGTTGCCCACGATCGCCTGGTGCTTCATGCGGGCCATGTGGTCGGCCGTGATGATGTCCTTGTTGCCGGTGGCGGTGATGAAGATGTCGGCCTCGCCGATCACGTCCTCGAGCGTCTTGACCGAGTAGCCCTCCATCGCCGCCTGGAGCGCGCAGATAGGGTCGATCTCCGTGACCACCACGCGGGCGCCCTGGCCGCGCAGGGACGCCGCGCAGCCCTTCCCCACGTCGCCGAAGCCGCAGATCACGGCGAGCTTGCCGCCGATCATCACGTCGGTCGCGCGGTTGATGCCGTCGATCAGGGAGTGGCGGCAGCCGTAGATGTTGTCGAACTTCGACTTCGTCACCGAGTTGTTGACGTTGATCGCCGGGAACAGCAGCGTGCCGGCCTGCTGCATCTGGTAGAGCCGGCCGACGCCGGTCGTCGTCTCCTCCGTCACGCCCTTTATGCCGGCGGCGATCGCGGTCCAGCGCCGGCCGTCCTCGTCGAGCGAGCGCTGGAGCAGACGCAGCACCACCTGGAGCTCCTCGGACTCGGCCGTCGCGGGGTCGGGGACCTCGCCGGCGCGCTCGTACTCGGCGCCCTTGTGCACAAGCAGGGTGGCGTCGCCGCCGTCGTCGAGGATCATGTTCGGGCCGGCGCCGTCGGGCCAGCGGAGCGTCTGCTCGACGCACCACCAGTACTCCTCGAGCGACTCCCCTTTCCAGGCGTAGACGGGCACCCCGCGCGGATCGTCGGGCGTGCCATCGGGGCCGACCACGACCGCCGCGGCGGCGTGGTCCTGCGTCGAGAAGATGTTGCAGCTCGCCCAGCGCACCTCTGCCCCGAGCGCGACCAGCGTCTCCATCAGCACGGCAGTCTGGATCGTCATGTGGAGGGAGCCCGTGATGCGCGCGCCCGCGAGCGGCTTCTGGTCGGCGTACTCGCGCCGGGTGGCCATCAGCCCCGGCATCTCGTGCTCGGCGAGCTGTATCTCCTTGCGGCCAAAGGCGGCGAGGGACAGGTCCGCGACCTTGAAGTCGGTCTTGGTCAGCGTGGTCGTCATCGGTCTCCGTTCTCGTTTGCGGTTAGCTAAGCGACCTCGGGGAGGCTCAGCAGGCGCTCGTGCTTCTCCTGCTCGAAGCGCAGCCAGTCGCTCGACGGCACGTTCTCCGGGCGGCGGGGCTGCGCCTCCAGCCAGCGCTCGACCTCCGCGCGCAGGCGCTCGTCGTCGCGCATCCGCTTCGCGAAGGCGACGTCGGAGAGGCCGCAGTCGAACCGGGCCAGCAGCTCGCGCAGCGTGCGCAGGCGCTGCAGCTCGCCCGGTCCGAAGATGCGATAGCCGGACTCCGTCCGCGGGATGTCGATCAGGCCCACCCGCTCCAGGTAGCGGAGCATTCGAGACGACCAGCCGGTCGTCTCGGCGGCCTCGTGGATCGTGAGCCCGTCGGTCACGGCGGCCAACCTTAGCACGGTTGTGTCAAGGTTCTGCGAGCCTTCGCTTCAGCTCCTCGATCGGCTCCATCGGCGACGGATCGGTGCCGGCGAGGACCGCGAGGTAGACCGAGAGCAGGTCGCCGAGGAAGACGAGCGACATGAGCCGCTCGAAGGGCGTCACCCCGCGCGACTCGATCACCTCGACGGGCGCGCCGTGGCGCTCGATGACCTCGGCGGTCAGATCGATGCGGCGGCGAACGCGTGGGTGCAGCTGCGGGTCGTCCATGAACACGGCCGCGAACGGGCCCTCGCCCCAGCCGCAGATCTCGTTGTGGTCGGCCTCGGGCAGCTCGGCGAAGAAGGCGTGTGACTTGGCGTTCTCGTTCAGCTGCGCCTTCCAGCGGTGCGCGGCGGCAGCGGTGATGCCGGCGCCGTAGAAGACGGGAACGGTTCCGGCGAGACGGCCCGCCAGCGCCTTCGCCTGCGAATCGGCGCCGGAATCCGGGCCCCACTCGGCGGCCAGCTCTGGCAGCAGTGCCGCCGCGGCCTCGATCTCGTCGCGCACTGCGGGCGCAGCGCCGGCGAGGCGCGCGCACTCGATCGCGCCGACGGTCATGTACGCGACCGCGGCGCGCGGCAGGAAGCCGGACGGCACGCCGATGACTGGCACGCCGTCGGCGCGCGCGGCTTCGGCGAGGCGGCCGCCGGTGGTGAGCGCGATGCGTGCGGCGCCCGCCTCGCCTGCGGCCTCGTAGCAGGCGAGCGTCTCCTCCGTGTCGCCGGAGTAGCTCGAGCAGAGCACGAGCGTGTCGGCGCCGAGCCAGGGCTCGACCGAGTAGCCGCGCAGCGAGCGGATCGGGTGCGTGGCGCGCTCGCCGATCGCCGCGGCGGCGAGGTCCGCGCCGATCGCCGACCCACCCATCCCGCAGACGAGCAGGCCGCCGGGGAGGTCGCGCGTCGAGATGCCGGCCGACTCGACGCGCCACAGCGCATCGGTCAGCTGGTGCGGCTGGTCGAGCACGTCGCCGAGCATTCCCTGCGTGTCCACGGCCTGGATCGCCGCGCGTGAGAGGTCCGTCACGAGATGCGCTCGCCGGGGGGGACGCGAGCCTCCGCGCCTACGGCCGCGCCCGCCTCGATCGCGGCGCCGCTCCCGACCATCGCGCCGCCCTCCACTCGTGCGCCGTCGCCCACCTCGACGCCCTCGCCCAGCACGCTGTCGGCGATCAGGCAGCCGGCGCCGACGCGAACGCCGTCGTGCAGCACCGCTCGCTCCACCACGGAGCCATCGCCGAGAACGCAGTCGCGGCCGAGCACGGTCAGCGGCCCAACCCGGGCGCCGTCGACCTCGGTGCCCTCGTAGATCAAGGAGTCGGAGTCGTCGCGCGCCGGGAGCGTGCTCGCCACCCTGCCCGCCAGGAGGTCCTGGGTCGCCTCGAGGTAGCGCGCGGGCGTGCCGATGTCGATCCAGTAGCCCTCGGCGGGCCAGCCGTAGAGCCCTTCGCCCACGAGTCCGGGGAAGACCTCGCGCTCGAACGACACCGAGCGGCCGGGCTCGATGCGATCCACGACCTCTCGCTCGAGCAAGTAGGCGCCGGCGTTGATCCGATTGGTCGGCGCCGGAGCCTCGGACTTCTCGAGGAACGCCTCCACGCGCCCAGCCGGATCGGTCGGCACGACGCCGTAGCTGCTCGTCTCGTCCACAGCGACCAGCGCGAGCGTGGCCCGGGCACCGGCGCGCTCGTGCTGGTCGAGCTCGGCGCTCAGGTCCATGTCCGTCAGTACGTCGCCGTTCAGGACGAACAGCCGGTCCTCGAGCAGCCCGCGATCCGCCGCGAGGCGGACCGGGCCGGCGGTGCCGAGCGGTTCCTCCTCATGGACGTAGTGGAGGCGCATCCCCTCGTACTCGTCCCCGAGCACGCGCTCGACGGCGTCGGACATAAAGCCGCAGGAGAGGACCACGTCGTCGACGGCGTGCATGAGCAGCCAGTCGAGCATGAAGCTGAGGAACGGCCGGCCCGCCAGCGGCATGATCGGCTTCGGCGTGGTGAGAGTCAGCGGCCGCAGCCGTGTGCCCTCGCCGCCCGCGAGGACGAGCGCCTGCATATCGGCGCTACCTGCCGACGCCCTCGTATGTGTAGCCGGCGGCTACGAGGGCCTCGCGGTCGAGGTAGTTGCGCCCGTCGACGATCAGCGGCTGCTTCATCGCATGCTTGACCTCCCCGGCCCACTCGAGCTCCCTGAATTCGGGCCACTCGGTCACCAGCACGGCCGCGTCGGCGCCGCGCAGGGCGTCGAGGGCCGAGTCGCAGATCTCAGCGGGGCCGAGCATCTCGCGCGCCCGCTCGCCCGCAACCGGGTCGTAAGCCCGCACGTGGGCGCCTTCGCCCTGGAGCCGCGCGGCGAGGACGAGGCTCGTGGCCTCGCGAATGTCGTCCGTGTTCGGCTTGAACGAGATCCCGAGCAGAGCGACCTGCTTCCCGACCAGCGAGCCGAGGTGCTTGACCAGCTTCTGGACGGTCCGCCGTTTCTGGAGCTCGTTGACCTCGATGACCGACGTGAGGAGCTGGAAGTGGTAGCCGGTGTTGCCGGCGAGCTGCTTGAGGGCGGAGACGTCTTTTGGGAAGCAGTTGTGCACTACGAGGCCGCCGGTCGTAATGAAGGTCTCGCTAGACGGAACCTCCAGCGAGTACACGGGGCCGCGGAACCGTCGGCGGGCCGTGCCAGCGACGCGAACCCACGCCGTGTTCGGTGAGCGGGGTCGATATCCGGTCGGGGCAATCCGCTTGGCCTGGTTAGCGAGCGAATCACGGATCGCGAGTGCACTTTCGTCGGACACCAGGAACAGCGCCCGCTCCACCTGATCCGCGCCGGCGATCGTGATCCAATAGTTGTCGCAGGTGGACTTCGCCGTCCGTCCAACCTGCAGCCGTGCCATGAGGCCGAGTTCTCCGAGTAGGCGAAGCAACCCGTCGGCGAGCTCCCGGCTCGCCGTTCCGTACTCCAGGACGACGCTTGGGCCGCCCGCGACGTAGGACCACGAGCCGTCGCCGCGCCACATCCCCGACAGCAACGAGCGCTTCAGCTTCTCTGGAAGCTGCCACGCCAGATCTGGAACTCGCTGCTCGTAGCAGTTCCGCCCGAGCCCGAGACCATCGACCCAAAAGCTCCCCAACAGGCGAGAGGACACAGTGACCGCGGTCGTAGTCGAAAGCCGGCGCACCGTGGCCTTGACGCCGAGCTTCTCCCAGAAGCCCGCGACCTCCTGCACGAGATCCACCTCGTTCGTCGGGTGGAACGACCACTGCAGGCGGTGCCGCTGGCCGTCAACCGAGCAGTGGCCCTCAGCGATGTAGAGACCGACAATTCGCCAGAACGCCTCGTTCGCGAGAAGCTCGGCCGGAACGTACGTCCCGTTCCGGGCGGTTCCCAGCGACGCTCCGTTGAGCGCCAGCCCAAGCTGGGAGGCCTCATCGAGCCGGAGTGCGGAACTCCGGACGATCTCGTGGATCCGGGCCAACGAGTCGTTTCTCTCCAGTCCGGCCTCGCGCGCAGCGACGGTCCGTGACGCAAGCAGTTCGACCTCGCTCCGAGCCGGGCGAACTATCACGTCGCCGGCATTGAGCTCAGCGGTTACGTACGAATGAGTGAGGCTGAGGACCGACTCTTGATGCGTGTCACCAATCGGCGCACCCTGAGCGACCGGCAGCCAGTCTTCCCTGGTTAGCTGCTCTGCGTCCTTGACGCCGAGATTGCTGCCGTCAGCGTCCGCCGTGACGAAGGGATGATCCGGAGTGCAGAGGACCCGGCGGCCCATCTTCGTGCGCACCTCGATCAGCTCGCCGTCGACGTCTCGACGGGTCGCGGCGGCTACCCGAAGAAATTCCGGCGCTTCTTTTCCCTCTCGCCAAGACAAGACCTCGAGTTCGTCCGGATAGACGACGTCCGTCTCATAGCCCTCCACGCCGGCCTCCTCACCGAGCCGGTCGAACATCTCCGCCAGCGTCCACATCCAGACGCGGCCCTGCCGCCGCACCAGCACGGTCTCGTCTCCGACGAGGCACGAACCGCCATATCCGATTCCCGGCCGGAGGAACTGCGGGCCGATGCGCGCGTCCAGGCCCATGCCGCGTGCGACCTCCCCCACGTCCGCGCCCAGCTCCTCCGAGACGTTGGCTATCTCGTTGATGAACGAGATCTTCGTCGCGAGGAAGGCGTTCGACGCGAGCTTGATCATCTCCGCGCTCGCGACGTCGGTGCGGACCATCGGGGCATCGAGCGGCTCGTACAGCGCGGCGACGCGGTCGGCGAACCGCTCGGAGTCGTCGCCCGCGCCGACGACGACGCGGTCCGGCTTCATGAAGTCGTCGACCGCGCTTCCCTCCTTCAGGAACTCGGGGTTCGAGACGTAGGCGAGGCCGTTTGCGCTCCGCGCGATCGAGCGGCCCGTGCCGACCGGCACGGTGCTCTTCATCACGAGCGAATGATCCGTCGAGTTCCCGATCTCATCGACCACCGTCATCACGCGCGACAGGTCGGCGTCTCCGGAGTAGGTCGGCGGGGTGTCCACGCAGCAGAAGAGCAGGCTCGCGCTCGCGAGCACGTCGCCCATCTCCGACGTGACACGCAGGCGCTCGCGGTTCCGCTCGAGCAGCTCCTCGAGGCCGGGCTCGAAGATCGGGATCCGGCCGGCGTTCAGGGCGTCGATCTTCTCCGCGACGATGTCGCGGACGTGGACATCGTGCCCCAGGTCGGCGAAGCAGGCGGCCGTCACGAGGCCGACCCAGCCCGCGCCTATCACTCCTATCGGCTCGCGATCCGCCATCTGAGGACCGGCCAGCCTATAGAGCGCGACAGGAGCGCGCGATGGCGAGCATCTGCTTCTCGTTGAGGGTCTGGAGAAGCGTGTTGGAGACCCAGTAGACGGCCTTCGGCGTGCGCCATGCGACCAGCCGCAGGCGGTCGCCGTCGTAGTGCAGCTCGTACTTCCGGCCGTTGATGCGGCGCGTCTCCGACGGGTCGTCGAGTATCGGTGGGTTCTTCCAGGTCGTGCCCTGGATGCCGTAGTACTCGCCGATGAGCCCGCGCTTGATCACCATCCGGTACGCGTTGTGGACGCGGCCGTTGGACGCCCGGATGCCGTAGACGCGGGGGTCCCCCGCGAACAGCGCGCGCCTCGTGCGCATGCGCGGGTAGTAGACGCGGAACCTCGCGCCTGCCCCGACGGCCGCTACCGCCTGCTGCCGGCCCGCGTCCGGCGCTTGCTCGAGGCCGAGGTCGGCCTGCGGCTTCTTGCGCCTGCGCTTTCGGCGCTTCGGCTTGAGCTCGCCGCGCGGGCCCTTACTCGCCTCGACACTGAGGAACTGCTGCGTCAGCTTCTTGACGGTCGCGTCGCTCGCCTCGACGTAGCTGGGCACGCCCTTCTTCTCGTCGCCCGCGGTGATGTTCACCCGGCCCGCGAAGTGGACCTCTCGACTCGGATGCCCAGCGGAGGCGACGGCGAGCTTGAGGAGGCGCAGCACCGCTCTCCGCGAGCGGATGTCGGAGCGCGTGTACTTGCCGAAGATCTTGACGAGCCTGTCGCGGTCGCTGATGAGCTTGCTGACTCCGACCTGCTGCTTCGCCTGGCCGAGGAACTGCTGCTGGCGCGCCGAGCGAACGAGGTCATTGTCCTCGTGCCGGAAGCGGACGTAGTCGAGAGCGCTCTGCCCGCAGAGTCTTTGGTAGCCGGGCTTGACGTCGATCGTCGCGTAGTTCTGGCCGCTCGAGCTGTCGTTGAAGTAGCGGCGGTCGATGTCGACGTAGACGCAGCCGATCGCGTTGACCGCCTCCTTGAAGCCCTCGAAGTCCACGTTGATGACGTGGTTGATGCGCAGGCCGGTGAGCTCCTTGACCGTCTTGAGCGTCAGCTTGGGCCCGCCGATCGAGTAGGCAGCGTTGATCTTGTCGATGCCGTGGCCCGGGATGTTCACCTTCAGGTCACGAGGTAGCGACATCAGCGCGGTCGCGTTCTTTGATGCGTCGAGCCGGATGAGCATGATGGTGTCCGAGCGGGACTCCGTGCCGGCGAGCGGGTCGCGTGCGCGGTACGCCTTCGGGCGCTTGTCGGAGCCGAGCAGCATGATCGTCTGCGGCTTGCCGGCGTCCGCCTCGGCGAGCTCGGTCCCGAGTTCGAGCTCCTCGTTCGTCTTCAACGCGTTCACCACGCGGTCGACCTCGCGGAAGGCCGCGACGGCCGTCGCAGAGGCAGAGGCCGCGATCAGCAGGAAGGCCCCAAGGAGGAAGCGCTTCCAGATGCTCGGTCCTCTTTGTGGCGCGTCAGGCAATTCGCAGGTGGCCCGCGCCGATTCGCTGCGGGATCAGGTGTACGAACTCGACCAGGGACCTGCGGTAGCGCTCGAGCGAGGAGATCGAGACCCATTCGTCGGGGCCGTGGTGCCCCCCGCCGATCGGGCCGAACTCGACCGCCGGGACGCCGGCATCGAGGAAGCTGATCGCGTCCGACGCGCCGTCGCGGCCGACGGAGATCCGCTCGGCGGGAGTGCCCTCCGTGATCGCCTCGGCGAGCACCTGCACGAAGGCGTTCTCCGGCGGGACGATCGCCGGGGCGCGCTGGAAGACCTTTGCCACGTGAACGTCGGGCAGATCCTCCACCGCGGCGAGGATGTCGCCCGGATCCTGCCCCGGCAGGTAGCGAACGTCCACGTCGATCACACAGAAGTCGGGCACCTTGTTCAGCGCGTCGCCGCCGATCACGCGCCCGAGGTTGATCGACGGGCGGTCGAAGAGCGAGGAGGACTCGCGCGCGAATGGAAGCGACTCGATCCGACGGAACACGTCGACGGCCTTGAGGACCGCGTTGTCGCCGAGCCAGGGGGAGGAACCGTGGGCGGCGGTGCCCGCTACCTCGATCCGCATGGCCAGCACGCCCTTGGCCTGCACGCCGATGTGCATGTCGGTCGGCTCCCCGGTGATCGCGAAGTCACCCGTATAGCCCTGTTCGACGAGGTAGTCGGAGCCCCTCCGGGTCGGGTCCTCGGACTCCTCGTCCGAGACGCAGACGAAGTGCACTCGCACGGCGTCCTGCTGGGCGAGGTCGCGCGTGGCGCACATCATGGCCGCGAGCCCTCCCTTCATGTCGTAGGCGCCCCGGCCGATCAGCCTGTCGTCCTCCGTGCGGGGCGAGAACTGCTCCGGGTGTGCGGGCACGACGTCGAGGTGCCCGTGCAGCACGACCGTCGGCCCCGTCGCCGCACCGACGGTGGTCGCGAGGACGGGCAGGCCGTTGTGAGTCGCGCCCGTGACCTCCACGTCGCGTGCCTCGAGCCAGCCCTTGATGAAGCCGGCCGCGCTCTGGATCCCTTCGAGCGTCGACGTGTCGTAGGTGATCAGGCGCTCCGCTAGAGCGTGTTCCTGCACCGGCGTGAGGATAGTCTCTCTACCCTCGCGCGCAGCCCATGCACGACTCGCGTACTTCGCTGCACATCCTCGTCCTCACCGACCGCGACTGGACGCACCCCCAGGCCGGCGGCACCGGCACCAACCTCTACGGCCAGGTGTCGCGCTGGCTGGCGTGGGGCCATCGCGTCTCCGTGGTGGCCTGTTCCTACCCGGGCGCCAAGGCCGTCGAGCCGCTCGACGGACTGACGATTCACCGTGTTGGCGGCCGCTCGACGGTCTTCCCGCGCGCGATCTGGAAGCAGTGGCGCGGCCTCGTGCCGGACGCCGACGTCGTGCTCGAGGTGGTCAA
>JBKPHS010000038.1:0-21924 GCA_046729975.1 Actinomycetota bacterium
AGCCGGTTCGCGGCCGAGCTCGGGATCCTGTTTCAGATCGTCGACGACATCCTCGACGTGACGGGAGACGAGGAGGAGCTGGGCAAGCCGCAGGGATCGGACGAGCGACATGGGAAGCGGACGTACGTGAGCGTCTTCGGCTTGGAGCGGGCGAAGGAGCTCGCGGTGGAATCGCACCGCAACGCCCGTGCGGCGCTCTCCGAGGCCGGCGGGAGCACCTACACGCTCGAGCAGATCACGGACTACATCCTCACGCGCCAGACTTGACACTCCTCGAGAAGATCAACGGGCCGCGGGACCTGCAGGGGCTTTCCGACGACGATCTGCAGCAGGTCGCTCAAGAGGTCCGCGAGCTGATCATCGAGACGATCGGCGAGGTAGGCGGCCACTTCGGGGCCAACCTCGGCGCCTGCGAGCTCGCGGTGGCGCTGCACAGCCTGGTCGACTCGCCGCGCGACAAGATCGTCTGGGACGTCGGCCACCAGGCCTACCCCCACAAGGTCCTCACCGGTCGCCGCGAGCAGCTGCACACGATCCGCAAGTACGGCGGCCTGGCGCCGTTCTGCTCGATCTTCGAGTCCGAGCACGACATCATGGGCGCGGGCCACGCGTCCACGTCGGTCTCCTACGCCGTCGGACTCAAGGAGGCGATGCGCCGGGGCGCAGGCGAGGACGGCAAGGTCGTCGCGGTGATCGGCGACGGCGCGCTCACCGGCGGAGTCGCCTTCGAGGCGTTGCACAACGCCGGCGGCCTGGACGTGCCGATCGTGATCGTCGTCAACGACAACGGCATGTCGATCGCGCCCAACGTCGGCGCGCTATCGCGCTACTTCAACCGCGTGCGGCTGAACCCGAAGCTCCACCGCGCGCGCGAGGACTTCGAGACCGGCCTCACAAAGCTACCCGCGGGCATCGGCGAGCGCTTCGAGCGCCTTGGCCCGCAGCTCAAGGAGTCGATTAAGGCGTTCTGGGCGCCGGGCCTGTTCTTCGAGGAGCTCGACCTCGCCTACGTTGGCGTCGTCGACGGCCACGACGTGAAGGGGCTCCGGGACGCCCTGGGGAAGGCCCTCAACGCCAACCGCCCGGTCGTCGTCCACATCAAGACTGTGAAGGGCAAGGGCTTTGCTCCCGCGGAGGAGGGCGGTCTCGAGGGGATGGAGAAGTGGCACGCGGCGAAGCCGGCTTCGATCGTGAACGGCGAGCCCGCGCCTAAGAAGTCGAAGCCCGCGACTCGTTTCGAGCAGCCGGCTCCACCGCAGTACACGACGGTCTTCGGTGAGGCGATGGTCGAGGAATGCCGCCGCGACGAGCGCGTCTGCGGCATCACCGCCGCGATGAACTCGGGCACGGGCCTCAACATCCTCCAGAAGGAGCTGCCGGAGCGCTATTACGACGTCGGCATCGCCGAGCAGCACGCCGTCCTCTTCGCCGCGGGACTGGCGATCCAGGGGATGAAGCCGGTCGCCGCCATCTACTCGACGTTCCTGCAGCGGGCCTTCGACCAGATCGTCCACGACGTCTGCCTCCAGAACCTCGACGTGGTGTTCGCCATGGACCGCGCCGGGCTGGTCGGGGATGACGGACCGACTCACCACGGCGCCTTCGACATCGCCTACCAGCGCTGCCTACCGAACATCGTGCTGATGGCGCCGAGGGACGAGGCGATGCTGGTGAACATGCTCCGGATGGCGCTGCTCCACGAAGGGCCGGTCGCGCTCCGCTACCCGCGGGGCGAGGCGGTCGGCGTGCCGCTCCCGGCGGCGCCGCGGCCGGTCGAGATCGGTCGTGGCGAGATCCTGCGCGAGGGCGACCGCGTGGCGTTCCTCGGCTACGGCTACGGCGTGCAGCTCGCACTGCGCGCGGCCGAGGTCCTCGCGGAGCACGACCTCGACCCGACCGTGGCCGATGCGCGGTTCGTCAAGCCGCTCGACGAGGAGCTGCTCGGGCAGCTCGTGGCCGAGCACGACCTGCTCGTGACCGTGGAGGACCATGTGCTCATGGGCGGGTTCGGGTCCGCCGTGCTCGAGTCGCTGTCCGACCGAGAGCTCGCCGGCGACGCGAGGGTGCTTCGACTGGGACTGCCCGACCGCTACGTCACGCATGGCAAGCCGGCGCTGCTGCACGAGGAGGTCGGCCTGAGCGCCGAGCGAATCGCCGAGCGGGTGGCCGAGGCGGTGCTCGACCCGCGCGGCGCGCTGCAGGGCGTGTAACCAGCTCCCGCCCCAAATAGAACGACCCGCCGGGGTGAGGCGGGCCGCTCTGGGGGAGGAGTGATGCGTTGTGATCTGTGCGAGGAAGCTTTCTCTAGGCACGCACCGCGCTGTAGCGCGTGTTGGCGTGCAACAGGAGCTGGATCAGGCCCAAGGCGGCGAGGAACGCGAAAGCCGTGACATCGCCGGCGAGCCCGAGCGCAGACCCGGCGCCGAGCATCGCGACGGCCAGGCCGGAGTCCGCCGCCGCATGGGTGCCGGGCGAGATCCCGCCGCTGCCCTCGGTGGACGCGGCCTCGAGCGCGAGGCCGACGAGCAGCGCCCCGATCGCGAGAACGACGATCGCCCCGACGGTCTGGAAGCCGAGTGCCAGTGGCGAGGCCATCACCGCTACGCCGAGCGCAAGCTCGAGCGCCCCGTGCATCGGCATCGATATGAGTCGCGACAGAGTCACGTTTCGAACGTACCCACCGAATCGGGGTCCCTCAGTGAGGGCGGTCACATGCATGGATACGCTGACCCCGTGCCCAAGACACGGCTCGACACGCTGCTCGTGGAGCGTGGCCTGTTCGAGAGCCGGACGCGCGCCGCCGCGGCCGTCATGGCCGGGGACGTGCGCGTCGGGAGCGGCGGCCGCCGGGCGCGAAAGCCAGGGGAGATGGTGGCCGGAGACGTGTGGCTGGCGGTCGACCAGGCGCCCGCGTACGTCTCCCGCGGCGGGATCAAGCTGGCCAACGCGATGGACGAGCTGGGCATCGACGCGACGGGGCGGCGCTGCCTGGACGCCGGCGCCTCGACGGGCGGCTTCACCGACTGCCTGCTCCAGCGCGGGGCCGGCGCGGTCATCGCGCTCGACGTCGCCTATGGCGAGCTCCACTGGCGCCTCCGCACCGACCCGCGCGTGACGGTGCTCGAGCGGGCGAACGCACGGGAGCTCGATACGGCGCGCTTGCCGTACCTTCCCGATCTCGTGGTGGCGGACCTGTCCTTCATATCGCTCCGCAAGGTGCTGCCTGCGTTGCTGGCCGCCACCTCCGAGCGCTTCGACTGCCTGGCGCTCGTCAAGCCTCAGTTCGAGGTCGGCCGCGAGCGGGTCGGCAAGGGAGGCGTTGTCCGTTCCGCGGACGATCGCCGCGCGGCGCTCGTGTCCGTGGGGGAGCTGGTGCGCAAGCTCGGCCACTCGGTGCTCGGGTACGCCTCCTCCGGCCTGCCGGGGCCCGCCGGGAACCGCGAGAGCTTCGTCTGGGCGGCCGAAGGCGGGCGCGCGGGCGCCGCGGAGAACCTGGAGGCAGCCGCGCGCAAGGCCGAGCCATGACCAGGCCCAGGGCCATCACGATCTTCACGCACAAGTCGCCGGAGGACACGGGTTACACGGTCCAGCGGTTGATCGACAAGGCCTGCGAGGCAGGCGTCGAGGTGCGGGTGCCCCCGGACGAGATGGGCAAGCACTCGGTCTCCGAGCGCCGCGGCGTCGTGCTTAACGCCGACCCCGAGGAGGAAACGGACCTCGCTGTCGTGCTGGGCGGCGACGGCACGATCCTCGAGACGCTGAGGATCTACGCCGGCCGCCAGGTCCCGGTGTTCGCCTTCAACTTCGGCGAGATCGGGTTCCTCGCGACCGTGGACCAGGACGAGGTGGACGACGGCATCCGCCGGGTGCTCACGGGAGATTTCGAGCTGCTGACGATGCCGGCGCTCGGGGTGGACGTGGCCGGCGCGCGGCACTGGGCGGCCAACGACGTCTCGTTCCACCGGCGCCCGAACGGCAGGGTTGCCGAGCTCGCCTACTCGGTGGCGGGCGATCAGCTTGGAAAGGTGCGCTGCGACGGCCTCGTGGTCTCGACGCCGGCCGGTTCGACGGGGTACAACCTCGCGAACGGCGGGCCGGTGCTCGCCTGGGGCGTGGAGGGCTTCGTCGTGTCCTTCATCGCTCCCCATACGCTCACGGCCCGGGCGCTCGTCGTCGGCCCGCAGGACCGGCTCTCCGTCATGAACTGCTCCACCTCTGACGGGGTCGACGTGACGACCGACGGGCGGATCGTGTGCGGGCTCGGCCCGCTGGAGGAGCTGGAGCTGACCTTCGAGCACGACAAGGTCATGCTGGCCCACATCCCGGGGGCGACCTTCTACCACCGCCTGCGCGAGAAGTTCGGCCGCCTCGCCTCCTGACGGTTACGACCTCGTAAACAACGGCGACGAGCGCGCTTCTCCGTCGGGCGCCGCTGGTAGACCTGCCGGCGTGCTGCTCGAGCTGCGCGTGGAGAACCTGTTGCTGATCGAGGGGGCCGAGCTCCGGCTCGGGCCCGGCCTGAACGCGATCACCGGCGAGACGGGCGCAGGAAAGACCGTGCTCGCGAACGCACTCGACCTGCTCCTCGGCGGCAGGGCACGTCAGGGGATGGTGCGGCCGGGTGCGGACGAGGCCTGGGTCGAGGGCGTCTTCTCGCTTCCACCCGGCGTGCTGGACGTGCCCGAGCTCGAGGAGCTCCGGGAGCGGCTGCCCGATGGCGAGGACGAGATCGTGCTCGGCCGCCGTGTGGGGTCCGACGGCCGCTCGCGCGCGTTCGTCCAGGGGCGCTCCGCCGGCGTCGGGGACCTGCGCGAGCTCGGTGGGCGGCTCGTGGCCTTCTACGGGCAGCACGAGCACCGCAAGCTGACGGTCTCCGGGGCGCAGCTGGAGGTCCTCGACGGGTTCTGCGGCGCCGGCCACCTGGCGCTGCGGCGCGAGCTGGCGACGCGCCACGGGCGCGTGCTCGAGCTGAGGCGCGAGCTCGAGCAGCTCCTCGCGCTCGCCGGCTCCCGCGATCGCGAGCGGGACCTGCTGGCGTTCGAGCTGGACGAGATCGACGAACTCGAGCCGAGGGCGGACGAGCGGTCCGCGCTGGCGGTAGAGCGCGAGCGCCTGCGCGGGCTCGACGCCCTGCGGGCGGCCGCCGGAGGCGGCGCCGAGGCGCTTGCGCCCGAGGCGTCGGATGGGCTCGGGGCGGCGGGCCTGCTCGCGGAGGCAGAGCGGCTGGCGGACGGGGTCGCGGGCGTCGACCCACAGCTCGACGAGGTGGCCGTCCGGCTACGGGCCCTCGGGATAGAGGCGGCCGAGGTGGCCGCGGAGCTCCGCCGCTACGAGGCGGGGCTCGAGGCAGAGCCGGGCCGCCTCGAGGAGGTGGAGGACCGGCTCGACCGCTACGACCGGCTCGAGCGCAAGCACGGCGGCAGCGTCGAGGCCGTGATCGCCCATGCGGAACGCTGCCGAGCTGAGCTCGAGCGGCTCGAAAACGCCGAGGTGGCGCTCGACCGGACCGAGGCGCAGCTCGCGCGGGCGGCAGCCGACGAGGACGAGCTTGCGGCGAAGCTGACGCGGGCGCGGAAGAAGGCGGCGCCAAAGCTCGCCGAGCGGGTGCTGGCCGAGCTGTCGGAACTGGCGATGGAGGGCGCGTCGTTCGACGTGCGACTCGAGCCCCGCGAGGCGCGCGGGCCGGCCGGCGACGAGCGGGTGGAGCTGATGATCGCGCCGAACCCCGGAGTGCCGGGCCGGCCGCTGCGCGAGACGGCGTCGGGCGGCGAGCTCTCGCGCGTGATGCTGGCCCTGATGGGCGTCGCCTCGGCCGGCGGCGCCGAGACTCTGGTGTTCGACGAGGTTGACGCGGGCGTGGGCGGGCAGACCGCCCGGGCGGTCGGAGACAAGCTGCGGCACCTAGCGGCCGGGCGGCAGGTTCTCTGCATCACGCATCTGCCGCAGATCGCGGCGGTCGCGCAGCACCACTTCCGGATCGAGAAGGAGGCCGAGGGCGAGCTGGCTCGCACCACGGTCGAGCGGCTGACCGAGCCTCAGGTGGTCGCGGAGCTCTGCCGCATGCTCGGGGCGGACACCGGCGACGCCGGCGCCCGGCGCCACGCGGAGGAGCTGCTCGCGGCGGCCTAAGCGCCTAAGCCTTGCTGCTGCCGAACTCAGCGCGCCGTCGCGGTCCCATCAACCGGCGGCGGCCGTGGGCCGCAAGCGCGCGCGGCATGGCCTTGCGAAGAAAGCGCGCAGGGCGCATGTTGCGCGTCCCGTAGGCCTCGAAGAGCCCCGCGAGGCCGGGGTCGTGCGGCGCCGCGGAGAAGACCAGTCGCTCCCCGCGCGTCATCCGGCGACCGGTGGCGTAGTCGTCCATCATGAAGGCGTGGCCGCGCAGCGCCCGGGAGTAGCGCTGGCGGTACCGGTTCAGGGCACGCTCGAGGGCCTCATCGCCGCGCACGGCTGCCGACGCGCTGTCGGCCAGCCATTCCGCTGACTGGAGCGCCCAGCCGCAGCCGACGCCCCAGAGGGGATCGGCGGCGTAGGCGGCGTCCCCGATCAGGGCAAGACCCGGCGCGGTCGGGCCTCTCATGACGTTGGGCATCTCGAGCTTGCCAAGCACCGGACTGACACGGCGTGCGCCTTGAATAGGCGGCGCCTCGGGCAGCTCAGCGAGGAAGGTCTCCATTGCGCTGCCCGGATCGCCGCGGAACTGCGGGAGGCGGCTCTTCTCCGGCATGCACGCATAGAACGTCAGTCCCGAGTCGGTCGGGAACGCGGCCGCCCAGTCCGGGTCCAGCATCCACACCGTGGCGTCGGGCGAGCCGCTGGGCGGCGGGCCCTCGTAGTAGGCGCCATAGGCGAAGCGGCCGTGCGGCTTTTGCCTCGAGTGAACGCCCGCGAGCTCGGCGACGCGCGAGTCGCGGCCGTCGGCCCCGACGACGAGCCGTGCGTGGATCCTGGTGGCGGTGCCGTGGCGGTCGCGGACGACGACTCCGCGGAACCGGCCGCCACCTTCGATCAGCTCGTCCGTGGTCTGGCCCTGGAGCAGCTCGACCCCGGGTGTCCGCGCTGCCGTCTCGCGCAACAACGGATCGAGCTTCTCGCGCCGTAGGTTCAGGCTTGCGGGGAAGTCGGTGTCGGCGGGCGAAAGGATCCATCCCCAGCGCGTCCACATCCGGAAGCGGGTGCGAACGGCTCCAGCCTCCTCGAGCTCGGGCATCAGGCCGAGCCGCTCGATCGTGGCGACCGCCGAGGACTGGATGAAGTGGCTGCAGATGCGCTTGAAGGCGGCGGGGTCCGGCTGCTTCTCCACGAGCGCGACACGCGCGCCCGCGCGGCCGAGCAGGATGGCCGCCGTACAGCCGGCGAGGCTTGCTCCGACGACTACGGCGTCGTACTCCGCTCTGGCTCCTTCTCGCACCTTGCCCATGCCCTGTACGTTCCCGGGTGTCCGCCTCAGGGACGCCGCACCGGATGGTACGGCCAGATGCGTCCGGCTGTCGCAGATCGAGTCGCCTAGAACAGCTCGCTGGTCTCGTTCCGGCGCGTAGACTCAGCGGCGGCTTTTCCAGCCTCGATGCCCGTTTCCTGGAGAACACGTCGAGCGTCCCGTGCGGGCGCGACCATGCCGGCGAATGGCCGGGCCGCCCCGCGTCTCGCAATGGCCCCCGCGCCGACCACGTTCGAAGGGCCGGCCCGACTGGGGAAGCGGACCAAGCGCCTGGTGCCGCAGCTCGAGCCTGGCGACATAGCCATCGTCGACCACGAGGACATCGACCGCGTGTCGGCGGACGACCTCGTGGCCAGCGGCGTGCGCTGTGTCGTGAACGTCGCCCGCTCGTCCTCCGGGCGCTACCCGAACGCCGGGCCGTTGATCCTCACACAGGCGGGAGTGCACCTGCTGGACGTGCCGGGGGCGCCGCTCTTCGAGGAGCTGAAGGATGGCGAGACCGTGAGGGTCGAGGGCGGCAGGCTCCTGCGCGACGGCGCGCTCGTCGCCGAAGGCGAGGTGCAGGATCAGGCGACGGTCTCACGCGAGCATGAGGACGGCCAGCGGAGGATCGGAGATGCGCTCGAGGCATTCGCGGAGAACACGATCGAGCACATCCGCGACGAGCGCCATCTGCTCGCCGGCAACATCGAGCTGCCGGAGCTCGAGACCCAGTTCCGCGACCGCCCCGTGCTCGTCGTCGTGCGCGGGGTCGAGCACCAGAAGGACCTGCGGATCCTGCGGCCCTACGTGCGTGACGTGAAGCCGGTGATCCTGGCTGTCGACGGCGGCGCCGACGCGATCATCGAGGCCGGGTTCATGCCGCACATGATCGTCGGCGACATGGACTCGGCGAGCGATCGCGCCCTCGGCTGCGGCGCCGAGCTGGTGGTCCACGCGTATCCGGACGGCCGGGCGCCTGGCCGCGGGCGACTCGAACGGCTGGGGCTCGATCACAAGGTTGTCCCGGCGCCGGCGACCAGCGAGGACGTGGCGATGCTGATCGCGGCCGAGAAGGGCGCCGAGCTGATCGTCACGGTCGGCTCTCACTTCAACCTGATGGAGTTCCTCGACAAGAACCGCCGTGGCATGTCTTCCACGTTCCTGACGCGGCTGCGTATCGGCGAGATCCTCGTTGATGCGAAGGGCGTGAGCCGGCTCTACCGGCCCTCGCCGGGCTGGGGGCCGCTCGCGATCGTGTCGCTGGCCGCGCTCATCACGATGGTCGTGATAGTCGCCTTCTCCCAGAACCTCGGCGAGCTCTGGGACCTGATCTGGCTCAAGCTCCAAGTGCTGTTGGGCGCCGAGTAGCAGCTTGTTCGACTTCCGCTACCACGCGCTCTCGCTCGGCGCGGTCTTCCTCGCGCTCGGCGTCGGCATCCTGCTCGGGGTGACGATCGGCGACTCGCTCGTCTCGGATGCGGACCGCAGCCTGCGCACCTCCCTGCGCAACGACGTGGTGGACGCCCGCGGCGAGGCACGCGAGGCTCAGCAGGGCATCGATCGCCGCGACGAGGCGCTCGAGAAGGCGCTGCCCACGCTCGTGGCGGGGCAACTGGTGGGCCAACGTGTCGCGCTCGTCGCCTCGGGCTCGCTGCCGGACGGCGTCGAGTCGAAGGTGAAGGATGCGGTGGAGCAGGCGGGAGGTGTGCTCGACTCGCGATCGGTGGTCGCGCTTCCCGAGGACGCCGCCGAGGTTCAGAGGGCGGCCGCCACATCGGGCAGCGGCTCCGGGACGGCGCGCGCCACCGTCGAGTCGGCCGGCCGCCGCGTGGGGCTGTCGCTCGTGCGCGGCGGGCCGCTGATGCGGAGGCTCGAGCAGCGCCTTCCCAAGCGGTTCGAGGGGGACTACCGCGGCGTCGGCGCAGTCGTCTTCTACCGCTCGCCGCCCGACGAGGAAGAGCCGGACGCCGACCCGTCGAAGGCCCAGGAGAGGAAGGACGCGGAGGCCTTCGAGAAGGCGATGATCGAGGCTCTCGTCGACCAGGGCGCGACCGTCGCCGGCATCGAGCAGTGGCGCACCGACCCTTCGCAGGTGCCGTTCTACCGCAGCAACGACCTCTCGAGCGTCGACAGCGTGGACCTTCCCGCGGGTCAGATCGCACTCGTTTACGTGCTCGCCGGCGAGCGGGGGACCTTCGGCATGAAGGGCAGCGCCGAGCGGGCGGTGCCCGACCTGTCGGGCGGTTGATCGTCCGCGTGCCGCGGTAGGGTCCAGCGGTGCAGTCGCTCCCGCTGGTGGTGTCTCTGATCATCGCGGGGCTGGTGGCCCCCGCGATGGTGAAGGGGCTCCGCACCCAGGGCTACGTGCGCGAGAACTACCGTGGCGTGCCGGTCGCCTTTCCCTCCGGAATCGCAATCGTCGCGTCGGCCCTGCTCGCTCTTGTCCCGCTCGCGCTGCTCGACGAGGTCGGCGAGGCCGACGTGTTCCGTCCCGGCGCCGGCGAGGCGGTCACCTACGTGCTCGGGGTCTCGCTGCTCGGGCTCCTCGACGATCTCGTGGGGAGCCGCGCCATGGGGCCGCGCGGCTGGCGCGGCCATGCCCGGGCCGCCGCCGCGGGCGGGCTCTCGACCGGCGCGCTCAAGGCCGCGGGCTCGCTCGGGATCGCGCTGTTCGTTCTGGCGGGCCAGGGCCTCGGCGTCGGGGAATACCTGCTCGCGGTAGCGGTGCTGGTCCTCGCAACGAACCTCTTCAACCTGCTGGACCTGCGCCCGGGGCGCTCCGCGAAGGCGCTGGTGCTGCTGGGCGCGGCGCTCACGATCGGGTCCGCGGACCTCGACCCGCTGTGGGCGCTCGGACTGTTCATCGGCCCGATCCTCGTCCTGCTGCCGCTCGACCTGCGCGAGCTCGGGATGCTCGGTGACACGGGCTCGAACGCGGTCGGCGCGGTTGCGGGACTGTGGCTCGTGCTCACGCTGTCCACGACCGGTCAGGCAATCGCGCTGGCGCTGATCGCCGTCGCATCAATCTACGGGGAGTTCCGCTCGATCTCGGCTCTCATAGAGCGGACGCCGGGACTCCGTCATCTAGACTCGCTCGGGAGGACATCGCATGCCTGACGGCAGGGCCAACACACGGTTCATCTTCGTGACGGGGGGCGTGGTTTCCGCGCTGGGCAAGGGAATCGCCGCCGCGTCGATCGGCCGGCTTCTCGTGGCCCGGGGCCTGCGCGTGACGCTCCAGAAGTTCGATCCCTACATCAACGTAGACCCGGGGACGATGAGCCCGTTCCAGCACGGGGAGGTCTTCGTTACCGAGGACGGCGCCGAGACGGACCTCGACCTCGGCCACTACGAGCGCTTCACGGACGTCAACACCACGCGCGGCTCGAACGTCACGACGGGTGCGATCTACAACACGGTCATCAGGCGGGAGCGCCGCGGCGACTACCTCGGCGGCACGGTTCAGGTGATCCCGCACATCACCGACGAGATCAAGACCCGCATCCGGCTCGTGGCCGAGGCGCAGGACGTCGACGTCGTGATCACCGAGATCGGCGGCACGGTCGGCGACATCGAGTCGCTCCCCTTCCTCGAGGCCCTCCGCCAGTTCGCGGTCGAGGAGGGCAGGCGCCGCTGCATGTTCGTCCATCTGACCCTCGTGCCGTATCTCGGCCACGCCGGCGAGCTCAAGACCAAGCCCACGCAGCACTCCGTCCAGGAGCTGCGCCGCATCGGCATCCAGCCCGACATGGTCATGTGCCGCTCGGAGGGTCCCCTGTCGCGCGACATCCGCGAGAAGATCGCCCTGTTCGCCAACGTCCCGGTCGACTCGGTCGTATCGGCCCGCGACGTCGACTCGATCTACAAGGTGCCGCTCTACTTCCGAGCCGAGGGCGTGGACGACCTGATCCTGGACCACTTTGCGATCGAGGCGGGGCCACCCGAGCTCGGCGAGTGGGAAGCGCTCGTGAAGCGCGGTGACGCCGCCACTGCCCCGATCCGGATAGGCGTCGTCGGCAAATACATCCAGCTCGAGGACGCGTACCTGTCCGTCATCGAGGCGCTGAAGCACGCGGGCGTCCACCACGGCGGGGACGTCGAGGTGCGCTGGGTGGACGCCGAGGGGCTCACGCGGGAGGAGGCCGAGCGCGAGCTGGCCGAGTGCGACGGCATCCTGATCCCGGGCGGATTCGGCATACGCGGCGTGGAGGGCAAGATCCGCGCCGCCCGCTTCGCACGCGAGCACGGCGTCCCGTACCTCGGCATCTGCCTCGGCATGCAGATCGCCGTGTCGGAGTTCGCCCGCCACGTCTGCGGGATGGAGGGCGCCAACTCGACCGAGTTCGACCCGGAGACTCCCTACCCGGTGATCGATCTGCTGCCGGAGCAGAAGGAGGTTCGCGACATGGGCGGCACGATGCGGCTCGGGGCCGACCCCGTGAAGCTGCACGACGGCACCCGCGCCCGCGAGATCTACGCCGAGCCGGTCGTGTACGAGCGCCACCGGCACCGCTACGAGGTCAACAACCACCTCCGCAAGCATCTCGAGCAGGCGGGGCTCGTCTGCTCGGGCACCTCGCCGGACGACCGCCTCGTCGAGGTCATCGAGCTGCCCGAGCACCCGTTCTACGTCGCCTCGCAGTTCCACCCGGAGTTCAAGTCCCGGCCGCTCCGGCCGCAGCCGCTGTTCCGCGAGTTCGTCGGCGCGGCACTCGAGCGTGCTCGCGACCGCGCGCCCGAGGCTGAGCCCGAGGTCGCCGGCGAGCCCGCCGAGAGGCAGCGGGCGCAGCACTGAGTTGAGGGCGACGCGGGACGAGCGGCGGGCGCTGCTCGACGACTTCGTACGGCTCTGCGAGATCCCGAGTCCCTCGGGCGACGAGCGCCGCGTGGCGGACGCGGTGGCCCATGAGCTGAGCGCGCTGGGCGTCATGGCGGACGAGGACGCGAGCGGGGTTCAGACGGGTTCGAACGCCGGCAACCTGCTGGCACGGATCCCCGGGCCTGAGGGCTCGCGGACCATCCTCCTTTGCGCGCATCTGGACACGGTGCCGCTGGAGGGGGAGGTGGAGGTCGTGCGCGAGGACGGCCGCCTGACCAACATGCACCAGGCGATCCTCGGCGCTGACAACAAGGCGGCCGTCGCCGTCATCCTCGCCGTGGCGAGGCGTCTCGCTCGCCAGGGGTCTCCCGTGGGCCTCGAGCTGCTGTTCACGACCTGCGAGGAGCGCTCGCTGGCTGGAGCCAAGGCATTCGACCGCTCCGATCTCAGGTCCGAGTTCGGCTTCGTGTTCGACCACGCCTCGCCGATCGGCGAGCTGATCCTCGCGGCCCCCACCAACTACCGGGTGGAGGCGAGCTTCCGCGGTCAGGCGGCGCACGCCGGGATCAGGCCAGAGGCGGGACGAAACGCGATCGTGGCCGCAGCCGCGGCGATCACCGCGATCAAGACCGGACGGCTCGACGACGAGACGACCGCGAACGTCGGCCGCATCGAGGGCGGAACCGCCCCGAACGTCGTCGCGCAGCGCTGCCGCGTCGAGATGGAGGCGCGGAGCCTGGACACGGCGAAGGCCGCCGACCTGGTCTCGCGGATGGTCGACGCAGTGACCGAGGCCGCGAGCGACAGCGAATGCGACGTCGAGATAGCTGTCGAGGAGCAGTCGCGGGGCTACCGGATGAGCCGCACGGGCGAGCCGGTGGGCGCCGCCGCAGCGGCGCTCGAGTCGCTCGGGATCGAGCCGCGCTACGTCGCCACGGGAGGCGCCAGCGACGCCAACGTCTTTCAGGCGCAGGGCTTCCAGTGCCTGAACGTGGCGAACGGCACGGAGCGAAACCACGAGCCCGACGAGAGCGTGACCGTCGAGGCGCTCGAGACGATGCTGGACGTGGCGCTCGGCATAGTCGAGCGCAGCGCGTGACCCGCCTGGTCCTGCGGCGCGGGAGCATCGCGTCGGTCGAGCGGGAGGGGCCCGCGGCGGAGATCACGGTGGACGTCGGCGGCGAGCTGCGGCGCGCGATCTCCTACACGGCACTCACCGGCCCCGTGGCGCCCGGCGACGAGGTGCTCGTGAACGCCGCCGCGGTCGAGCTCGGGCTCGGAAGCGGCGGCTTCGACATCGTCCACGCGAACCTCACGCGCGGGCTCGAGGGCGAGGGCGAGTCCGGCGCCCACGTGATGAAGCTCAACTACACGTCGCTCCAGCACGCCGTGCGGCCGATCGAGGAGCGAGCCGCCGCCCCGGAGGGACCAATCTCGAAGCCGGTCGCGGTCATTGCGCTCCAAGGGCAGCTGCCCTGCGTCGCCTGGGCGGCGAGGGGGTCGCGGGTCGGCTTCGTGCAGACCTCCGGCGGGGCTCTCCCCGGGGCGCTCTCCCGAGCGGTCCGGGAGCTGCGCGAGCGGGGGCTGCTCGCCGGCCACGTGACGGCCGGACCGGCGTTCGGCGGCGAGGCTGAGGCGATCACGGTCGCCGGAGCGCTGCACGCGGCCCTGACCGTCGAGGGCTGGGACGCTGCAATAGCCGGCCCCGGACCTGGAATCGTCGGGTCGGGCAGCACGCTCGGCCACGGCGGGCTGGCCGCGCTCGACAGCACTCATGCGGCGCTCGCGCTCGGCTGTCGCGCGATCGTCGTCCCGCGCATGTCGTCCGGCGACCCGAGGGATCGCCACCGCGGGCTCTCCCACCACACCGCGACAGTGCTCGAGCTGCTCCTGTGTCCCGTCACGGTCGCACTGCCGGCCGGGACGGAGGTCCAGCTGCCAGACGGGCACGAGCGGGTCGAGGCCGAAGCCGATCTCGACGGCTACCGGACAAGCGGGCTCCCCGTGTCTACCATGGGGCGCGGGCTCGACAAGGACGAGCTCTTCTTCCGCGCGGCCCTCGCGGGTGGCGCCGTCCTGGCAAGGGAGATCGATGCGGTTTGAGCGCATAGGCGAGGAACGGGTCTGGGAGGGCAAGATCGCCAGCGTCCGGGTGGAGCGGTGGCGGCTCGGCGGCGAGGAGGTCACCCGCGAGGTCGTCTCGCATCCCGGCGCCGTCGCGGTCGTGGCTCACGACGGGGAGCGCATCTACATGGTGACCCAGCCACGTGAGCCGGTGCGCGAGGAGGCGCTGCTGGAGCTTCCCGCCGGGAAGCTGGACGAGGAGGGGGAGGAGGTGCTCACGACCGCGAAGCGGGAGCTCGCCGAGGAGATCGGCAAGGGCGCGCGGACCTGGGAGCACCTCACAACTTTCTACTCCTCGCCGGGTTTCTCCGACGAAGTGGTGCACGTGTACCTGGCGACCGGCCTCTACGACGAGAAAGCCGCGGCCGCGGAGGACGAGCGGATCGAGATCCGTGCCGTGCCGCTCGGCGAGCTGGACGATGCGATCGCGGACTGCCGCGATGCGAAGAGCCTGGTCGGCCTGCTCTGGTTCAAGGCATATCGGGAAGGCAGGCCGTGAGGAGGCGGATCACGCTCGTCGCCGCGCTGGCCGCTGCGCTCGCGGCGCCGGCCGGCGCTCAGGCCGCCACTTTCACGGTCACCGACGACGGCGACTCGGGCACGGGCACCCTGCGCGATGCGATCAACGACGCCAACGGCGCGGCCGGGGCAGACACGATCGCGTTCCTTTCGAGCGTCCATACGATCGCGATCACGAGCACGCTGCCCACGGTGATCGGGCCGGTCACTATCCGCGATACGGAGGGCGACGTTACCGTCTCGTCCTCGACCGCGGGCGCCAGCCCGCTGATCCGCTTCGCCGGCAGCGCCGACGGCTCTCGCATCGAGGCTGTCGGCTTCACGCGCAGCGGCGGGACCGGCATCGAGGTTGCCAGCGACGCCCGTCAGGTGACCGTCACCCGCAGCCCGGTGTTCGGCTCCGGGATCAACCCGATCGACCTGCTCGGCGCGGCAAACGACGGCATCGGGACGCCCGAGGTGAGGGTCGGCCCGCGGCAAGCTGACGGCACTCTTCCGGTAAGCGGCAACGGTCCTGGTGGCACCGCCGAGATCTTCAGGGGCGATCCTCGCGGCTCGGCCCCGATCTCCTACCTCGCGACTGTCGGCTCGGACGGCTCCTTCGGCTATGTGCCGCCCTCCGAGCTTCAGCCTGGAGAGCACGTCGTCGCGACAGTCACCGACGGGAGCGGGAACACGTCCGAGTTCTCGCCGACCGCGACCGTCCCGAGCGACGTCGTCTCGCCGTGGATCGCCGGCGCCCGCGCGGTCTCCACCAACGCGATCGTCGTGCAGCCAACCGAGCCGCTCGACCCGGGCTCCGTGCAGCTCACCGACTTCGTCGTCCAGATGGCGGCGAAGCCGCGCGCCGTCACGGGCGGCTCGATCGCATCCGACGGCTCCTCGCTGACGCTGCGGACGTCGACCTCCTGGCTCCCCGGCGAGGCCGGCTTCCTCCAGCTGACCGGCCCCGGCGCCCTCACGGACTCGGTCGGGAACCAGAACCTCGACCTCTCGGCCGTGCGCGTGGCCGCGGCCCCCGGCGACCTGATCGCACCCGTCATCACGAGCCTCAGCTTCAAGCCCAAGCGGATGTGCCTCACGAAGAACCGGCGCTGCCGCAAGCCCGGGATGAGGATCACCTTCATCGCGAGCGAGAAGGGACGCGGCAAGCTCCAGGCCGTAAGGGGCAGCCGGGCCAAGTCCAAGAACTTCGATATCGAGGCGGGCCGGAACACGTACCGCTTCGACGGCACTTTCCGTGGCAAGAAGCTGCGGGCGGGGCGCTACGCGCTCGTCATCACAATGACCGACGTCGTCGGGAACGAGGCGGCCGAGACCCCGTTCAAGACCTTCTACGTGGTCCGGACGACGGCCCGACGACGCTAGTCCCGGGCCGGCGGCGATGACCGCCGCGTTGCAGCGTCAAGGGAAGACGCCCGCGCGGACGAACCCCGTCCCGTGGCCACCGTCGCAAAGCCCGTCGAGACGAGGGCGTACGAGCACCTCGTGCTCGATTTCCTGGCATACCTCGAGTTCGAGCGCGGGCTGTCCCGCAACACGCTCGAGGCATACCGATCCGACCTGCTCCAGTTCGGCCGCTACCTGGACGAGATCGGGCGCGGCGCGGTGGACGTCTCCGGGCCCGAGCTCGGCGAGTTCCTGACGCGGCTCGCGAACGGCGACGGCCGGGCGGCCGCCTCGCCGGCCACAGTGCACCGCAAGGCCGCCTGCCTGCGCTCCTTCTACCGGCATCTCCGCCGCGAAGGGATACGCGACTCCGATCCCACCGCCAGCCTCACGCCGCCGCGGCGCGGGCGCCGGCTACCGCACGTGCTCACCCGCGGCGAGATCGGCAAGCTGCTCGAGCAGCCGAAGGGAACCGAGCCCGCGGCGCTGCGCGACCGTGCTCTGCTCGAGCTGATGTATGCGTGCGGACTGCGGGCGTCCGAGGCCATCGGACTGGAGCTTGCGGACCTCGACCTCGAGGCGCAGGTCCTCCGGGCGCGCGGCAAGGGATCGAAGGAGCGGGTCGTGCCGATCGGCAGCAAGGCCGCCGAGGCGCTCCGGATGTATCTCGAGCGCGGCCGCCCGAAGCTGGTGGCTGGGCGGATCGAGGCGCACCTGTTCGTCAACTTCCGGGGCGGGCCGCTGACGCGCCAGGGCCTATACAAGATCGTCCAGCGCCATGCGGCGAGCGCCGGCCTCGCGGACCGCATGAGCCCGCACACGCTCCGCCACACCTTCGCGACCCACCTCCTCGCGGGCGGCTGCGACCTGCGCTCCGTCCAGGAGATGCTCGGCCACGCCGACGTGGCGACGACCCAGGTCTACACCCACCTCTCGAGCGAGCGGCTGAAGGACGTCTACTTCCGGGCGCACCCGCGGGCGACTGGCTGAAAAGTCGTCAGTCGCCAGTCGCCAGTCGTCTGGACTGAAGACCGAAGACTGAAGACCGAAGACTGGAAGACTGAGCACGGCCGTGCCCTTCCTAAGCTTCCTTGCGTGCCCGAGCTTCCCGAGGTAGAGACGATCCGCCGGCAGCTGGCCCCCGAGGTCGAGGGGCGGGTGCTCGAGCGCCTCGAGGTACTCGACGCGCGCTGGTGCGAGCCGGCGCCGCCTTCCGAGGTCGACGACGCCGTGCGCGGCCGCGCCGTCGAGCGTCTGTCCCGGCGCGGCAAGTACCTCGTCTGGGAGCTCGCCGACGAGGTCTATGTGGTCATGCATCTGCGCATGACCGGCAACCTGCTGCTCGTGGAGCGGCCCGAACCGGACCCGCCCCACCTGCGCGCGCGGCTCGTGCTCGACTCCGGGCGGGAGGTGCGTTTCGTGGACGTCCGCCGTTTCGGCACGGGTGTCGTCCTGCTCGGCCAGCCCGCGCTCGACGCCTACTTCGCAAGCCGGCTCGGGGTCGAGCCGCTCGGCCCCGACTTCACCGCCGAGGCGCTCCGCGCGCTCGCAAAGGGCCGACGCGCGCCCGTCAAGGCGTTCCTGCTGACCCAGGAGCGGATCGCGGGCGTGGGCAACATCTATGCAGACGAGGCGCTCTTTCGCGCGCGCGTCCATCCGCTGCGGCCCGTGGGGACGCTGAGGCGCGCGCAGCTCGTGGCGCTGAGGGACGCGGTGGTCGAGTCGCTCGAGGCCGGCATCGACGGGCGCGGCGCGACGATCGACGACTTCCGCCACGCCGACGGCGCCCGCGGCTCGTTCCAGGACCGCTTCCTCGTGCACCGGCGCGAGGGTGAGTCCTGCCCTCGCTGTGGCGCGCCGATCCGAAAGCTGCGCGCGGCGGGGCGCGGGACCTACGTCTGCGAGCGCTGCCAGCCGAAGCCGAGGGTCAGCCGGCGAGCAGCTCGCTGAGACTGCCGTCGCGATCGGCCTCGAGCAGCTCCCTGAAGCCGCCAATCGCGCGCTCCCCGACCACCACCTGCGGGAAGGTCATCTGTCCCGTGAGCTCGATCAGCTCGGCGCGGGCGGCGGGGTCCCTTGAGAGGTTGACCTCCGCGTAGATCACGCCGCGGCTGTCGAGCAGAGCCTTCGCCTGGCGGCAGAAGCCACAGGGGTCGGTGGTGTAGACGACGACTCCGTTCGTGTCCGACATCGCGATCAGAGTCTAGAAAGTGCTTTTCAAGACGGAGGCAGTAGTGCTGCGCTCGATCCGGTTCGGCGAGGCCGACCGCATCCTTCACCTCTATACCGAGGAGCGCGGCCGCGTGAACGCGATAGCGAAGGGCGTGCGCCGCGTGCGGACGCGCTTCGGAGGGCGCCTCGAGCCCCTCTTCCGCGTCCACCTCGTGCTCCACGAGGGCCGCGGCGAGCTCTGCACGATCACGTCGGCCGAGACCGTCTACGCGCCGGCCTCGGTGCTCGAGCGCCGCGACGCGCTCGAGCGGGCCACCCAGGCCTGCGACGCGGTGCTGAGGCTGTTCGACTCGGCCGAGCCGAACCGCGCCGCATACAACCTGCTCTGCCACGAGCTGCGTCTGCTGGACGCCGATCCAGCTGTGGCGACGCGCTCGCAGGCGCTTGCCTTCCGGCTCAAGCTGCTGCTCGCAGCCGGCTTCGTGCCTGAGCTCGCCGCCTGCGCGGCCTGCGGCGAGCGAGAGCACCTCGGCGCCTTCTCTGCCGCCGCCGGCGGCGTGGTCTGCTCGGGCTGCGAGGCGGGCTCGTTTCCGCTCGACCCCGGCACCCACGAGTTCCTCGTGGCGGCCCTGGCCCGGCCGCTCGCCGAGTCGCCGGCGGCACCCGACCGCATGCTGGCGCAGGCCGACCGGGCGATCGCGGAGACGCTCGAGCACCATGCGCATGTGAGGCTGCGAAGAGTGGCCTGAGTCTCAGTGGGGCAGTGGGCAGAGTCGCCTGGTCCACGGCACTGCCCACTGCAGGCGGCGAAGCCGCCGTTCTGCCCCACTGCCAACTCGTAGAATCGCCCCACCTTGGCCACCGCGGCGAAAACGAAGTACGTGTATGAGTTTTCCGAGGGCTCTCGCGACATGCGGGAGCTGCTCGGCGGCAAGGGCGCGAACGTGGCAGAGATGACGCGCATCCTGGGCCCCGAGCGAGTACCTGCCGGCTACACGATCACCACCGAGGCCTGCGTTGCCTACATGAACGCGGGCCGGCGGGAGCCCGAGGGCCTCGACGAGCAGGTCGCCGACGCCCTCGACCGTCTGGAGGAGCAGGCCGGCAAGCGCCTCGGCAACCCGGAGGACCCCCTGCTCGTCTCCGTCCGGTCGGGCGCGCGCGAGTCGATGCCCGGGATGCTCGACACAGTCCTGAACCTCGGCCTGAACGACGAGTCGGTCCAAGGCCTGGCCCGCGGAACCGGCAACGAGCGCTTCGCCTGGGACGCGTACCGCCGCTTCGTGCAGATGTTCGGCAACGTCTGCCGCGACATTCCCGGCGAGCGCTACGAGGACGCGATCAAGGAGCGCAAGCGGGCAGCCGGCGTGCGGGAGGACACCGAGCTCGGGGTCGAGGACCTGAGGGCGCTGACCGAGGCCTTCAAGGAGATCTTCCGGGCCGAGACCGGGGAGGATTTCCCACAGGACCCCCACGACCAGCTCAGGCAGGCGATCCGCGCGGTGTTCGACTCGTGGACCGGCAAGCGCGCCGTCGACTACAGGCGCATGAACCGGATCCCGGACGAGTGGGGCACCGCGGTCAACGTCCAGCAGATGGTGTTCGGGAACAAGGGCGAGCGCTCGGGCTCCGGCGTGGCCTTCTCGCGAGACGAGATCACCGGCGCGCCCGAGCCGTCCGGCGACTTCCTGCCGAACGCCCAGGGCGAGGACGTCGTCGCCGGCGTGCGCAATCCCCGCGACATCTCCGAGATGAAGAGCCTCATGCCCGAGGCCTACGACGAGCTCATCGACATCCTCCGCACGCTCGAGTCCCACTATCGCGACATGCAGGACACCGAGTTCACCGTCGAGGACGGACGCCTGTACATGCTCCAGACGCGTAGCGCCAAGCGGCCGGCGCAGGCCGCCGTGCGCTTCGCCGTCGACGCGGTGAGCGAGGGGCTGCTCGACAGGGCCGAGGCGCTCGCGACCATCGAGGCCGGCAGGCTCGACGCCCTGCTGCACCCGACCTTCAGCCGCGACGCGGACTACGACGTGCTCGCGCGCGGCATCAACGCGTCGCCGGGGGCCGCCAAGGGCGCGATCGCCTTCACCGCCGAGGACGCGGTCACCGCGGCCGAGGACGGGAGAGACGTGATCCTCGTGCGCCCCTTCACGGAGGCCGACGACGTGGCCGGGTTCTTCGCCGCACGGGGGATCCTCACCTCGGAGGGCGGCAAGGCCAGCCACGCGGCACTAGTGGCGCGTGGCATGGGACGCCCCTGTGTCGCCGGGGCCTCGGACCTCGAGATCGATCTCTCCTCCCACGAGGTTCGGGTCAACGGCACGGTGCTGCGCGAGGGCGACCTGATCGCGATCGACGGCACGTCAGGTGTCGTGACGACGGACGACGTGCCGCTCGTGGATCCCGAGGTCGACCCGAACTTCGACACCGTGTTGCGATGGTCGGACGAGCTACGCCGCCTGGGCGTCCGAACCAACGCGGACACGCCGGAAGACGCCGCCAAGGCGCGCGAGTTCGGCGCGGAGGGAATCGGCCTCTGCCGGACCGAGCACATGTTCATAGCCGCGGACCGCCACCCCAAGATGCGGGCGATGATCATGGCCGAGACCGAGGAGGAGCGCAGGCGGGCGCTCGACGAGCTGCTCCCGCTGCAGCAGGAGGACTTCGAGGGCCTGTTCGACGTCATGAGGGGCCTTCCGGTCACGATCCGGCTGCTCGACCCGCCGCTGCACGAGTTCCTCCCGGGCGTCGAGGAGATCGCGCAGGACGTCGAGCGCGCGCGGATCGAACGCACCCCCGACCTGGACGAGCTCGAGCGGACGCTCGAGCGCGTGCATCACCTTGCGGAGACCAACCCGATGCTCGGCACGCGCGGCGTGCGGCTCGGGATCCTGCATCCCGAGATCTACGAGATGCAGGCGCGGGCGATCGTCCGCGCGGCGAAGGCGGTACGCGAGCGCACGGGCGAGGCGCCGCACCTCGAGATCATGATCCCCCTCGTGGCCTACGAGAAGGAGCTCGAGCTGATGCGGAGCCTCGTGGAGCGGGTCCACGAGGAGGAGGGGGGCGGGGTGGAGCTGACGGTCGGCACGATGATCGAGCTGCCGCGCGCCTGCTTCGCCGCGGACAGGATCGCGAGCGTGGCGGACTTCTTCTCCTTCGGGACGAACGACCTGACGCAGACGGCGCTCGGGTTCTCGCGCGACGACGTGGAGGGCAAGTTCCTCGCGAAGTACATCGAGCGGGGGATCGTGGACCGCAGCCCGTTCGAGACGATCGACAAGCCGGGGGTTGGCTGGCTCGTCCGGCTCGCCGCGTGGACGGGCCGCGAGGCCAAGCCGGGCCTGAAGCTCGGCATTTGCGGCGAGCACGGCGGGGACCCCGAGTCGATCGCCTTCTTCCACATGGCCGGCCTCGACTACGTGAGCTGCTCGCCGTACCGGGTGCCGATCGCGCGGGTGGCCGCGGCGCAGGC
>JBKPHS010000039.1:0-9919 GCA_046729975.1 Actinomycetota bacterium
CGAGTCCTTCCTATGCGCCACTTTCGCGCGAGACCCGTGGTTGGATCAATGCGGCATACCGGCTTCTTCGGGGTACGGGTTACCGCACCACGCCAGAACACGAGAATGGGCCGCACGATCGATTTTCCGCTGCTATGGGGAGGAACGAATGCTGTTTGAAATCCGTATGACTCTGATGGTTGACGCCATGGACTACGCCCAGGTCGAGATAATCGCTTTAGGGGCGTTGCAGGCTGCTAAGGCTCACGTGAACAGCCAGGCCGCGACCGTCGCCGACTCCAGCGCGAACGTGACCAGCCTCGAGGAATAGCTGGCTCGCGTTCTGTCGTCACGACGGCGCGCAGCGGCCGGTGGCCGCCAACGATCAGCCAGGGCTACGACTCGCGCTTGTGAGCGCCACGTCGGTGCGTCAGGCCGTCCAGCACGACCTCGAGCGGTGACTGCCTGTTTGCCTTGTCCAACTGCTCGCGAATCTGGCGGACGTCGTCGGTGGTCCCCGAGACCCGATTCGTCGCCGACCTCAGCTCGCGCGCTACCTGGCCCAGGGCCCCGGCTGTTCTCGCCGCGCCGTTTCTGCGTCCGATGGGCAGGCCGAGAATCTTGCGCTTGGGAGCCAAGAGCGCGCCCAGACCGCGGCGCTTCGAGGCCATGCGGGAGCCCAGCGCGAAACCGCCGGCCACGCCGGCTGCGGTTGCTCCCGCCGCGAGCGCGGGGCCCTTTGCACGGCGCGCTGTCGTCGCGACCGAGTCCCCCGCGGCAACCGCCGATCCTCTGCCCTTGCGCGCCGCGTTCTTGAGCGTGCCGACGATGTCATTGCCGTTCCGGCTGCTGCTGCGGTTCGCGTTTCCGCCGCCGCGCGAGCTCGACTTGCTCCGGCTCTGGGGACCACGCTTCGCAGCACTCCCGCTCGAACGCGAGGAGCCGTTGCTGGAGCGCGAGGCTCTGCTACGACTCCTCGTCGACGCGGAGGACCTCGAGCGCGGGGAGCCTCTCAAAGACCGAGACGAGCCACTGCGGGACGCGCCCCCACCCGAGCGAGAGGACCCGCTCGCTTCAGTCTTCGAGCCTGAACCGTTCGACGACCGGCTCTTGCTCTGCCTCATGCGTGAAGTCGACTCGCTGCTGGCCATCCGTCATCCCTCTCCAATCGAGAACGTCCTGTTCCTGGCTCGGCTACCCAGTGTGTTGGGGAAATAACCCATTTCCAGGGCTTACGCATCTAGATGGAGGCCAATCCACGGCCCATTCCGTTGTCGCGACCAGCTCGAGGCTAAGGCCGAACCGCTCGGTCCCACGCGTCCGCCTCGACCGTCGTCACGACGCGAAAGTGCCGCCGTCCGCGCCGGGGAGCGACGATCACAGCCTCGCCCTCCGCGACGGTCACCCCGGTGGCAGCGTCGATCGCGGACTCGTGCGAGACGAGAACGGTGTTGGTCCCGCGGCGCGGCGGCAGGGTGAGCAGCGGGCGCAGCCCGGCGCGCTGGCGCTCTGCGGTGCCGCCGTTGCCGACGAAGTCGGGCGAGAGAAGGGCGCGCGAAGGTCGCGCACGGCCGAACGCGAGGCGTGCCGTGTCGCGGGTTCGGCAGAACGGGCTCGCGAGCACGCGGCCGACCGGCAGCCCGAGCCGCCGGAACCCGCGGCCGATCCCGCGCGCCTGGCGCCGTCCCGCAGCGTTCAGATTGCGCTGGCGCGAGCAGTCGCGCAGGTCGCCCGTCATGTCCGTCGCCGTCAGGTCGGTGGCCGCGTGGCGGAGCACCACCACGTAGCCGCCCCGGCGCAGCCGTTCCACCGGCGGCTCGGCCCGGTCGGCGGCCTCGCGTTGGCGCACGCCCGCGGAGTCTTCGTCGTTTGAGCCGAGGTCGCAGCCTGCGCCGGCCGCGAGCGCCGCCAGCAGGAGTGGCAGGAGCAGACGGCTCCGCACGCCGCTCAGCGTACGCGAACGCAGGCGCGCGCGGCGAGGCGGCCGACGAGCAGGAGGCGGCCCATGGTTCATCCCTCCAGTCCGGCGAGCTCGCCGAGCTGGCCGGTGGTGCCGCGGGTCAGCCTGGTCTCCTCGACGAAGGCGCCGTCACGCATCGAGATCAGCCGGTCGGCGGTCGCGGCGATCCGCGAGTCGTGCGTGACGATTAGCAGCGTTTGCCCGGCCGAGCGCAGGCTGTCGAGGAGCCGGAGCACGTCCAGGGTGGCGGCGCTGTCGAGGTTGCCGGTTGGTTCGTCGGCGAGGACGACGAGCGGCTCGTTGCTGAGCGCGCGCGCGATCGCGACCCGTTGTCGTTCGCTGCCCGAGAGCGCCGAGGGCAGATGCTCGGCCCGGCCGGTGAGCCCGACCTGTTCCAGCAGCTCCGCGGCCCGGCGGCGTGCCGCGCGCGGCGAGCGTCCGACCAGCAGCACGGGCAGCTCGACGTTCTCCGCGCCGGTGAGCTCGTCCATCAGGTGAAAGACCTCGAAGACGAAGCCGATCGCCTGGCGGCGCAGCCGAGCCAGCGCCTTCTCGCTCAGCTCGTCGATCCGCCGCCCGGCCAGCCACACTTCCCCGCCCGAAGGGCGTTCCAGGCCGCCCAGCAGGTGGAGCAACGTCGACTTTCCGCAGCCGCTTGGCCCCATCACGGCCAGCGTCTCGCCCGAGGTCACCTCCAGCTCGACCGCGTCGAGCGCGCGCACGAGGCCCGCGCCCTGGCCGTATTCCTTCTCCAACCCGCGTGTGCGCAGGACCGGCCCCACGTCCGGCCGCGGCGGGGCTTCGACTACCTCATGGGGGCCGCGCTCGTCCTCGTCGCAATCGCGGTGGGTGTCGTCGTGCTGGAGCGAGCCGCGGCTCGCGCAGGCGAGGAGGGACGCGGCCGGCGGTGAGCCCCGCGTACTCTGAGACGGGATAGAAGGCGAGAGGAGGAGACCCCGATGGCAACGGAGCACAAGGTCGGAACGCGCGAGGAGTGGCAGGCGGCCCGGGAGGAGCTCGCGAAGCTCGAGGCGGAGCACGCCGAGCGAAACGAGGAGCTGAAGAAGAGGCGGCGGGAGCTCCCGTGGGTGACGGTCGAGAAGGAGTACGAGTTCGACACCGAGGACGGCAAGAAGACCCTCGTCGAGCTCTTCGATGGCCGCTCGCAGCTGCTCGCCTACAACGTTATGTACGGGCCTGACTACGAGGTCGGGGCCTGCCCCGGCTGCTCGAACGTGGCGGACGGGCTCGAGGGCGCCCAGATCCACCTCAACCACCGCGACGTGACGCTGATCTGCTTCTCGCGTGCGCCAATCGACCGGCTGATCGCGTACAAGGAGCGGATGGGCTGGAAGTTCCCGTACGTGTCGGCCTACGAGACCGACTTTCCCTGGGACTTCGGACTCGCGCTCACCGAGGAGCAGGCGCAGCAGATCCCAGAGGTGAAGGAGATGATCGATAACCCGCCCGACTGGCTACAGGACTGGTCGAAGCAGGTCGGGGCCGAGCTCAAGGACGGCCTCCGCGAGGGGCCGAGCTGGATCGCCTTCGCGCGCGACAACGGGACCGTCTACCACACCTACACGGTGATGGCGCCCGATCCCTTCGTCGCCCCGTACTACACGTTCCTGCTCGACCGGGCGCCCAAGGAGCACGAGGACCAGTTCCGCGCCTGGCGCAAGGACGAGTACGACGACGTCGCGGCGAGCGGCTAGCCCTCCGGTGCTGACGTTTCCCCCGGGATAGCGATCCCGGGCGGCGGCTCGGCCGCGAGCTGTTGGATCGCCGTGACCGGGCCCCTCACGCTCGCGTAGTCTCCGCACATGACCGCGATCGTCGTAGGGACTGACGGCTCGCGGGGCGCCGAGGCAGCAGTGGAGAAGGTCATCGAGCTGGTGCGCGGAAGCGGTGTCACCGTCCATCTCGTGTGCGCGTATCCCGGCCGGTCCGCCTTGGAGCGGATCGGCATGACCGCCCGGCAGGAACCGGTCGAGCTGCGCGGTGTGGCCGCCGACCTGCTCGCCCGCGCCGAGCGCAGGTTCGAGGACGCGGAGTTCGCGGTCGAGAAGCACGCGCGCGAGGGCGATCCCGCGGACACCATCATCGACGTCGCCAGCGAGCAGAACGCCGACCTGATCGTGGTTGGTGCACGCGGGTCCACCGGGCTGCGCCGCTTCATGCTCGGCAGCGTGGCGGGCAAGCTTTCCCACCACGCGCCAAGCAGCCTGCTGATCGTACGAGACGACTGAGCATCCAGGCTCAGCTCACCTCGCGCACCGATGAGACCTCGCATTCCAGCCGGTCTAAATGTGGATCGTCGGTTGACAACAGACGTGCCCACGAAAGGAGAGCGATCGTGCACCAGCACTTATGACACTGACAATCGACCCGGATCAAGCGCCCGCGGCGGCTAAGGCACTCGTGAACGACATCCTCCCAACGGTCCGCTCCAGCCGCGGCTTCGTCGCCGGCTATTAGCGCGACGGGGAGTAGGGTCGGACGCACCATCGTCCGCTTACTCATTGGGACGAGAGAAAGCAGCAGTTGTCCAGCCGGCTCCTGACGGCACCATGCTGCGCTTTGTGAGTGGTCCGTGAAGGACTCGAACCTTCAACCTTGGGATTAAGAGTCAGCGTGCGCCCATGACGGCCAGTGTCGGCGCATGTCGTGCACCGCGCGCTAGAGCCGAAACGCGAGGGCTCGACAACCTCTCGTGCCGTCCCGTGTCGGTGCGTTGTCGGACGTTCGGTTGCAGTTTGGGTTGCAGCCCCTCACAGGAAGCGACTTGGCCGTGGGCGGCGCGCATCGCGTCTCAAGCCTCTCCGCCCATCGCTTCGGCGGCGCTTGCCTCTCAGGCAAGGGCGGCGGGATACTCGGCGGTCGATGTCACAGGAGAACGTTGAGAGCGCAAAGCGGCTCAACGAGGCCGCTAGGCGCGGAGACCTCGAGGCCGCGTCGGAGTTCGTTGCCGACGACGCCGTGCTGACCGACCACGCATCGCCGTTTGGCGAACGCCGCGTGCTCCGGGGTCGCGACGAGTTGCTGCGCTACTACACGGAGTTCGCGCAGGTCTTCGACGACTTCACCAGGGAGGTCGACGAATGGGTCGCCGTCGGCGACTGGGTCATCACGGTGGGGCGCTGGAAAGGAAGGGGGAAGGGAAGCGGTGCGGTGGTTGAAGGGCGTGGGGCGAACGCCGTGCGCTGGCGGGACGGGAAGGCCGTGGAATGGATACTCAACCTCCCGACGAAGGAGGCGGCCCTCGAAGCCGTTGGGCTGTCGGAGTAGGCGATGTCGCAGGAGAACTTGGAGAACGCGCGGGCAGCCCTCGAGGCGTGGAACGCGGGGGACATGGAAGCGCTTTTCGCCCACTTTCACCCGGAACTCGTCTACCACCCGCGCGCAGATGAACCCGACCCGAGCCCGCACGTCGGTCGCGATGCGTACGAGCGGCTCGTCTACGGATTCCTTGATTCGTTCTCCGAAGTCACGTTCGAGGTACTGGAGGTGATCGACGCTGGTGACCATGTGATCGCTTCGACGGTCCTGCACGCGGTGCTGCACGGGCAGGGAGCCGCCAGCGGCGGCGTTAGCGATACGTACGTCTTCGTCTACAAGGTGCGCGATGAGCTGGTCGTGGAGGGCTGGGAGTACAGGACGAAACAGGAAGCCCTCGAAGCCGTGGGGCTGCGGGAGTAGGGATGTCGCAGGAGAACGTCGAGGCGGTGCGCGAGCTATTCAAGCGGTTCGACGAAAGCGAGTTCGAAGGGCTGCGTGACGCGCTCGAGACGTCCTCCTCCCTCCCTGAGTCTGCAACGAAGATGGGCGAGCTCGGCCGATGGCACCTCGATTGGCTGCACCCAGATGTTGAGCTTGACGCCTCCGCGCTGCCGGCGATGCCAGCGGCACAGGCCGCACGCCATCGCCGCCGCGGCCTTCACGCCATCGAGAGGGGGCGAAGCGAGGACTCGGCGTGATTCGGCCAGGGTTGCAGAATGGTTGCAGGGACTACGCGGTGGCACTGGTACAACGGCCGGCCAGAAACGACGAAAGCCCGCGTGGTTGCGGGGCTTTCTACACATGGGCCGTGAAGGACTCGAACCTTCAACCTTGGGATTAAGAGTCCCCTGCTCTACCAGTTGAGCTAACGGCCCTCGTAGCGAAGCGGGCCCGGGGGACGCGGGCCGCGGCAAATTCTACGCGCCGCTGCGAGCGGCGCCCACGTGCGTCTAGGGGGCTAGCCGGCGTCCCCGCTCGCGGACGCCAGTGCCTGCTCGCGGGTCTCGTGGATCGGGAAGACGCGGTCGAGTCCGGTGATCTCGAAGATCTTCACGATGTTCTGGTCGCTGCAGACGAGCGACAGCGTGCCCCCGGACGGCCGTAGGCGCTTGACGCCGCCGACCAGCACCCCGAGCGTCGTCGAGTCGATGAAGGTGGCGCTCGACAGGTCCACCACGACCTGCTTCTTGCCGTCCTCGATGACCTGGACCATCCGCTCCTTGAACTCCGGCGCGGTGTAGAGGTCGACTTCGCCGCCGAGTTCGATCACATGGGTCTCGTCGTCGATCGCTTCGTCGTTGATCTGGAAGTTCACCTGGCTCCTCGATCCGTCGTTCAAAGTCGTGTCCCCTCCTCCCGCGAAGATACGCGGGCTCAGCGTTGCGAGTTGCCTCCTTGCGCCTTCGCCTGGGCGCCCGCAGCCTTGGCCTGCTCGACCTGCTGCTTAACGCTACTACGCTCGCCAGCGGGAGCGAGGTCGATGGCCTTCTGACCCGCGAGGTCCGCCTTGCGGGTCTGCCCCGCCAGGCTCGCATAGAGGGCGAGCTGGACGTAGGCGGACGAGCTCGGACGTTGCTCGGCGGCGACTTCGGCCGCCGTTACGCCCTTGGCCGGCTGGTTGAGCCCGTTCGGTCCGTAGGCCTGCAGCATGAGGAAGGCGAGCGATGCCTCGACCCGCTTGGGCTCGAGCGCCAGGTAGCGCTCCCAGGCCGCCGACGCAGCTCGCAGCTCGTCCTTCGCGTCGTTCGGCACGCGGCCCGTGTTTGGATCCGCCTCCGACGAAGCGAGCTGGTAGTTGCTCCTGATCATGTCCTTCAGCGCCGCCTCGTCGCGCGGGTTGGCCCGCACCCGCTGCTCGGCGCGGTCGATCCGCTCCTGGATCGCCGAGTTGCCGCCCCCGCCCCCGCTGCGCTCGCTGAAGGCGTCGAACAGGCCGCCCGAGACGTCGCCTCCGATGCCGAACAGCACGAGGCCGCCGCCCATCAGTACGGCGAGCATCAGGTAGGTCCCCTGGACGACGCGGCGGCGGCGGCCTTTCAGGTCAAAGAGCATCGGCCGAAGAGGGTATTAGCTCGTCAGCCCTCCGCCGAGGCCACCGCGTCGCGGACCTCTTCAGGTGGGCGCCCGAAGGCCGACGCCAGCACGATGCTGAGCTCGTAGAGCACCACCAGCGGCACCATCTCGAGCAGCATCGTGACCGGGTCGACGGTCGGCAGTAGCGCCGCGAGCACGGCGATTCCGACGATCGCAAGCCGCCTGCCGCGTCGCAGCTTCTCGGGCGTCGTCAGGCCGAGCCTCGTCGCCGCGATGACGCCCACCGGGACCTGGAACAGGATTCCCATCGATAGCAGCGTGAGCGAGACGAAGCTGTAGTAGTCGCGCGCGCGCAGCTCGGTGTTGAACTCATCGGCGTTGAAGCCGAGCAGGAACTTGATCGCGGGCGGCAGCACGACGAAGTAGCAGAACAGGACTCCGGCCACGAACAGCAGCGGGACCATCAGGAGCAGGGGGAGCGCGACCCGGCGCTCGCTCGGGCTGAACGCGGGCAGCACGAACGCATAGGCCTGGTAGAGCACGACCGGCAGCGCGATCAGCAGCGCCGCGTATAGCGAGACCGTGACCGTGGTCAGGAAGGGCTCGGTCGGGCTCAGCGTGACCGGCTGCTCGCCGGCCGGCAGGGGGTCGTTGACGATCTCGAGGATCAGGTGGTTCTGCCACACGCAGAACGCGAATGCCACGATGACCGCGAGTGCCGAGACGATCAGCCGCGTGCGCAGCTCGTCGAGATGCTCGACGAGGGTCAGCCGGTCCTCGTGCGCGACGGGCCTGAGCTTCTTGGCCACGGCGGAGCGCGGTGGCCTAGGGAGCGGCGTCGCCGGGCCGCGGGCCCGGGGCGGGCTCTCGCTCCTCGGCGGGGCGGTGCTCGGCGGTGTCGACCTTCGTGGAGGACGGCTCCAGCTCGGGCCGCTCGTCGTCCTTGTCCTTGCCGGTGACCGAGTCCTTGAACTCCCTCATCCCGCGACCGAGCGATCGGCCGAGGTCAGGCAGCCGCTTCGGGCCGAAGATGATCAGCACGATGACGAGGACGATGATGATCTCAAGGGGGCCGATGTTCGGCATTGCATTCCTCCCGGAATACGGGTCAACCGGATGGTAGACCCTGCCCCGGCCCGGTTACGAGCCCTGGCGCTGCTTCTCGAAGTTGAGGTAGAAGCGGCTCGGAGTCGGCTCGGCCTGCCCTTGATACTTGCTGCCGGTCTCGTCCGAGCCGTAAGGGCGCTCGACGGGACCGTCCATGCGCATGAACGAGATCTGCCCGATCGGCATTCCGTGGTAGATCGTGATCGGCAGGTTGGCGACGTTCGACAGCTCGAGCGTCAGGTTGCCCGAGAAGCCGCTGTCGACGAAGCCGGCGGTGGAGTGGATCAGCAGCCCGAGCCGCCCCAGGGAGCTCTTGCCCTCGAGCCGCGCCACGAGGTCGTCCGGGAGCGTCACCCGCTCGAGCGTCTGGCCCAGCACGAACTCGCCGGGATGGAGGATGAACGGGTCGTCGCCCTCGACCTCCACGAGCTCGGTCAGCTCCTCCATCGGCTTGCGCACGTCGATGTAGGGATAGCGGGCGGTGTGGAAAACGCGGAACCGGCGGTCGACGCGCACGTCGATGCTGGACGGCTGGATCAGATCGGCGTCGAGCGGCTCGACCACGATCCGCCCGGCAGCGATCTCCGAGCGGATGCTGCGATCGCTTAGTACCACGGGCGGATCAGTCTAGCCGCGGGCGCCCAAGCGGGATACGTCCTAAGTCTCAAGTTCCTTCGGGGGATACCGATACCCCGCGTTAAGGAGAATCGACGATGGACGCTCCGGGACACCAGGACGACTACGTGAAGCGGATCGTGCTGCCGAGCGGCAAGACGATCGAGGTCGTCTGCTTCGGGGAAGCCGCCTCCTTCGGTGCCGGCGACGTCGCGCCGGATGCGATCGCCGAGGCCGCGAGGCCGGTCGAGCAGTCCGGCCCGGCCCAGGCCCTCCACGTCTGCCCGGAGTGCGCCTCGACCCTCGTGTATCCCTGCGATTGGGAGGAGGCCGGGAAGGATTCCTGGAATGTCTCCCGCCGCTGCCCGGACTGCGAGTGGACCCACACCGGCGTCTTCGAGCAGGACCTGCTCGAGGCGTTCGACGAGGAGCTCGACCGCGGGCTGGAAGAGCTCGGCGCGGACCTGAAGCGCCTCGTCCGGGCCAATATGGCCGAGGAAATCGAGCGCTTCGCCGCGGCACTCGAGGCGGACGCGATCCTCCCGATGGACTTCTAGCGGCGAGCCGGCTCAGGCATAGCGCTCGACCACGCCGTCGGCGACGAGATCGAGCGCCCGGCGCTGGCGGTCGCTCAGCGTCGCGTCGTCGAGCGACCGCTTGGCGTCGGCGACGAAGCCCAGCGCGTGCTCGCGAGACGCCTCGAGCGCGCCGGTGGCGGCTATGCGGTCGCAGAGGGCGGCCGCCTCGACGGGAGTTGCCGCGGCGCGGCGCAGATCGAGCTCGGCGAGCGACGGGTTGCGCCTGCGGGCGAGGATCAGCGGCAGGGTGACGGTCCCGTCTAGCAGGTCGGTGCCGCGCCGCTTGCCGGTTTGCTCCTCTGACCCGGAGATGTCCAGCACGTCGTCGAAGATCTGGAACGCGAGTCCGATGTGCGAGCCGAAGGCG
>JBKPHS010000040.1:0-5387 GCA_046729975.1 Actinomycetota bacterium
AGCGTGCCGTAGAGCGCGATCTGCTCGTCCACCACCTTGCCGATCCTGCGCACCCCCTCGCGGATCTCGTCCTCGGCCTGGCCAGAGAAGTTGAGCCGCATCGACTGGCGGCCGCGGCCGTCGAGGTACGCAGCCTCGCCAGGGACGAACGCCACGTTGTCGCGCAGCGCCCGGGCGAGCAGGTCGGTGGTGTCGATGAAGTCGGGCAGGGTGACCCAGATGAAGAGGCCGCCGCTCGGGCGGGTCCATTCAGCCTGCGGCGGGAAGAACTCCGCTAGCGCGTCGAGCATCGCGTCGCGGCGGGTGCGGTAGATGTCGCGCAGCGACTCGACGTAGTCGCGCCAGTGGGCCTCCTCGAAGTAGGCCTGCACCATCAGCTGGGAGAGCGTGGAGGTGCAGAGGTCCGCCGCCTGCTTGCCGAGGTTGATCTTCTCGAGCACCGGCGGCGGGGCAACCACCCATCCGAGCCGGATCCCCGGCGAGAGGATCTTCGAGAAGGTGCCGAGGTACAGCGTGTAGACGCCGCCGTCGAGAGCGTGCAGCGTCGGCGCGCCTTCGCCCTCGTAGCGGAGCAGGCCGTACGGGTTGTCCTCGAGCACGAGCAGCTCGCGCTCGTGCGCGACCTCCACGAGCCGGCGGCGACGCGGCAGCGACATCGTCACGCCGGCCGGGTTCTGGAAGGTCGGGACCGTGTAGATGAACTTGGGCTTGCGGCCATCGCGTTCGAGCCGTTCCAGGGTCTCCTCCAGCAGGTCGACCCTCATACCGTCCCCGTCCATGTCGATCTGCACGACGTCGGCCTGGTAGGAGGAGAAGACCGGCACGGCGCCCGGGTAGGTGGGCGCCTCGGCGACCACGACGTCGCCGGGGTCGATCAGGGTCTTCGTCACCAGATCGATCACCTGCTGGCCGCCGGTCGTGACGATCATGTCCTCCGAGTCCACCCGCATGCCGTCGGCGGCCATCACCTCGGCGATGCAGTCCTTCGTTCCGTCGAGGCCCTCCGTCGGGCCGTACTGGAGCGCCTTGGCGCACGACTCCGCCGCGATACGGGTCGCCACGGCGGCAAACGTGTCGGGCGGGAAGCTGCTCGTGTCCGGCAGGCCGCCGGCGAGGGAGATCACCTCCGGGCGGGCGGTGATCGCCATCAGGTCCCGCATGGCGGAGGACTTCATGACTCGCGTACGGCCTGCGAAGAGGCCGGCGTAGCGCTGGAGGTCGCGCGAGGTGGAACGGGTGGGTTGCCCGCCCATGCCCCCTCGTTCGCCGACCCCCTCCCCGCCCCTGCCGGGCCGGCCTGGATGGTCGTCTATCGTCATGGCGCTCTCAGCAGCGTACCGAGGTGAGTCTCTTCCTCGACATCGGCCAGGGCGCCGGCCTTGCCGGCGCCACCGGGGTGCGCCCCTACCTCCCTCCACTGCTGACGGGAGCGCTCGCGCGGGCCGACGCCGGGATCGACTTCGACGACACGGCGTACGACTTCCTCGAGTCGACCTGGTTCCTCACGCTGCTCCTCGCTCTCGCCGTGGCCGCCTACCTGATCGAGCGCCTCCGCACCCGCGAGGACCCGCGGCTGGCAAGTCCGTCCGAGCGGCGCGCCGAGGTACAGGGCAGGCTGCCGTGGCTGACCCTGGCCGACGGCATGCTCGTCACGGCCGCGCTGCTGCTCGGCGCGCTCCTGTTCGCCGGCTCCCTCGAGGCGGGTGGGCATTTCGGCACGTGGGGCCTGGCCGCGGGCCTCGTCTGCGCGGCGCTCGGGTACCTCGCGGTGGTCGGCATCTTCGCCGGGGCGCGCCGGAGGCTGAGCGGCTCGGGAGCCGGGCTGGTCGACGCCTACGCCGACGCGGTCGCGCTCGTGATGGCGCTGCTCGCGGTTTTCCTCGATCCGTCCGGGTACGTCTTCCTCGTGGTCTTCGCCGTCCTGATCCTTCGCTCCCGCCGCTCTGGCGGGCAGAAGTACGCGGGGCTCCGAATCCTGCGATGAGGGTTCCGCGCGGATGAGCCAGGCGAGGCCGAAGAAGCTCGTCCTCGCCGTCATCGACTCGCTCAAACCCGAGATGCTCGACCGGGCGATCGCCGAGGGCCGGGCGCCGGCGCTCTCCACGCTGGTCGAGCGCGGCACCTATATCCGCGAGTGCGTCTCGAGCTACCCGTCGGTGACGCCGGTCGCCTCGGCCTCGATCGCCACCGGGCTCGGGCCTCAGGAGCACCACGTCCCGTCGATGAACTGGTACCACCGCGGCGAGGCTCGCTACGTGGAGTACGGCTCCTCGTTCGAGGCGACGCGCGCGTTCGGCATCGTCCGCTCGCTCTACGACACGGTCTACAACATGAACATGGCCCACCTGTCGCGGGCCCACAAGACCGTCTTCGAGCACGTCGAGGACGCGGGCCTTCGAGCGGCGTGCACGACGTACCTCATCTACCGCGGGCGCAAGCGGCACGGCCCCGCAACCGACGGCGTGTACACGCGCATCGCGCGTCTCGCCCAGTTCAGACACGCGGTCTACGGTCCCACGGAGCTGTTCTACGCGGACCTGTTCGAGTCGCGGAGGACCGGCTGCCGCTCCGCACTCGGCATGCCTGGCCAGCGCGACCAGCACACGGCCTGCGTGGGGGCGCACCTCGTCGAGCACGACCTCTTCGACTTCCTGCTCTTCTCGCTGCCCGACAACGACACCTGGTCGCACAAGCGGGGGCCGTACGCCCAGGTGCAGTCGATCGAGATCGCCGACCGGGCATTGGAGCGGATCATGAACGTGGCCGGGGGACCGGACGCCTTCCTCGAGGACCACGCCGTGATCGTCCTCTCGGACCACTCGCAGACCTCGGTCGAGGACCGCCTCAACCTGCGCTCGGCCCTCGACGGCTGGAGCGTGCTCGGGCCGTCCGATGCGGCGCCCCAGGACGCCGAGATCGCGATCTGTCCGGCGGCCCGCTCGGCGATGGTCTACGTGCTCGACCCCGACGAGCGCGAGCAGACCGCGGGCCGCCTGGTGCGGGAGCTCGGCGCCCTCGAGGGCGTGGACCTGGTTGCGCGCCAGTCGGGCGGCGAGGCCGGAGTCTGGAGCGAGCGGGGCGAGCTGCGGTTTGCACCGGGCGGTGACCTCGAGGACGCCCGCGGGGAGCGCTGGAGCGTGACCGGCGAGCTGGCCACCCTGGGGCTGACCGCGGACGAGGGCCGGGTCTCGAGCCGGTCCTATCCGGACGCGCTCGGGCGGCTCTGGTCCGCACTCTCCTGCCCGGGATCGGGTGACGTGCTCGTTTCGGCCACGCCGGGCTTCGAGTTCGTCGACTGGGGCGGGGTCGACCACGTGGGCGGCGGCAGCCATGGCTCGCTGCACCGGGGCGACTCGCTCGGGGCGCTGATCGTCTGCGGCACGGATCCGGGAGAGCGCGACGAATGGTCCCTGCGCGACGTGACTCCGCTGGTGCTTCGGCACTTCTCGATACCCTCGTGACGATGTCCGAGGAAGACGTGGCGGTCGCCGCCCCCTCTCCGCCGCGAGCGCACACCCGCGTGCGCCACGGGCTCCGGCGCCCCCACAACTGGATGCAGCTGTTCAAGTTCTGCGTGGTCGGGGGCTCTGGCTACGTCGTGAACCTGTGTGTGTTCGCCTTCGCCGTCGGCGTTCTGGAGGTGCACCACCTCGTAGCGGCCACGCTCGCGTTCATCGTGGCGGTGACCAACAACTTCTGGTGGAACCGCCACTGGACCTTCAGCGCGCGCGACGGCCATGCCGGCTTCCAGGCCGCGCGCTTCTTCACGGTCAGCGTGCTGGCGTTCCTGGTCGCCGCGGCTGTGCTCGAGATCCTGGTCTCGGTCGCGGGCGTAGCCGACGTGCCGGCGCAGGCGATCTCGATCGTGGCGGCCACACCGCTGAACTTCATCGGGAACAAGATGTGGAGCTTCGGCGTCGTCGCATCGCCGCCGCGCGGCTAGCCGCCCTCGCCGCTGCCGCGTTCCTCGCGCTGGCCCCCGCCGCGCGGGCGGATGAGCTGAAGCAGCCCGCGTCGCCGACCAAGCCGCCGCCGGGTTACTCGCGCACCGCGCAGAAGGCGATCCGGATCGCCGACCTCACCGCCGAGGTGCGTTCCGAGCGCGCGAAGCGCGGGCGGATGACGGCCGCGGCCTACACCACCGGGACGCGGCGCTGGCAGGTGAGCTACTTCCAGGGACGGCGCGAGCGCGCGCAAGTTCTGATCGAGGACCGCGACGGCAGCGTGGTCGAGGCCTGGACGGGGCCCCAGGTGGCGTGGAAGATGGCGCGCGGCTACGAGGGCGCCTTCGGCCGCAAGGTCAATGCGCCGTACGTCTGGCTGCCGCTCTGCCTGCTGTTCCTGGTCCCGTTCTTCGACCCTCGCCGGCCGTTCCGGATGCTCCATCTCGACCTGCTCGTGCTCCTCGGCTTCGGCGTGTCGCACTACTTCTTCAACCGCGGCGAGATCTCGACGTCTGTGCCGCTCGTCTATCCGGTCCTCCTGTACCTGCTCGCACGCATGCTGTGGGTCGGCTTCCGCCCGCGGGAGCGGCGGGAGCGGCTCGTTCCGCTCGTCCCCGCGACCGCGCTGGCGCTCGCGCTCGTTTTCCTGATCGGCTTCCGGGTCGGGCTGAACGTGATCGACTCGAGGGTGATCGACGTCGGCTACGCGGGCGTGGTCGGGGCCGACCGGATCGCCGATGGCGATGGCATCTACGGCGAGTTCCCCAAGGACATCGCGCATGGCGACACCTACGGCCCCGTCAACTACCTGCTGTACGCGCCGTTCGAGCAGGCGCTGCCCTGGCGAGACGGCAGCCTCGACGCCGCGCACGGGGCGGCGATCGCGTTCGACCTGCTCACGATCCTCGGACTCCTCGTGCTCGGGCGCCGGCTGCGGCCCGGCCGCGAGGGGCGGCTGCTCGGCTTCGCGCTGGGCTACGCCTGGGCCGCCTACCCCTACAGCCTGTTCGTCATGAACTCGAACGCCAACGACACGCTCGTGGCGATGTTCGTTGTCTGGGCGCTCGTGGCGCTGGCGTCACCGGCGGCGCGCGGGGCGCTGACGGCGCTCGGGGCGGCGGCCAAGTTCGCGCCTGCCGCGCTCGCGCCGCTCCTCGCGAGGGGGCGCGGGGAGCGACCCCTGCGGTCAGCGCTCGTCTTTTCGGGCGTCTTTGCGCTGGTACTCGCGGCGGCCTTGCTCCCGTTCCTCCCTGACGGCGGCGTGCGGGAGGTCTGGGACCGCACTGTCGGCTATCAGGCCGGGCGCGACTCGCCGTTCAGCATCTGGGGTCAGGAGCCCTCGCTCGAGTGGCTCAAGCTCACCGTTCAGGGCGCCGCGATCGGCCTCGCGCTGCTCGTGGGCTTCGTGCCGCGCAGGCGGAGCACCGCCCAGATCGCCGCGCT
>JBKPHS010000041.1:0-12211 GCA_046729975.1 Actinomycetota bacterium
CGCTGCGGCGGATGCAGGCGGCCGCCCCTGACCTCGAGGCCTTCCTCACCGAGCTCGGCCCCTTCGCCGACGCCTCGCGCGACTCGGTGCGCGCGCTCGGCCGCTCCGCGAAGGCCGGACGCGCCGCGCTCACGGAGAGCAAGGAGGAGATCGCCCAGCTGCGCCAGCTCTCTGCCGACGCGCCCCGCCTCGGCAGGCCGCTGCGGCAGTTCCTGCAGTCGATCGACGACCGCGACCGCTCGATCGAGAACGACCCGCTGGCCGCCAAGACCGCGCCGCCTGCGCCCGACAAGACGGCGAACGCCGAGGGCAAGGGCTTCACCGGCATGGAGGCGCTCGCGAACTACCTCTACTGGCAGACGCTCGGCATCAACGCGTTCGACGAGATCTCGCACATGCTGCGGATCGTCCTGATCCAGAACAAGTGCTCGCCGTACGCGTCGCAGCCGAAGGAGGACGTGATCCGCGACTGCCGCTCCTGGCTCGGCCCGTACCAGCCTGGGGTCACGAGCGAGGACCCGACGGGCGGTCCGACGGCGACCGGCCGCGAGCGCGAACCCGAGCGCCGGCGCGAGCGCGGCGGCGGCGGGGGCGGCGGCGAGCCCGAGCGTCGCGGCGCCGGCGAGCCGAAGGCGCCTCCGCTCCCGGGCCAGCCCGACCTCTCGAAGCCGCAGATCACGCTGCCGCCGCAGATCCAGGAGCTGCTCGACCAGCTCCAGAAGCAGCCTTCGCCGCAGCTGCCCGAGCTTCCGAGAGGCGCTGACGACGTGGCCCCCGACCAGCTCCTCAACTACCTGCTGGCACCATGAGGAACGGACGGACCACGGCGATCGTCGCGAGCCCTGTCCTGATCGGGGCGATCACGCTGCTGATCACGATCACCGCGGTCTTCCTCGCGGTGCGCGCGAACGAGGGCCTGCCGTTCGTGCCGACCTACGACGTCCAAGCCGAGATTCCCGGCGGGAACAACCTCGTGGTCGGCAACGACGTGAACGTGGGCGGCTTCCGCGTCGGCCTCGTCGAGAAGATCCGCCCGAGGGTCGACGAGCGCACCGGCAGGGCCATCGCGGTCATCAACATGAAGCTCGACAAGAAGGTCGAGCCGCTGCCGAAGGACACGCGTGTGCTCGTGCGGCCGCGCTCCAACCTCGGCCTCAAGTACGTCGAGCTGACACTCGGGACGAGCAAGCAGGGCTACCGCGCCGGCGACACGATCCCGCTCGCGAGCTCGCGCCGGCCGATAGAGCTCGACGAGTACTTCTCGACCTTCAACGAGGAGATGCGCGAGAGCCAGCGGCGTGTCCTGAAGGGCGGCGGCGACGCGCTCAGCGGACGGGGACAGTCGATCAACCTGATCATCGAGGCGCTCGTCCCGTTCATGACCCACCTCGAGCCGGTGATGACGACGCTGTCCGATCCGGACACCGAGCTTGACGAGTTCTTCAAGCAGACGGGCCGCACCTCGGCCCAGATCGCCCCCGTGGCGAGCACCTATGCGCGCCTGTTCGGGAACATGGCCACTACCTTCGAGGCGCTCGGCCGCAGCCCCGCATCACTGCGCGGGATGATCGAGCGGGCGGCGCCGACTCTCGACGCCGGCATCCGCAGCTTCCCGGTGCAGCGGCCCTTCCTGTCCGACTCCGAGCGCCTGTTCACGCGCCTCGAGCCGGTGGCTGCAGAGTTCCAGCGCTCGCTGCCGCCGACCACGGCCGCGTTCCGGGTCGGCCAGCCCGTGCTCCGCAAGGCGCCGCGGCTCTCGGCGCAGACCGAGAAGGTCTTCGTCGCCCTCGACAAGCTGGCCGAGAACCCGAACACCCTCCTCGCGCTCAAGGACCTGACCACCACGCTGGCAGTCGCGGCGCCGCTCGTCGAGTTCGTGGCGCCCTACCAGACTGTCTGCAACTACTGGAACTACTACTGGACCGCGCTCGGCGAGCACGTCTCGGAGCCGTTCCGCTTCGGCACGATCCAGCGCGTGAACCTGCGGTCCGACAACCGGACCCAGGACAACCGCATCTCGAGCTCCGAGGCCGACCGTCCCTCGGACGTCCCGAAGAAGGACTCGGCGATCGGCGCCAAGGACCCGACGGGCGATCCGCTCACCGTGCTCCACTCGCAGTACTACGGCGCCGCCATCGACGCCCAGGGCAACGCCGACTGCGAGACCGGACAGCGCGGCTACCTGGAGGGCCCGCTGATCACGGGTGGCCGCTACCCGCCCTCCGACGATCCGGCGCTTGGCGGCGGCAGCCACATCGTCCAGGACAGTTTCTCCCCGAACCTGGCCGGCCCGACCAACAAGGGCGTCCCGAACCTGAGGGACGTGCCCTAGCGATGGCCACCACTCCTTTCACCAACCTGGTTCGCAGGGGCCGCGAGCGGACGGGGATCTCCCCTCTGGGCGCGGGACTGATCGCGCTCGTGCTGATCGTCAGCGCAACCTACTTCGTGTTCTCCAAGGCGAACCCGTTCTCGCACCCGTACGAGCTGCACGCGCTGTTCGAGGACGCGAACGACATCAAGAAGCGCTCGCCGGTGCGGATCGCAGGCGTCGAGGTCGGCAAGGTGACGGAGATCGAGGCCGTGGAGGACGGCTCGGGCGTGGCCCGCGTGACGATGGAGATCGAGGACCAGGGGCTGCCGATCAAGGAGGACGCAGAGCTGAAGATCCGCCCGCGGCTGTTCCTCGAGGGCAACTACTTCGTGGACGTCCACCCCGGAAGCCCGAGCGCGGCGGAGCTCGACTCGGGCGGGACGATCCCGACGACCCAGACCGCTGCCCCGGTCCAGTTCGGCGAGGTGCTCACGGCGCTCCAGCGGGACACGCGCGAGGACCTCCAGACCTTCCTGAGGGAGTACTCGAACGCGCTCGACAAGGGCGGGGCCGAGGGCTTCAACGAGGCGATCCGCCACTGGGAGGAGGCGTACCGCAACACCTCGATGGCCAACGACGCCTACCTCGGCCACGCGCCGCACGACCTCTCGCGCGTGCTGCGCGGCCAGGGCAAGGTCTTCGGCGCGCTGTCCGAGGACGAGGAGGCGCTCAAGGACCTCGTCACCGAGCTGAACCGCACCGTCGCGGCATTCGCGAGCCAGGAGGACAACCTGCGCGCCGCGATCCCGCAGCTGCGCGACGTGCTGCGCGTCGGGCGGCCGGCGCTGCGATCGCTCACGAGCGGTCTGCCGTCGCTGCGCGCCTTCGCGCGTGACGCTCTGCCGGGCGCGCGCTCCTCCAACAAGACGCTCGACGCGCAGATCCCGTTCATCAAGCAGGCCCGCCGGTTGTTCGCGGAGGCCGAGCTGAAGGGTCTCGTGCGCGACCTGCGACCGACCGTCCCGGCGCTCGTGAGCCTCAACAAGGGCCAGACCCTGACGCTCGCCCAGACGCGGCAGCTCAGCTCGTGCCAGAACAACGTGCTGGTCCCGTTCGCGAAGACGCCGATCCCCGATCCGGACTTCCCGGAGAACAGCGGCCAGCCCTGGTACAAGCAGTCGCAGCGGGCGTTCGTCGGACTCTCGGGCGAGAGCCGCCTCAGCGACGCAAACTCGGCGTTCTTCCGCGTGCAGGCCGGCGGCGGCCCCACAACGATCGCCTCCACGGGGGAGACGGGCGAGACCTACTTCGCCCAGCTCGGCCTGCCGATCGACGCAGTCCGGCCAGTGTCGCCCACCAAGCGTCCGGTCTTCCGCCCGGACCTGCCGTGTGAGAACCAGGAGCCTCCGGACCTGAACGCGGCGAGCGGCCCGGGCGATCCGCCGGTGTCGGTGACACCGAGCAAGAAGAGGCAGGCCGAGCTCGAGGCGCGCGTCGAGCGGGAATGGCCCAAGCTCGTCGAGCACATGCGACGGGTCGACGAGGGCAAGCCGTCGGTGGACCCGATCGAGTACTCGGATCTCGGGGAGCGGCTCCAGGCGAAGCGGCTCGGGCTGCGCTGGACCGACGAAGGCAAGCTCGTCGAGCGGGAGGGCGAGCGGTGACCCACGCGATCCGCAAGCACCTCAAGGACTTCATCGCGATCGTCGCGCTGGTGATCCTGGCCGGCGGCGTCGCGGGCTACGTACTGGCGCACCAGCGCCTGCGCTTCCCGCTGATCGAGGAGGCGCCGTTCACCATCAAGGCGGAGTTCACGAACGCGCAGGCGATCGTGCCCGGGCAGGGCCAGACGATTCGCGTGGCCGGCATGCGCGTCGGCGACATCGGCAAGGTGGAGCTCGACGAGGGCCGCGCGGTCGTGCGAATGGACCTGGACTCGAAGTACGACGGCCTCGTGCGGCGGGATGCGACGTTGCTGATGCGGCCGCGCACCGGCCTGAAGGACATGTTCGTCGAGCTCGACCCGGGCTCGAAGTCCGAGCCGGCGCTCCAGGAGAACGACGTGATCGCGGCCGAGAACACCTCGCCCGACGTGAATCCGGACCAGGTGCTCGCGATGCTCGACGCAGACACGCGTGACTACCTGAAGCTGCTGATCTCAGGCGCCGGCAAGGGCCTCAAGGGCCGCGGCGGCGACCTGCGCGAGGTCTTTCGCAGGCTCGGGCCGATCCACCGCGACCTGCGGCGCCTGAACACCGCCGTGGCCGAGCGGCGGCGCAACCTCGCGCGGCTCGTGCACAACTACGGCTCGACGATCAGCGAGCTCTCCAAGCGCGACCGCGAGCTCACCACGCTCGTCTCCTCCTCGCGACGTGTCTTCGACGAGCTGGCCGACGAGGACCAGAACATCTCCACCGCCGTCTCGCGGCTTCCCGGGACGCTCGGACAGGCGGAGTCGACGCTGCGGACGGTCAACGAGCTCGGCCAGACGATGGGCCCAGCGTTCGACGCGCTGCGCCCGGCCATCCGCCGGCTCGAGCCCGCCAACCGCCTCGTGCGGCCGTTCGCCGAGGAGGCGGAGCCGATCCTCCGTGACCGCGTGCGGCCGTTCGTGCGCACCGCGCGCCCGTACGTGAACGACCTGCGCCCCGCGGCCGAGAACCTCTCGAAGGCGAGCCCGGACCTGCGCGAGTCGTTCTACGAGCTGAACCGGCTCTTCAACCTCCTGGCCTACAACCCGGGCGGCGCGGAGAAGCTGACTGGCGACCTCAACCAGGACCGCCAGCGCGACGAGGGCTACCTGTTCTGGCTCGGCTGGGTCGCCCAGAACAGCGTCTCGCTGTTCAGCACCGCCGACGCCTCGGGGCCCTTCCGCCGCTTCATCGCATCGGCGAGCTGCAGCACCTTCCGCGGCCTCAACAACTCGGAGCCGCTCTACGGGCCGTTGCTCGGGATCACGAACCTGCTGGCCGACCCCGGACTCTGCGCGGCGGACTGATGCCCAAGGCCGCCCCGACACTCGGACGCATACTCGCGATGGTCGTCTTCGCGCTGTCGTGTTTCGGCATCGTGATCTTCCTCTGGCTGTCGTTCGGCGGCCCCATCCCGCTGAAGCCCGAGAAGTGGCGCTTCCAGGCGCGGCTGCCGGAATCGGCGCTGCTGGCCAAGGAGGCCGACGTCCGGCTCGCGGGGCTCAACATCGGCAAGGTCAAGAACAAGACCTTCCAGCGCACCGGCGGCACTCTCGTGGAGATGGAGATCGACTCCGAGTTCGCACCGCTGCCGCGCGACACGCGCGCGATCCTGCGCCAGAAGACGCTGCTCGGCCAGATCTACGTGGAGCTCACGCCCGGCACGCGCGACGGGCCGAAGCTCGACGAGGGAGACACGCTGTCGGTCTCCCAGGTGGAGAAGCCAGTTGAGCTCGACGAGGTCATCCGGACCTTCGACCCCGAGACTCGCCGCAACTTCCGCGGCTGGATGCGGGATCTCGGCAAGGCGCTAGACAACCGCGGCTCGGACCTCAATGACGCGATCGGCAACTTCAAGGACTTCGCGGTGAGCGGCTCCGAGGTGCTCCGCGTGCTCGACGAGGAGGACCCGGCGCTGCGCCGGCTCGTCAAGAACACCGGCATCGCGCTGGCGGCCGTCAACGAGCGCGAGGGCCAGCTGCGGCAGCTGATCGTGAACGCCAACGACTTCTTCGGCGCGCTCGCGTCGCGGAACGACGCGCTCGCCGAGACGATTCGCGTGTTCCCGACGTTCCTCGACGAATCGCGCGCGACATTCCAGCGGCTCGAGCGCTTCTCACGCGACACGCGCCCGCTCGTGCGCGACCTGATCCCGGTCGCCGAGCAGCTTCAGCCGACTCTGCGCGACGTAGGCCGCTTCGCCCCCGACCTGAAGCGCCTGTTCCGCGACCTCGACCCGCTGATCGAGGAGTCCGACGACACGCTGCCACACGCGGCCCGCTTCCTCACTGGCGCGGAGCCGGTGCTCGAGAGCCTGCACGTGTACCTGCCCGAGCTGAACCCGATCCTGTCCATCTTCAACTTCGAGCAGCAGCAGATCGCGGACTTCATAACCATCGGCGGCGGCACGCTGAACGGCACGCTGCCGGGGGTTCCGGGCGAGGGTCCACGCCACTTCCTGAAGCAGTTCGGGATGATCAACGGCCGTGGCATCGGGGTGGCGCAGAGCCGTCCCGAGTACGAGCGCGGCAACGCTTACCCGAGCCCCAACTACTACAAGCGCGCCCGCGCCTTCGGGATCTATGAGTCGTTCGACTGCAAGCCGGCCGGTGGGCAGAAGAAGGACGCCACGAGTGGCAGCCCACCCTGCTTCGTCCAGCCCAAATCGCTCTTCGACGGCCGCCGCTTCCCCCGCCTCGGCAAGGGCGACGCCCCGTTGCGCCCGCCGCCTCAGGAGAACGCGGGGACCGAGCCTGCGCAGCCCTAGCCGGTAGCCGCATGACCGACCGGATCGGGGTTGTCGTCGTCGGTGGCGGTCAGGCGGGACTCGCGGTCAGCCGGGAGCTCACGCAGGCGGGCCTCGAGCACGCAGTGCTGGAGAGGGGCCGGGTCGGGCAGACCTGGCGGGGGCGATGGGACAGCTTCTGCCTGGTCACTCCGAACTGGAGCGTCCGCCTTCCCGGCCACCCGTACGACCGGCAGGATGTCCACGGCTTCATGCCACGCGACGACGTCGTGGCATACCTGGAGCGCTACGCCGCCGGGTTCGAGGCGCCGGTGCGCGAGGGCGTCGAGGTCACCGCGGTCCAGCCGCGACCTGAGGGCTTCCTGCTGGACACCTCGGCCGGACAGCTCGAGGCGGAGACCGTGGTCCTGGCCACCGGCGCCTACCCGCGACCGCATCGACCGGGCGGGGCCGCCACGCTCCCGCCGGACCTGCTTCAGATCGACGTCGAGGATTACCTCAACCCGGCGGACCTGCCGCCCGGGCCTGTTTTGGTTGTCGGCAGCGGCCAGTCGGGCTGCCAGATCGCGGAGGAGCTCCACGCGGCGGGCCGAGATGTCTTCCTGGCCTGCGGGCGAGCCGCCTGGGCCCCGCGCCGGATGGGCGATCACGATCTCTTCTGGTGGCTGCTGGAGACGGGCGATCTGGACGCCGCGCTGAGCTCGTTGCCAAACCCGGTCGCCCGGCTGGCCGCCAACGTGCAGGCGACCGGGCACGCCGGCGGCCACGACCTCCACTACAGGACGCTGCGGAGCATCGGCGTCACCCTGCTCGGTCACTTCCGGGGCGCGGAGGGCCGCCGCGCCCGATTCGCTGCGGACCTCGGCGAGAGCGTGGCCTGGGGCGATCAGTGGAATGCCAAGTTCATGGACCGCGTTCGAAGGGTCGTGGCCGAGCGCGGACTACCGGCGCCGGAGATCCCCGAGCCGGAGCCGTTCAGCGTCGAAGCCGGGGAATGGCTGGACCTGACCGGGTTCGCGGCCGTCGTCTTCGCGGGTGGCTTCCGACCCGACTACGAGGCATGGGTGCATTGCCCCGGCGCGTTCGACGAGCTCGGGTTCCCGATCCATGACGAAGGCGCCAGCACCGTCAGACGCGGGCTCTACTTCGTCGGCGTCCACTTCCTCCGGAAGCGCAAGTCGTCGCTCCTCGTCGGAGTGGGCGAGGACGCCGCCATCGTCGCTCGTCAGATCACCACCGGAACGGCCAGGCCGTCCGCCTGAGCCGATTCGCTCTACGGCAGGTCGACGTCAGGCTTCAGCACCGGGCACACGAAGCCGTAGTCGGGGTGCGGCTGGAAGGACGCGGAGTCGGCGGTTGGGCTGCCGAACCACTCGGCGCGGACCGGCGCCTTCACCTTCTTGCCGGTCAGGCCGCCGCTGTCGATCTTGAGAACGTCGACGCCGCGATAGGCATCGGCGGTGTAGACGATCTCGCCGTTCGGGTCGGTCGGCGACCAGTACGCCGCCCAGGTCGACCCGTTGGCCGGGATGTAGTAGCCGACCTGGGCGATGTCGGTCGGCGTGCGGTAGTCGAGGAAGCGGACGCCCTGCTCGTACCAACCGACGGCCGCGACCCCGTCCTTCGCGTCGAACCAGTGAGACGAGCAGTTGACGGTCACCGGCGCCTTGGAGTCGACCGCTCCGCCGGTGAACATGCCGTTCAACTCTGTCTCCCACGTGCCCAGGGGCGTGATCTTGCCCTTGTTCAGGCGCGAGAGATCCCAGGTCTCGAACTTCCCCTGGCCGCGGCAGCCGCCGGGGGGAACCTCGTCGGTGTCTATGTAGTCCTCCTCCGTGACCAGCAACGTCTTCCCGCGCCGCTGCGAGTTGTGCAGGATGAAGTCGTTGTAGGGCGAGGGATTGGTTCCAGCCGTGCCGGTCGTCCCGAGCAGCTGAGGCGCGAGCGGATCGGTGGTCAGCCGGTAACCGGCTGCACCGCCGCCCCCGACCGACCACGCTGTACCCGTGCTATCGAGCTCGGTGTCGTGCGTCACCCTGAAGGCGTCGCTCATGGACGCGGCCGACTCGAACTTGCCAAGCGACCTCGGTGCGCTCGGCATGGTGAGGTCGACGACCTCGACGTGGTCGCCGCCGTCGACCCACGCCTGTGTGCAGTCGGGCTTCACGAAGTTGGCGATGTGACCCGAGCCGCGGCCGCTGCCGGTCAGGCCGAGCGGCAGAACCGTGGTCACGACCGGCGAGGTCGGGTTCGCGATGCTGACGACGTACATGAGCGACCCGAGGTCGCGCGCCTCGCGGTCGTTTACGACGATCAGCGTGTTCCCGCACAGGTCGACGTCCTCGTTCTCGAAGTGCGGCAACGGAAGAGCCCCAACGAGTTGCGGCGAATCGGCGTCGGCGATGTCGAGCACCGTGATGCCGCCCCAGCCGCTCACGTAGGCGTAGTGATCCTTGAAGTTCATTCCGGCCGCGCTTCCGGGGACGTGCTGCACGAATTGCACATTGCTCGACGTGGCAAGAGGCGGCTCGATCGCGCCGGTCTGCGCCATCGCCGGCGTCGCGCTCGCCAAGGCGACGACCGCTGCTAGCGCAAGCAGCGACACGAGGCTTCTGATTCGCCGACCGCGGTTGTCCATACGCCCCCCTCTTCGCGTCACGAGCGCGCCGGCCGAAAGCGCGCAAGATGTGCTTACCCTTGCCGGCGGTTCTTGAATCGCGCGGAGCGCGCAGGGCCTACGGGCTTGGGGTCCGCTCCGCCCGCGTCAGGTTCGCCAGGTCGCGGCGCGAGGAGATGCCGAGCTTGCGGTAGATGTTGCTGGCGTGCGTCCGCACGGTCTCGATTCCGATCGAGAGCTTGGCCGCGATCTCCTTGTTCGAGCGTCCGTTCTGCAGCAGCTCGAGCACGTCGGCCTCGCGCTGTGTCAGGAGCTCGGGGCCTGGCAGCTCGAAGCCGTCGGCACTCGACGGCATCATGCTCGCGGAGCGCGGCAGCACGTGCATGCCCCGCGACGCGAGGTGGATAGCGTTGATGATGTCGCGGCCCTGGGTCTCCTTGGAGATGCAGGCGGTCGCGCCGAGCGATAGCAGCTGATTGGCCTCGGCGGTGGTCGGCCGGTTCGCGAGCACGACGATGCGCGTGTCCGGGTGGCGCTCGTGCAGCGCGTAGACGGACGCGGGGCTGTCGAGGGAGCCGAAGTTGAGCAGCGCGACGTCGGGCCGGTGCTTGGCGATGACGTTCTCGATCCGGTCGAGGGTGACGTCGTGGGCGACGAGCTCCAGATTCGAGCTCTCGCTGATCAGCTGCCGCAGCCCGACCTTCACCAGGTCCTCGAACTGCGCCGTCACGACTGTCACGCGGCCGCGCATGGTGCAGAAGCGTAGCGGTCGGGGGTGACGGTAGGGGGAGGAACCCTCTCACCCGTTTATCCCCCGTTCCTCCCCCACGGCATCCTCCGGCAATCCCCCTGGAAGTCACCCGGATTTCCCTCGTCGCAGGGGATGTAGGACGGCCTTGGCGCGGGGACTATTTAGACACTCGGCATAGGGAACCGGGGAAGCGGGAGGCAAGGCACCAAAGACTTGAAAGCTTCCCGGGGCGGAATTGGGGTACGCCTAGCACCGCGAGAAGCCGACCAGCCTCTGGTCGGTTTTCTCGTTTCTGGGGAGGCGTCGGGCCGGTCGCGCAAGCGGCCGGCCTTGTCGCGTTCGGGGCCGCGCGGCCGTGTGGCAAGCTGCGTCGCGTGAGCATCGACTTCGAAGCCGAGGGCCTGCTCGACGGCGTGGCCGACGAGGATGCGCGTAGGGGCCGCCTCGAGCTGCTCCGGGAGCTCGAGGCCGACGGGGTGCCGCTTGAGGAGCTACGCGACGCGGCCGAGCGTGACCGCCTGGCGTTCCTGCCCGCCGAGCGCGCCCTCGTTGGCGCAGGGCCGCGCTACACGGCGACAGAGGTGGCAGAGCTCACCGGCCTCGAGTACGAGTTCATCACGCGCCTCTGGCGCGCCCTGGGCATGGCGGAGGCCGAGCCCGACGACCCCGTGTACGGGGAGGAGGACCGAAGGGCGGCCGAGGCGGTGGCGGTGATCCGGCGGGCCGGTCTCCCCGACGACCGTATCCTCGAGGTCGCCCGAGTGCTCGGGGAGAGCATGTCGCGGCTCGCCGCGGCGATCGGGTCCGTCTTCGCATCGACCTACGTGCGGGCGGACGACACTGAGCGGGAGGCGGCGCTGCGGCTCGCCGAGCTTAGCCGCGAGCTGTCCCCGCTGATGGGGCCGATACTGGAGCACGCGCTCCTGGTCCATCAGCGGCAGGAGGCTCGCTCGGCCGCGGCCGGCTGGGCTGAGACGGCCTCCGGGCAGCTCGCCGAGGGCGTCGAGGTCACCGTCTGCTTCGCGGACTTGGCGGGCTTCACCCGACTCGGCGAGCAGGTGCCGCCTGACCAGCTGGGCGCGGTGGCGGGTCGCTTCACCGAGCTCGCGGGCGAGGCCGCGGCCGGCCCGGTCCGCCTCGTCAAGATGATCGGGGACGGGGCGATGCTCGCGTCACCGAAGAGCGGCCAGGTCGTCGCCGCCGCGCTCGACCTCCTCGACGCCGTGGAAGCGGAGGGCGAGGACTTCCCGCAGCTGCGGGTCGGCCTGGCCCGCGGCCGCGCGCTAAACCGCGGCGGCGACCTGTACGGCCGCCCGGTAAACCTCGCGAGCAGGGTCTGCTCAATCGCCCGGCGCGGCAGCGTGCTCGGGACCGAGGAGGTGAAGGAGACCGCCGATGACGGCTACTCGTGGTCGGAGGCGGGCCTCTTCAAGATCAAGGGCATCTCCGGCCGGGTGCCGCTGTTCCGGGTGCGCCGAGCCGCCGCCGGCCAGGGCGCAGGGCTCGGCGGCTGAGCCTAGGCAGCGGCGAGCTCGGCGACCTTCGCCTGAACGTCGGCCGTCGAGACCACGTGCTTGTTCATCCCGAGCGCCTTCGGCTCGATGCCCAGCGCGAGCCCGATGAGCTGCGGGAAGTGCAGCACGGGGATGTCGAGATCGCGCTCGACGTAGTTCGCCGCCTCCGGCTGCTGGAGGTCGAGGTTCAGGTGGCAGAGCGGGCATGGCGTGACGAGGCAGTCGGCGTCCGCGTCGATTGCGTCCGCCAGGTGCCGGCCGGCCTGCCGCAGCGAGGTGGTCTTGTTCATCGTGATCAGTGGGAACCCGCAGCACTTGTGCTTGCCGGCGTAGTCCACCGGCTCGGCGCCGACCGCGTCGATCACCATCTCGAGGTAGCGGTCGCGCTCGGGGTGGTCCGCGTAGCCCAGCCGGCGCGTGGGACGGACGATGTAGCAGCCGTAGAAGGGCGCGATCCGCAGTCCCGTCAGCGGCCGCACCACCCGCTCGCGCAGTGCGTCGAGCCCGATGTCCTCGACGAGCAGCCAGAGGAAGTTCTTGTTCCACCAGGCGCCGCTGCGCTCGTAGGCGAGGCCCTC
>JBKPHS010000042.1:0-3576 GCA_046729975.1 Actinomycetota bacterium
GGGGAAGCGGCCGATCACCTTGGTGCGGCGTTTGACCTCGGCGAGCGAGCGTTCGAGCAGGTTGGTCGAGCGCCACCTGCGGCGGTGTCTGGTCGGGTAGCGCAGGTGCACGACGAGCGCGTCGAGGTCGTCGGCGAGGCATTTGGCGGCGGCGGTGTAGCCGGCAGCGTCGAGCTCGTCGACGAGCGCCTCGAGTCGCCGCTTGCCATCGCGCTCGTCGGTGGCGTCGTCGAGCGCCTGCCAGTAGGCCTGGCGCACGCGTTCGCGCTCGCGCTCCCGTTCGGGCAGCTTGGCGAGCAGGTTGCGCACGCGGTGGACGGCGCAGTGTTGGCGATCCGAGGCGGGCCAGCACTGCTCGACCGCCTTGATCAGCCCGGGCGCGCCGTCGGCGACGATCAGTAGCGGCGCGCCGAGCCCGCGGGCGATCAGGTCGCGCCCGAGCGCGAGCCAGTCCTCGTGCGACTCGCGCATCCCGAGCATCACCGCGAGCAGCACCCGCGCGCCCTGCTCGGTGAAGCCCCAGGCCACCAGCACGCCCTCCTTGGGCCCGTTCGGACGGACCGAGAGAAAGACGGCGTCGAGGAACAGCGCCGCGAGCTGGACGTCGTATAGATCGCGGCGCCTGAACGCCTCGAAGCGCTCCCTGAGCTCGGTGCAGATCCGCTGGGCGGTCGCCTTCGAGAGCTTCCCAAGCCCGGCCTTGTCGCACAGCGACTCGATGTCGCGCATCGACAGGCCCCTAACGAACGCGCCGATCACCATCGCCCGCAGCGGCTCCGTGCGCAAGACCTTCGTGCTGCACGGAAACAGCTTCGAGACAAACGGCTCGGCGGCCTCCCGGACCTGCGGGATCTCGACCTCGAGCTCGCCCTCGAGCGTCTGCACCCGGCGCGGACGAAAGCCGTTGCGAAGCGCCGAGTCATAGTTGCGCAACCCGCGCTGATAGTCCGGCCGGCGCTCGTAGCGCGCCCTGCCCAGCCAGGCGTCGAACTCGTCCTCCACGGCCCGCTGGATGATCAGCCGCGCACCGAGCTTCGCGAGCTCCGATAACGACTCCCTCGGGTTCTCGCCGACCCCAACGGCGAGCAACTGGTCGATCTGCTGCTCGATCTCCGCCGACGGCGGTACGGTGCGTCTCACGGCGTAGGTCCTCCTTCTTCGTCTCGTCAGGACTTGAGGGAACCTACGCCGTGCCCTTGACGGGCCCGGGCTATTTACAGCACTCCTGAGACGCCACCCCGCCGGCGAGGACACGACCGCTTTGTGGCCGACCCAGTGACGAGGCCGGTGCAGGACCAGGTGACGGCTTTGGCCAGGAGCGGTCGCGGCGGCCTCAGCGCCGTACCTCTGGCCAAGCGCCGGACGGAATAACGGGAGCGCACGGCGCAGAGCCTTTTGCTTATCGCGAAGCGGCACGATCGGTCTCCGCCCCTCCAACCACGTGGGCAGGAGCACGCCGTTTCGCAGCCCCCGACCGTGACCGCGAGTTGCTCTCCCCGAAGCCGCTCGTGCGGGTCGGTAGTTAGCCGCCTCGCCGCGGACCTTCGATGGCGAGCAGACCGATCCCACATGGGGCTCGACATGCTTTGCCGTCCTTGATCCCGACGCTGCCGGTGCCTTCGGTCGGGATGAAATCGGCCTCTGTTCCACCTCCCCGGGACGCGGGCGCGATCACCCGAGCCTCGACTCCCAAGCCACGGTAGGGGAACGGCGGGCGACCCGGCATGTTCGTCGGCGGACGGTCCAGCTCTCGCCGCGGGATTGTGACGACCACCGTCGCGCGGCCGATGCGCACCTTGCCGTCAAGCACGTTCGGGGCGTCGCCCTGCAACCCAAACTTGAGAACGGAGTCTTCTCCCTTGGAGAGCACGGATTGGAAGCCGTAGCCGTGCAATATCCAGCCGCCGCCTGGCGACCTCGTGGGCGGCCCGCGGGGCCCCGAAGTGCAGTTCCGTGCCCGGCTCCACGGGCCCGCGAAGCTCGAAAACGACGCAAAGCGCGTGCGGGTCGGCCCGTACCCGGAGCTCCCGAGCGTCACCTGAGGGCGGCGCGACCGCGCGGTCGGCCGGCGCAGGCATTGCCCACGCGCGGCTGTCCTTGGCGCCGTCCTTAAAACGCGGCCCCCGGGCACGTCTCGCTTGACCGCAACTTCTGTGGATGGACTACTCCTTTGGAACCCGCATCCGTGCCGGGCGTGCCTTCAACGGTCGTTTGTGGCGCGCTTCCGCCGGATTCCCCTCCCCGCGGTCGGTCATCCGATTCGTCGCAACCGGCGGATGACTGCGATCAGGACGCCCGCTGCGCAGAGAAACCTCACCTAGGCGGCATCGGTGCACGCCAACTGACCCTTTAGCACCGCTTCTCCTCGACACACGCCCGCTTCCCACCGAACCGAAACCTTTAGCAAAAGACACCTGCGATGACGGAGGACCGGAACTCTCCCACGACGACTCGTTTACGTGACCAAGGAGCGACGTGGCGGCTCCGGCAACCGCGCTTCTTCCTTCGGCGCTGCGATGACCACCGCGCCGAGGCCGCTCGCGGCTGCTCTTTGGCCGAAACAATCACGCAGGCGTCGAAGCGCCTCGTCACCGCTTTGGCCACAAGCAGTCGTGTCGTCGCCGGCGGCGCGGGTACCGCAGTGGACGAGACCCGACAGTCCTCCCAGGTGGACCTCCCCCGGTTTCGAGGACACTTGAGCGCTGTGGTCTAAAGGCCGCGGCGAAGGAGGTTCAAACCAGTAGCGGTGGCTGTGTGCCGCGCGCGGCCGCCTCCTCCTCGCCCGCAAACGATGCCGGTCATTTCCGTTGTGCTAACGGCTACCCGTAGGCTCGGAGAACAGACTCCAGGTCTGGACGTCGCGGACGATCGCCTTCACGGCTCCCCGCCGAGCCTACAGCTGCTCCCGTCCACCGCGCGCGGACCACCTGGGCGCCCCGCGTCCGCGGGTGTCTTTCAGTTCCTAGAGGTGGATGCAGTATTCCATCCGGGCTCGCCGGCGACCGATTCTGCGCCCTCGCTCGATCTCCGTCTCGCATACGGTCCGAGGAGATCGGTGACCGCAACGCGCTCGAAGAGCGCCTCTGGTTATCGCCAGACCGGCTCGTCTAGCATGCCGGCCTTCGCGGTGCGAAGAGAGGAAAGCCGACGGACGACCAACCGCTCTCGGCCCGCCTGTGGGCGGGCATCGACGACATCTACGCCTCGATCCTGGCGCACCCGTTCATCGCGGGGCTGACCGACGGGTCGCTGGAGCGCGAGGCGTTTCGCTTCTACGTCGTCCAGGACGCCCACTACCTGCGCGAGTACGCGCGGGCGCTGAGCGTGGCCGCGGCGCGGGCGCCCGCCGAGGCCGAGATCGCGATGTTCAACGAGCACGCCGCGGGCGCGATCGCCGTCGAGCGCTCGCTGCACGAGTCCTTCTTCGCGGACTTCGGCATGAGCGAGGAGGAGGTCGCGGCCACGCCGATGGCGCCGACCCACCTGGCCTACACCAGCTACCTGCTGGCCGTCGTGTACGGCGGCTCGTTCCCCGAGGCGCTCGGCGCCGTGCTGCCCTGCTACTGGATCTACTGG
>JBKPHS010000043.1:0-7679 GCA_046729975.1 Actinomycetota bacterium
GAGGCGATGCGTTCGAAGCTCTCCTCGCCGAGCACGTCGCGGCGGGCGTGCAGCTGGATCCGCCCGGAGCGGTCGACCAGGTCGATGAACGCGGAGCCGCCATGACCGCGGCGCGCCGCGATCCGGCCGGCCACGCGATAGGAGGCGTCGGTCTCCTCCCCCGCCCCCAGCCCGTCGTGCTCCTCGTGCACGTGCGCGATCGGGACGACGCCCTCGAACTCGTGGGGGAAGGGGTCGATGCCCTCGGCGCGCAGGCGCTCGACCTTGGCGCGTCTGTCATCGATCGACTCGGCCACGGCGGGCAGTCTATGTATGAGCCCCCAGCCCCCAGCCCCCAGCCCCAGGGAGCAGGGCTCACCGCGTCGCGGCCGCCGAAGCCTTCGCCGCCCAGGTCTCCATTCCCAGCTCCGTGTAGATCGAGACCGCCGCGTCAATGAGCTCCCGGGCTCGCTCGCGGTCGCCGGGGCCGTCGCGGGCGAGCAGCATCCGGGCGTAGCCGTCCTCCGCGTGCGCGAGCCAGGGGCGAGCGCCCATTCTCCGCTCTATCTCGAGGGCGTCGTCGAAGTGCTTCTCTGCGTCGTCGAAGCGGCCGAACATCGTCGACAGGATGCCCAGCCCTCGTGCGACCGAGCCGAAGCTGGCTTCGACGGGCGCCTGGGCATAGAGATGCTCGTAGGGGAGGAGCAGCGAGTAGAGCTTCGCCGCCGCGTCCGTGTCGCCGAGAAACGCGCACGGGTCGGGCAGGAGGCTCATGCTGAACAGCCACTCGGCGTCCTCGTGCTCGTGAGCTAGATCGCGCGACAGCAGGGCGTCAAAGACCGGCCGCGCGTCCCGCTCCCGGCCGAGCTCGCCGTACAGATGCGCAAGGGCACAGCTGAACCTCAGGAGCGCCGGGTACTCGTGCACGGAGCGCCTGATGGTGTCCTCGAGCTCCGCCAGCCGCCCTTGGCCCCGGCGGAGCACGAACAGCGCGAGCCTCTGGGAAACGACGGCGTTCCAGCTCTCCGCCCGCCGGCCGAGGGCCAGCGTCTCGGAGATCAGCTGCTCGGCCCGCTCGAAGCGGCCTTCCATCAACGCCAGCATGGTCCGGCCCGTGCCGACGTGCCAGCGCTGCGCAGGCTGGCGCAGCTCGTCGGCCAGCTTGCTCAGCGCGTCGAGCTCGACCTCGACGCCGGCGCGGTCAACCAGCGCCCAGAAGGCGTGAAAGCGGAAATCGTGGCCTTCGAATACCCGCTCCTTGTCGCCGATCTCCTCGCCCAGCGCCATCAGCTGCTCTCCCGCGACGAGACCGTCGCCGGCTACTGCCGGTGTTTCGACCGCCACCCAATGTCCCTCGAGCGCGTAGGCGAGTGTCACCGGATCGCCCAGACGCCTCGCGATTTCGACTCCCTCCTCGGCGAGAGCGATCCTACGGTCGCGGGAAGGGTCGTCGCGTCTTGCCGCCGCGAGCCGGGCGAGCAACCTCGCTCGCGCGGAAGTGTCTCCTTCGCCGATCGCCGCCAGGGCACGCTCCAGGAGGGGGACGAGGAGAGGGTCGATGCTGCCGCGCGCCCAGCCGAATCTTCCCACGTACTCGAGCGCCGCCCGTGCGAGCTGGTCGGACCGACCCGCCTGCTGGGCGAGCGTGGCCGCTCGCTGAAGGGCCTGCTTTGCTTCGTGCGCACTCCCGGCCCGGCTGAGGGCCTCGCCCAGCGAGAGCAGCAGCTCGCAGCTCTTGTTCGAGTCGGCCGATCCCGCCCTCTCGAGCACGCGGAGCGCGCTCGTGTAGTGGCGAGCCGCCTCCTCATAGGCGAGTTGGGATGCCGCCAGGTCGCCTGCGCGCGTGGCGTAGCCGACCGCCTTCTCCGCGTCGGCGCTTCCCGCTTCGAGGAAGTGGTGGGCCAGCTCTGCGAGATGCGGCTCCAGGTTCTCGGCGTAGTGGCCCTCGAGGGCCGAACCGATCGCTTGGTGAAGGCGGAGGCGCCGAGTGGCCGGAAGGTCCTCGTAAAGCGTGTCGCGAATCAGCACGTGAGAGAAGCGCAGGCGTTCTGGAGCGTCCGGCACATCGCCCACGAGGCGCGCGTCGACAGCCTCCTCGAGTGCTCCGAAGAGCTCATCCTGCTGGAGCCCGCTTACCCACTGGAGGGCACGAACGTCGAACTCCCGGCCGAGCACGGAGGCCAGAGTCAGCACCTGCTTGCAGCGGTCGGACTGACGTCCGAGCCTCCGGCGGATCGCCTCCCTCACTCCCTCTGGGATGGGGAGCCGCTCCTCCGCTCCGTCGGCCCGCTCGATGGCGCCCTCGGCGGCCAGAAGACGTCCAACCTCCCCAGCGAAGAGGGGGTTCCCCTCGGTTTCGGCGTGGATTCGTGAGGACAGCTCGTCCGTCGGAATCCAGCCGGCGGTCAGCTCGAGCAGCTGGGCGGTGTCGGGAGCACTGAGTCCCCTGAGGGCGACCCGGCGCACCGTGGGCTCCCGCGTGAGCTCGGGCAGGGCTTCTCCGAGGTCTGGCCCTACTTCCGTGTCGCGGTAGCAGCCCACAATGAGGACCCGCACTCCCTGGAGCTCCGCAGCCACGAACCGCAGCAGCAGCAGCGAGGGCGCATCGGCGGCGTGGAGGTCGTCGAGGAACAGCGCCAGCGGCTCGGCTTTCGCCGTGCCTCTCAGGAACGACGAGACCGACTCGAACAGGCGGAAGCGAGTTCCCTCCGACTCAGGTTCCTGGCCCGCCGGCAGATCCGGGAACACCTCGCGCAGCTCGGGAAGAATCATCGTCAGCTCCGGAGCCTCTCGCTCCGCCTGACCCCGCAACACCGCGGGATCGGTTTCGCGCACGTACGACCGGAGCGCCTGGACCCAGGGCCAATACGCCGGGGCGCCCCCGGCCTCCCAGCAGCGGCCGACGAGCGTCCGCGCGCCGCGGGACCTTGCGTGCGCGGTCAGCTCCTCGGCAAGGCGACTCTTGCCGATGCCGGGCTCACCGGCGAGCAGGAACAGGCGCCCGCGTCCGGCGAAGGCGTCGTCAAGGCCGGCAACGAGCTCGCCGAGCTCGGCCTCGCGGCCGACGAACGCGCCGCGTGCGGGCTCCGCCTCGACCGCCAGCAGGTCGAGTTCCGAGTCCTGTTGGAGGATCGCCTGGTGCAGCTCGCGGAGCTCACGGCCGGGCTCGATGCCGAGCTCCTCCACGAGCGCCGCGCGGGCGTCGGCGTACGCATCGAGCGCCTCGGCCTGGCGTCCCGAGCGGTAGAGGGCGAGCATGAGCTGACCGCGCAGCCGTTCGCGGAGCGGGTGCTCCTTGACGAGCGCCTCGAGCTCCCCGACGAGCTCGGCGTGGCGGCCGCCGGCGAGGTCCCGCTCGATGCGCTCCTCGAGGCAGCCGAGACGCAGCTCCTCCAGACGAGCGATCTCGGGCTGTGCGAAGCGCCGGTAGGCGAACTCGCCGAGTGGGGGGCCGCGCCAGAGTGCGAGCGCCTCGTCGAGCCTGCCCTCCGCCTGAAGCCGCCGGAAGCGCTCGACGTCGAGCTCGTCCGGGTCGACGCGGAGCACGTAGCCGGGCGCCTTCGTCTGCAGGCGCTCCCTGCCGAGCAGCTTGCGCAGCTGTGAGACGTAGACCTGGAGCCCCTTCTGAGCCGTGCTCGGCGGGTCGCCCTCCCAGAGTCCCTCGATCAGGCGGTCGCTCGAGACGACCCGGTTCGCCTCGAGCAGGAGCAGGGCCAATAGCGCGCGCTGCTTTTGTCCACCGAGATCGAGCGCCCGTCCGTCGGAGAGCACCTCGAGCGGCCCCAGAACACGAAACTCCATCGCCGGTCTCCGGCGACGCTAACAGCGTCCGCGGTGCCGCTCAAGGAAGCTATTTTTCGGCCCATGAGCCCCAGGGACGCGCTGCCCGTCATTCCTTTCGCGTCAAGGGACGCGTGGGACGCTTGGCTCGCGGAGCATCACGAGGACGCGGACGGGGTGTGGATCAAAATCGCGAAGAAAGGGTCGGGGATCGAGAGCGTGACGCACCCGGAGGCGCTCGAGGTCGCGCTCTGCTACGGCTGGATCGACGGTCTGCGGGACAGGCTCGACGACGAGTACTTCCTCCAGCGGTTCACCCCCCGCAGGCCGAGGAGCAAGTGGTCGAAGGTCAACTGCGGGAAGGCGACGGAGCTGATCGAACAGGGGCGGATGCGCCCCGCTGGACTGAAGGAGGTCGAGCGAGCCAAGGCTGACGGCCGCTGGGACGCTGCGTACGACCCATGGAGCACCGTGACGGTACCCGACGACCTGCAGCGAGAGCTGGACCGCAACGACACGGCCCGGGAGTTCTTCGCGACGCTCGACAGCCGGAACAGGTACGCGATCCTCTACCGGATCCAGGACGCCAAGAAGCCGGAGACGCGGGCCCGGCGGATCGAGCAGTACGTCGCGATGCTCAATAACCGGGAGAAGCTGTATCCCTGAGTCGGTAGTCGCTAGTCGCTAGGGGCGAGGGCTCGGGCCCAGCCCTAGGGACCAGGGACTAAGGACTAGCGACTAAGAAGCAAGCGTCAGCTTGCTTCTATTTTTGTAATTTTCAGCTTGCGGGCCGGGCCGCGCGGGACCGGCACGGAGACGACGTCGCCGCGCTTGTGCCCGAGCAGGGCGCTGCCGACCGGCGACTCGTTCGAGAGCTTGTTCTCGGACGGGTTCGCCTCGGCTGAGCCGACGATCCGGTACTTGACCGACTTCTCGGTCTTCTGGTCCTTGACGTGCACGGTGGTGCCGACCGAGACGGCGTCGGTGCTGATCGCGCGGTTGTCGATGACCGTGGCCGCGCGCAGCTTCTCCTCGAGGTCCGAGATCTGCTTCTCGAGCATTGCCTGCTCGTTCTTCGCGTCGTCGTACTCGGAGTTCTCGGCGATGTCGCCGAACTCGCGGGCCTCCTTGATGCGCTCGGCGACCTCGCGCCGGCGGGTGGTATGGAGGTAGTCGATCTTGGCCTTCAGCTCCTTCAGGCCTTCAGGGGTGAGAATCAGTTCCTTTTGCATAAGAAAACCTCCGCTGGGGACGGCCGGAGGGACCGCGCAGTGTAGCAGCGCGTCTGGCGGGCTCAGGCGGCCAATGCGGGGGACAAGGGGCCAGCCAGATCGGTCAAGGCACGGCGGGCGTCGTCGGTCGTGGGGGCCGACACGAGCGGCTGCTGTTCCGCCTTGGTCAGACCCATCGCCTCCGCGTACCAGGGATAGAACTTGCGGAGGTATCGGCCGGCGCGTTCGGGGCCGAGGTGCTCCTCGGCGCGGTCGATGACCCAGCGGAGCTCGCGGGCGACCTCGACGCGTGTCGGGTCGCCGTCGCGGAGGCCGAGCAGGCGCTCGAACAGCCACGGGTTGCCGAGCGAGCCACGCGCCAGCATCACCGCATCGGCGCCGCTCCGGTCGAAGGCCTCGCGGACCTCGGCGTCCGAGCGCAGCCCGCCCGAGAGCATCACAGGCACCTCGAGCGCCTCCACGAGCTCCCTCGCGAGGACGTAGTCGGGCCTGCCGCTGTGCTCCTGCGAAGCGTGGCGCGGATGGAAGCCGATGCCCGCCACGCCGGCGTCCTCGACGAGGCGCCGGGCGAGCTCCACGCCACCGCGGTCCCCCGGTCGCTGCCCCGGCCGCAGCTTGACCGTGACCGGCAGGCCGCCGCCTTCGCGCGCTGCACGGGCGATCGCGACCGCCTTGTCTTGGTCCTCGAGCAGCGCGGCGCCCGCGCCCGTCTTGCACACCTTGCGCACCGGGCAGCCCATGTTGATGTCGATCAGATCGGCGCCGGCCTCGCGGACGATCGCGGCGGCCTCGCGCATCACGTCGGGGTCGTGGCCGAAGAGCTGGATCGAGACCGGGTGCTCCTCGGGATGGATGCGCAGGAACTGGGTGTGCGTCCGCTCGTCCCCGTACTTCAGCCCGAAGCTCGACACCATCTCGGACACGACGAGCCCGGCGCCGTGGCGCTTGGCCTGCAGCCGCACGAACCAGTTGCCGATGCCGGCCAGCGGAGCGAGGACGAGCCTGTTAGGCAGTCGGATGCCGCCAAGACTCCACGGTTCGGTCAGCGATCGCACGCCGCCAACGGTAACCGCTAAGGCGGGCCGTCGACCAGCGAAGCAGAGCGACCGTCACGGCGTCCGGCCGCGACGGCCGCTCTGTGGCTCCCGCGTCTGCTCGCTAGTTGGTGTTGGTGCCGGTCCTCGTCGTGCCGCGGTTGTGGCTGGTGGTCGTGTTCTGTGTGTTGGTGTTGGTCGTCCCCGCCTGGTTGCTCGTGGTCGTCGCGTGGCTCCGCCGCGAATCCGTCGCGGTGTTTGTCGTCCCCGCGTGGCTACTCGTGGTCGTAGCGTGGCTCCGGCGAGAGTTCGTCGCCGTTCTGGTCGTGCCCGCCTGATGACTCGATGTGGTGGCCTGGCTGCGGCGCGAATCGGTCGCCGTATTGGTCGTGCCGGGCTGATTGCTGGTCGTAGTGTCGGGCGCGTTCTGCTCCGCGATCCCATCCTCATCCTCCCGCGCCTGGAGATCGTCGGGATCGCCGTCGCCGTCTCCGTCACCGGGCCCGCTGCTGCCCCCACCGCCAGGGCCGCTATTGCTGCCGCCGCCGCCCGGCCCGCTGTTCGACGCAAGCGTGGCCTGAGGTGCGTCGGAGTCGCTCCCCCGAGCCGCGGCCACCCAGTAGAGAGGGACCGCGAGTAGCACGAGCAGCGTAAGCCCGAAGGCGAGTAACCGGCGACCGGCTGTCGGGCGGTCTTCCTCGAGCACGCCCTCGTCGTCCCACAGCTGCATGAACATCCACGCCGCGGCGTCCGGCGCACGTGGACCCTCGTGTATTGACATGAGCCTCCTCCTGACGCTCGCTCGTCTCTACCCCTCCTGAGCCAGTCGGCCGGCGAATATCACGCGGGCCGCCGGGCACGGAACGGGTGTTGTGTCACTAACCGCTGGAGGAGCCGCTGCCGGAGGAGCCGCTGCCCGAGGAACCGCTGCCGGACTCGATCGTCGGCAGGAGCGCCGAGTCGCCGGATCCGGAGCCGCTCGACCCTGAGCTGTCCGAGCCGCTGCCTGACGTGCCCGAGCCCGACGTACCGGAGACGGATGAGCTCGGGTCGCCGCTTCCGGACTGGCCTGATCCCGACGAGTCCGACCCGGAGCCCGACGTCCCGGAACCTGACGAGCTCGAGCCCGATGAGCCCGATGAGCCCGAGCCTGAGCCGGACGTGGCGGAGCCGGAGTCGCTCGATCCCGACGTGCCGCGCTCCGGCGATCCCGGGCCACTGTTGTCGCCGGGCCGGCGCTCCGCCGCACCCTGTCGTCGATCCGGGCCCGCCGAGCCGCTGCGCCGGTCATCCAGGCCGGAGTCGGCGAACCGGCCGGTGCCACCCGCCGTCGCGATCGGCTCGGCGGGTGCGACGAGAGCGCCGCGATCCGGCGCGTGCGGGCGTGGGAGGTCGCCGGGCGGCACGAGTGCGGCGCTGCCGGCGGCCCCACCGATGAGCACCGCAGCCGCGACCTTGGCGCCTGTCAGCCCTCCCGCGGCCGCGCCCAGCTCAGCAGCGCGCGTGCCACCCTCCTCGCCAAGGAACTGCAGGCGCTGTAGGAGCGAGGGCGGAGTGAGGAACGAGCCGATCTCGCGCAGGCGCCGCCGTGCCCTGTGGATCAGCTGCCGGACGGCGCCTTCGCTGACCCCGAGCCGGCCGGCGATCTCATGGT
>JBKPHS010000044.1:0-4614 GCA_046729975.1 Actinomycetota bacterium
GAGCCGGGCGGCTACTCCAAGCTGGCGACCGGCCTCGAGGTCTTCGGCCAGTACCTCTGCAGCTCCAACCCGGTGCCGGCGCTCAACAGCCCGAGCAGCGGGCTCTCGGACCTGATCCCCGGCCTCCCGCCGGTGCCCAACTTCCTCCCGGAGTCGACCTACGCGCTGATCGACCAGTTCGCGTACGGCGGCCAGCCGCCGGGGGCCGTGCCGGCGCCGCCGTGCAAGCCGCAGGCGCCGCTTGGACGGCTGCTGGGTCAGAGCGGCCTGTATCCGCACGTTGAGGAGGCTCCGGAAAGGCCGTAGGGGCATGCCGAGGTACGCCGCCTTTCTGCGGGGGATCAACGTCGGGCGCCATCGGCGCGTCGGCAGCTCCGAGCTCCGCGCGCGGTTCGAGGAGATCGGCTTCCAGGACGTGGCCACGTTCCGCACGAGCGGCAACGTGGTCTTCAGCGCGGGCCGCGAGTCGCGTGCCAAGATGGCGGACCGGATCCAGGAGGGCCTGACGGAGTCCCTCGGCGAGGGAGTGGGGATCTTCCTGCGCACGGCCGCCGAGCTCCGAGCGATCGCGGACCACGAGCCGTTCGCCCGGACGCTGGTCGAGAGCTCCAAGGGGAAGCTCCAGGTCGTGATGCTCCCCGCGAAGCCCCGGGGACCGGCGCGCGAGGAGGTGCTGGACATGGCGACCGACGAGGACCGGCTGGTGTTCGGCGACCAGGAGCTCTTCTGGCTTCCGAGCGGAGGCCTTATGGACTCCACGCTCGACTTCAAGCCGATCGAGGAGCTGCTCGGCGTGACGACCACGCGAACGAAGGGCACCGTCGACCAGATGGCGGCGAAGTACTTCGCGGGCTGACGAGCCCGCGACGGCTAAGCCTCAGGCCGCGAAGCGCTCGGCGGCCCGTGCCCGCCGCTTGGCCGCCTCGGCCTCGCGGTCCTTCGGCGGGGCCGAGGTGACGAGCTGGTCGAGCAGCTTCGTCGTCGCCTGCGCGACCTCGACGACGGCGCGATCGAAGGCCTCGGCGTTGGCCTGAGAGGGCTTCGTCGAGCCGCTCACCTTGCGGACGTACTGAAGCGCGGCGGCGCGTATCTCCTCGTCGGTCGCGGCCGGCTCGAAGTTGTGGAGGGTGCGGATGTTGCGACACATGTCCTGGAGGGTAGTGGGACGGCGCATCTCGCGGGCGCTCTAAGCTGATTCCGTGCTGAGGGGTGAGACTTTCGCGCGCGCCGTGCGCGCGGTCGCTTCGCGGCCGGTCGTCGTACTCGCGGTCGTGGGCGCGCTCGCCTTGGTGGGTGTGGGGCTGTCGCTTCGGATCCCGCCCAGCGCGTCGACGGACACGCTCGTGGACAGCGGCTCGCCCGCCTTCCGCGCGACCGAGGACTTCAAGAAGCGGTTCGGGGACGACCCCGTGGTCGTCCTCGTAAAGGGGAATCTGCAGCGCACCGTGCTGACGTCCGACCTCGGGAGGCTCGTCGCGCTCGAGGGATGCCTGTCCGGCAACGTGCCGGCGGACGGGCTGAAGAACCTGCCACCGGTCTGCACGCAGCTGGCGCGGTCGAAGCCCGCGCAGGTCGTTTACGGGCCGGGGACGTTCATCAACACCGCGGCGAACCAGATCTCCGAGGGCTTCACCAAACAGCAGACGAGTCGCGCCAAGGACGCCGAGGCCGCCGCCGAGGCGGCACGCAAGCTGTCGGCACGGCGGGGCGACTCGAAGAAGGAGCAGGAGCGGCTCGCGAACCAGGCCAAGCAGCTCGTCTACTCGCAGTTCGTGCGCGACTCGCTGCGGCTCGCCCTGCGGTACGGGCTCACGAGCGTTCCCTCGCTGAACAACCCGGAATTCGTCTCGCAGCTCGTGTTCGACGCCAGCAAGGGGTTGAACGTGCCGAAGGCCCGCTTCGCGTACCTGTTCCCGAGCGGCCAGGCGGCGCTGATCCAGGCGCGCCTGCGCCCCGACCTCTCGGAGTCGGAGCGCGAGCGGGCGATCGACATGTTCAAGCAGGCGGTCGGCGAGGATCGGTTCAAGCTCCAGAACCGCCAGCGCTACGTGGTGAGCGGCGTCCCGGTCGTCGTGGACGGGCTGTCGTCGGCGGTCCAGCGCTCGATCTTCGTGCTGCTCGGCGCCGCCCTGCTCGTGATGGCAGCGACCCTGGCGCTCGTGTTCCGCACCCGTCTGCGACTGCTGCCGCTTCTGGTGGCGCTGGCGGCAGCCGCGCTCACGTTCGGCGCGGTGTCGCTCGCCGGCGGCTCGCTGACCATGGCCTCGATCGCCGCCCTCCCTGTGCTGATCGGCCTCGCGGTGGACTACGCGATCCAGTTCCATGCCCGCTTCGACGAGGCGCGCGCCGCGGGGTTGCGCCCTCCGCCCGCCGACGCGGCTCAGAGGGCCGCTTACGCCGGGGGGCCGACGATCGCGACGGCGGGCCTCGCGACCGGCGTCGGCTTCCTCGTGCTGCTGCTCTCGCCGGTGCCGATGGTGCGTGGCTTCGGCGCGATGCTCGTGCTCGGGATCGTGCTGGCCTTCGGCTGCGCCCTCACGGCCGGCTTCGCGGCGCTCGTCCGCTTCAGCGACGCCCGGCGGCCCGCGGACGTGCCGCCCGCCTTCCCGCGTCTACGGGCGCTCGCCGGGCAGCTGCGCGCACGCGTGGCGTCGCGGCCGATCGCGGAGGTTGCCGGCAAGCGCTGGCGGCAGGTCTCCGGATGGGCGCGCTCGACTGGGCAGCGGGCGCTCGAGCTCGCCATCGCCCGCCCGCAGCGCGTGCTGGCCATAGGGCTCGCGGTCGCCGTGCTCGGCTGGGCCGCCGATACCCAGACGGAGGTCATCTCGGACGTGCGGGAGCTCGTGCCGCGCGACCTCCAGGCGTTGAAGGACGTGAACGACCTCCAGGAGGCGACCGGCGTCTCGGGCGAGATCGACGTGACCGTCCGGGCCGACGACCTCACGGAGCCGGCGGTGATCGCGTGGATGACGAAGTTCCAGCAGGGAGTGCTCGCCGCTCACGGCTACAAGACCGGGTCCCGCTGCGGGCAGGCGAAGGGCGCCCCGGAGCTCTGCCCGGCGCTGTCACTCCCGGACCTGTTCCGCAGCACCGACCCCGGCAACCAGCGCAACATCAGGGCGCTGCTCGACGCCGTGCCGCCGTACTTCTCCCAAGCGGTGATCTCCTCCGACCGCAAGGTGGCGAACCTGGCCTTCGGGATCAGGCTGATGCCGCTCGACCGGCAGAAGGAGGTGATCGACGACATCGAGCGCAGGCTGGAGCCGCCGCCAGGCGTGACCGCGACGGTCGCAGGGCTGCCCGTGCTCGCCGCCGACGCCAACGATGCGCTGTCGAGCACGACCCGACGCGCGCTCACCCTGCTCGCCGCGCTCGCGGCCGTCTTCCTGGTGCTGCTGGCGGTCCGCCGGCGGCCGCGCCTCGCGACCATTCCGCTGATCCCGATCGCGCTCGCCACCGGCTGGTCGGCGCTAGTGCTGTTCCTGCTGCGGATCCCGCTCAACCCGATGTCCGCGACGCTGGGCGCGCTGGTGATCGCGATCTCGACCGAGTTCAGCGTCCTGCTGTCGTCCCGCTACCGGGAGGAGCGGGAGGCCGGCGCGCCCGCCGCGACCGCACTCCAGGTGACCGACGCGTCCACCGGCGCGGCGGTGCTCGCCTCGGGCGCCACGGCGATAGCCGGCTTCGCCGCCCTGGTCGCGTCGGACATCCGGATGCTGCGCGACTTCGGGATCGTGACGGTGGTCGACCTGACCGTCTCGCTTCTCGGCGTCATGGTGGTGCTGCCGGCAGCGCTCGTCTGGGCCGAGCAGCACGGGCCGTTCACCCTGCGCGACGTCGACCCGCGCCGCGCGCTGCGCGCGCTAGGCGAGGCCCTTCGCAGGCAGCGGCGACCCGGGGCGGAGCGGGCTGCGCCGCCAGAGGGCATGCTGTCGCGGCTGCGGCGGCGGCTGCGGCTCCCGGGCCTGGCCCGGCTGCGGCGGCGTAGTCGTGCCTGAGCGTCGGTCCAACGGAGACCCCGAGGACCGCTTCGAGGATCTCGCGCGTTCCCGGCCGCGCGCCGATGACGGGGAGGCGGCGCCCGAAGCCAGCGCGGCGGAGCGGCTCGCGGAGCTCGACGAAGCGGGCCCGCCGGAGGAGAGGCCGCCCGGACCGCCACCCTCGGCACGTCCCGGCGGCCGCTACGCCTGGGTCGTTGGAGTGGCGTTCGTGATCGTGATCGTGGTCGTGGGCTTCAATTCGCTGCCCAACGCGGGCCGCGGCTTCCGCGGGCCGCCAGTCGGCGAGCGTCTGCCGGCGTTCGCCGCTCCGACCGTGGACGGCCCCGACAAGGTCGCGAACGTGAAGCAGGCCGGCGGCGACGCCGACGCGGGCAACCGCACGGCGGCGTGCGACGTGAGCGAGCGGGACGTGATCACGGTGTGCGCCGGCCGCACGCGGCGCCCGCTGGTCCTGGTCTTCATCGTCCCGGGCCCGCCTCGCTGCGAGCAGCAGGTGGACCGAGTCGACCGCCTGCGGGGGGACTTCCGTGGGGTGGACTTCGTGGCGGTGGTGAGCGGCCGCTCGCGCGGCAAGGTGCGGGAGCTGGTGCGCCGGCGGGGTTGGCGCCTGCCG
>JBKPHS010000045.1:0-15642 GCA_046729975.1 Actinomycetota bacterium
GTGCCGCGCTCCCAGCACTCGCCGATGTTGGGGCAGGCGGCTTCCTGGCAGACCGTGTGAAGGCCCTCCCCCTGGATAAGGGCCTGGAGCTCACGGTACTTCGGCCCGCCGGGCATCGGACGCTTGAACCACTCGGGCTTGCGCTCCCGGAACGGCAGTACCTCGCCCATCTCGAGGACGCGGGCTCCGCCGGGACTCGAGCGGGAACGCGTGGCGCTCATGCGGGGACTGACTGTACAGACAGAAGCCGGTCGAGCGAGACGAGTCTCTGGCGCATCCCGTACGCCTGCGCGAACCGCCAAGCCACGCGCTTGCGGAAGCAGCGCATGTCGCGTCTACCGGTCTCGAGGTAGACGGAGCTCATCCGCACGTGCTCGATGCCGCAGGGCACAATCCACTCGAACGGCTGTAGGTCGGAGTCCACGTTGACGGCGAACCCGTGCGTCGTCACCCCGCGCGACACGTGGACGCCGATCGAGCCGATCTTGCCCCTCGGGGCCCATACCCCCGTTACGCCCTCGCGTACCTCCGCCTCGATGCCCTCGTCCGCGAGCGCCTGGACCAGCGCGCCCTCCATCGCCGCGACGTAGTCGCGTACCGCCTCGATCCGCATGATGGGATAGCCGACGAGCTGCCCCGGTCCGTGATAGGTCACCCGGCCGCCGCGGTCGGTTTCCTGGACGTCGATCCCCTGGGCCCGGTACCACTCCTCGCCCATGGGCAGGTCACCGGGCTCGGTCCGGCGGCCCTTCGTGTAGACCGGCTCGTGCTCGAGCAGCAGCAGCGCGTCGGGTATCGCGTCCTCCTGGCGGGCGTCGCGCAGGCGCTCCTGCAGCCTCGTCGCCTCGCCGTACTCGACGCGGCCGAGCGAGGCGACCCAGAGCTCCGGCCGGTCAGCCACCAAAGCTCTCCACGTGCCGCCTCACGGCCGAGAGGAACTGCGCCGCGATCGCCCCGTCGAGCGCCCGGTGGTCCCAGGACATGCAGAAGTAGGTCATGGGCCGGATCGCGATGCTGTCGCCGCCGTCGCCGCTCACCACCACGGGGCGCTTGACCACGGCCTCGAGGTCGAGGATCGCCACCTGGGGCTGGTTGATGATGGGGGTCGCCATCAGGGCGCCGAACGCGCCCGGGTTGGTGATCGTGAACGTGCCGCCGCCCACCTCGTCGGGCGTCAGCCGCTTGGAGCGGGCGCGGTCGGCGAGGTCCTTGATCCGAACCGCGAGACCCTCGGCGGAGAGCTCGTGCGCGTTGCGAACGACCGGCACGATCAGCCCGTTCTCGCCGAGCGAGACGGCGATGCCGAGATGGATGTCCTCGTGCACCGTGTACCTGTCGTCCTCCAGCGTCGCGTTCAGCATCGGGAAGTCGCGCAGCGCGTCCATCACGCACCGCGCGACGAGGGGCAGGTAGGTGAGCTTGCGCGGGCCGGCCCGGCGGGCGGCCTCGATCCGGCTCATGTCGGCTTCCACGATCGTGGTGCACTGCGCGGCTGTCTCGAGCGACCGGCGCATGTGCTCGCCGATCTGGCGTCGCATGACCGAAAGCTCCCCACCGACAACCGGCTCTGGCGGCTGGGGACTGCGAGCCGGGGCCTCCTCCACATAAGGCGACTCGCTATGGAGAGCAGGCTCTGGGGGCTGGGGGCTGGGGGCTGGGGACTCGTCCTTCAGAAACGCGAGCACATCCTTCTTCGTAACGCGCCCCCGCCGGCCAGAGCCCTGAACCTGCCCCAAATCGATCCCATGCTCGTCCGCGATCCGCCGCACGACTGGCGAGATGGGCGGCTGCTTCCCGTCGCCCGTCGGCGCGAGCGACTCGGCGCGCTCGCCGGCGCCGGCGGCCGGCGACTTGTCGTCGATCGGGCCGCTCTCGGCGGCCTCCGGCTCGGCGACGGCAGCGCCCGCATGGGGCGCGCCCTCGTCGGCGTGCGCCTCGCCCGGCCGGGCGCCGGTGTCGATCTTCGCGAGCAGCACGCCGACGTCGACGGTCGTGCCGACGTCCACGAGGATCTCGCTCACGCGGCCGGCGGCCGGGGAGGGGACCTCGGTCTCCACCTTGTCGGTTGAGATCTCGACGATCGACTCGTCCATCTCGATCCAGTCGCCCACGCGCTTCTTCCAGGCCACGACGGTGCCCTCTGCGACCGATACGCCCATCTGGGGCATCGTGACCTCGACGACGTGGGTGCTAGTAGGCGAGGAGCTCACGGCACGCCTCCTTCACGTCGTCCACCTGGGGCAGCACGGCCCGCTCGAGCGGCGGGCTGAACGGCACCGGGGTGTCGGGCGCGCTCACGCGCACGACCGGCCCATCCAGGTCCTCGAAGGCCTCCTCGCTGATCAGGGCGCAGACCTCCGCGGCCACGCCACACGAGCGGCTCGCCTCCTGGAGCACCACGACTTTGCTGGTCTTTCGCACCGAGCGCAGGATCGCGTCCCGGTCCAGCGGGCAGAGCGAGCGAAGGTCGAGCACCTCGACGCTCGCCCCGTCAAGGTCCTCGGTCGCCTCGAGCGCCGTGTGAACCATCGCGCCGTAGGTCACGACCGTGAGCTCGTCGCCCTCGCGCGCGAGCCGCGCCTCGCCGAGCGGCGTCTCGTACGGGCCCTCGGGCACCTCGCCCTTGATGCGGCGGTAGAGGTGCTTGTGCTCCATGTACACGACCGGGTTCGGGTCGCGGATGGCCGACACGATCAGGCCCTTCGCGTCCTCCGCGGTGGAGGGCGCAACGACCTTCAGGCCGGGCGACTGCAGGAACCACGCCTCGGGGTTCTGCGAGTGGAAGGGACCGCCGGAGAAGCCGCCGCCCGAGGGCAGCCGGACGGTCATCGGCACGGCGAGGCCCTGCCGGTAGTGCATCTTCGCGGCCACGTTGACGAGCTGGTCGAAGCCGCAGGAGATGAAGTCGGCGAACTGCATCTCGCAGACAGGCTTGAGCCCCTCGACGGCCGCGCCGACCGCGCAGCCCACGATCGCGTTCTCGGCGAGAGGCGTGTCCCATACCCGGTCCTCGCCGAACTCCTCGGTGAAGCCGTCGGTGACCTTGAAGGCCCCTCCGAAGGCCCCGATGTCCTCGCCGAGGCAGAAGACGGACTCGTCGCGGCGCATCTCGTCGCGCAGGCCGTCGGAGATCGCCTGCAGGTAGGTCAGCTCAGGCATCGACAGCCTCCTTGCGCCAGCGCGACCAGGGCGCGTCGCCGTCGCCGAGGCGCGATGCCTCGTCCGCGAACACGCCATCGAGCGCGGTCTCCGGCTCGGGCATCGGCTGCGCCAGCGCCCACTCGCTCTCCTTGTCCATCTCCTCCTTGACAGACGACCGGATCGCGTCGGTGTCGACCGCTTGCTCGCGGAGCTTGGCCTCGTAGGTGTCGATCGGGTCCTTCTTGGCCCAGACCTCGAACAGCTCCTTCGGGACGTAGCGCATGTCGTCGTGCGCGCCGTGCCCGTGCATGCGCATCGTCTCGCACTCGATCAGCGTGGGGCCGCCGCCATGGCGCGCGCGCTCGCAGGCCTCGGCCGCCGCGTAGAAGACGGCTTCGACGTCGTTGCCGTCCACCTTCACGCCGGGGAACCCGTACGCCTGGACGCGCTCGACGGGATCGACTGCGAACTCGCGCTCGTTGGGGGTCGAGTAGGCGAACTGGTTGTTCTCGAGGATGAAGACCACCGGCAGCCTCCGTACTCCGGCGACGTTCATCGCCTCGTGCCACTGACCGTTCGCGCTCGAGCCCTCTCCGAACCACGTCATCGCGACGCGCTGCTCCCCGCGCATCTGGAACGCGAGCGCCAGCCCACAGGCGACGAGCGCCATGTCGGGGAGCATCGAGACCATGCCTACCGAGCCGAGCTCCCTGTCGCCGAAGTGCATGTTGCCTTCCTTGCCCTTCGTGACGCCGCCGGCGCGACCCATGTAGTTGCAGAGGTAGCGCCCCGGCCGCACCCCGCGCACGAAGTGGGCGCCAAGGTCGCGGTGCAGGATGCAGGTGCGGTCGCGCGGGCCGAGGGGGAATGCCGAGCCGACGGAGATCGCCTCCTGGCCGCGCCCGTCGTAGAAGGAACCGGGGACCTTGCCCTGACGGTAGAGGGCGATCGCGCGCTCCTCGGCGGCGCGCATGAGCATCATGTAGCGCAAGAGGGCGCTCCGGTCTTCGAGGGTCAGCTCCGGCTTGGCCAGCCGGCCCTCGTCGAAGACCGCGGGCTTCGCGGTCGTCGTCGCCATGTTCCTCCCTCCGAAGCCGGCACGGGGTCTCCGGCCGGCACTCGAGTGTCGATACGCGCCTGCGGGATCGCCGCGTTGGCGCGCGGGATGTCTTTGCTCAGGGACAGGTTACCCGCGCCACGGCGGGTTAGACGAACGTGCGAGAGCCGGCCCAGTGGTCGCCGGGCCGGCCCTCGACGTATCCGCGGCTAACGGGAGCGGCTCTGCGCGACCTGCGTGGTCGCGGTGCTCGGCGAGCCGAGCTTGGTCGCCCTGACCTTGAAGGTCAGCCGTCCGCCCCTCTGAAGGCCCCTGACGCGAACGGTCGTGAACGTCGCACCGCTGCGCTTGGTGACCCTGAGCTTCTTGATCCTCGTCGCCCCACCGCGAGCGACGACCTGGCCCCTCACCTTCTGCACGAAGCTCCGAACGGTGAACGCGTTGGCTGCGTCCGGCCAGGTGACCTCGAAGTTGAGGCTCCTGGTCGTGCTCCTCACCCTGAAGCCGTGTGTCTTGGACTGGCCGAGCGAGGTGAAGTTGTCGACGTACTGGATGATCCCGGTCCGGCAGTGGATCAGGTTGTCGATCTGGTTCATCGTCGTGTTGAGGGTGCTCGCGTTCTGCGGCTCGAAGTACTGGCCGCCGGTCTCAGACGCGATCTGCTGGAGCCGCACCCTGTCGTCCGAGGCGGCCCCGAACCCGACGACGTACGTCTTCGGCCCGCCCTGGTGGCCGTTCGCGTACGGCCCGACGTTGTGTGCGCCGTCCGTCAGGAAGATGCGCGCCTGAGCGTTCGGGTTCTCGGCCTTTGCCAGGTCGAAGGCGGCGTTGTAGTTGGTCGAGCCGTTGTCGGCCTGGATGCGCGCGTTCAGTGTCGAGAGCATGCTCGACCGGTTGGCCGCCACCTGCCCCGGCTTGAACAGCGAGGCCGCCTGCGAGCCGAACTCGACCGCACCCAGGGTCAGGCTGTCGTTGCTCTGCTTGCTGACGATCAGGTCCATGCCCTCCTTTCGGAGGCGGTTCGGGTCGTTGATCACCATCGAGCCCGAGTCGTCGAGGATGGCCTCGACGTTTGTGGCCGGCGTGCAGCCCGGCACCTGGGCCGACGCTCCGTAGGGCGCCGCCACGACGCCTACGGCAATCGTTCCGGCGGCAAGGGCCAGAACCACCGCTCTCGACTTGAGCACAGATCCTCCTGACGGTCGCGAGTCCGAACTTCGCGACCCTATCCGGAGGTGCGGCCGGGAGCAAGCTGGGTCTCTCTAACCTCCCTGGGGTGGAGCGGACGGAGCGTTTCTGGACGAGCCGCCTGCGCTGGCGCTTTCGCGGCGCCTGGCAGTGGCCCGCGTTCGCGCTGCTGACTGCCGGCGACGCGCTGATCCTGCACCTACTCCCGCCGATCGGCGCCGACATAGACCTGCCGCTCGGGCTGATCCTGGCCTCGTTCGGCAACCTCTTCCTGGTCGGAGCCGTGGCGCCCTGGCTTGCGAGGCGACTCGCGGAGCGCGACCGCCGGGCCCACCCCGGTGCGGCCGAGGCCGAACGCCTTCCGTTCGAGGTGATCCTCGACCGCACCGCGACCGCGCTGCTGGTGGTCGGAGCGGTCGGCCTCGTGGCGGCCGGCCTCGGCAACCGCCAGACGGTCGTCTCCGAGACGGAGGCGACCGAGCTGAACGCCCGGCTCGTGCGGGACTACGTGCTCGAGAACGGGAGCGAGGAGGTGCGGCGCAATCTCGAGATCGCCAACACCCGCCGCCTTGGTGAGGGCTTCTTCCGCACCTGCGTGAACCTGGACGACCGCAGCAGGGCCTTCTGCATGTACGTGGACACGAAGCGCAGGACCGTCACGCCGGACCCCGACCGGACCCCGAACGCGAAGTTCGCCCGCTGACGCCCTGACAGCGGTTCGCTGCCCGGCATAATCTCGGGCGTGACCGCCGCCGAGATCTTGGTGGCGCTCGCCGCGCCCGTCCTGTTCGCGCTGCTGCTCGGCAGCGCGGTGTGGCTCGCCCGCCGCGCATTTCGCGACCAGTGGCGCTGGATCGTGCCCGCGACGACGGTCTCAGCGGCGCTCGTCTGGGGCGTCTTCGTCTACGGGGTCGTCGTCCACCCGCTCGCGTGGGAGGCGGCGGACGTCTGCCTGCCGCCCGGACGCGACGGAGAGAGCGTTGGCGACGGAGCGGTGTGGGAGCTCTGCGGCCTGGGGCGGGCTGAGTACACACCCCACCTAACCCGGTAATCGGTAGTCGGTAGTCGGTAATCAGTACTGACGACTGACGACTGACTACTTCTGGATATTCACCATCACATGCTTGAGATTCGTGTAGTCCTCGAGCCCGTATAGCGAGAGATCCTTGCCGTAGCCGGACTCCTTGTAGCCCCCGTGCGGCATCTCCGACGCGAGCGAGGTGTGGTCGTTGACCCACACGCAGCCGACGCTGAGGGCGTTCGACACTCGGAAGGCGCGCCCCACGTCGCGCGTCCAGACGGAGGCGACCAAGCCGTAGCGCGTGCCGTTGGCCCACTCGATCGCCTTCTCCTCCGAGTCGAACGGCTGGACCGTGATCACCGGCCCGAAGATCTCGCTCTGGACCATCTCGTCGTCCTGCTCGAGCCCTCCGACCACGGCCGGCTCCAGGAAGAACCCGGGCAGGTCCGGCTCCTCGCCGCCGGTCACCAGCTCGGCTCGCTCCGGCCGCCGCTCGAGGAAGCCCTCGACGCGCTCGCGCTGGCGCGCGGAGTTGAGCGGGCCAAGGGTCGTGTCCGGCGACAGGGTGTCGCCCACCACGAACCCGCGGGCCTGCTCCGCGAGACCCGACACCACGTCGTCGTAGACGTCCTTTCCTGCAAGCACGCGCGTAGCGGCCATGCAGTCCTGCCCGGCGTTGTAGTAGCCGGTGCGGGCGATCGTCTCGAGCGCCGTGTCCATGTCCACGTCGTCGAACACGATCACGGGCGCCTTGCCGCCTAGCTCGAGGTGGACGCGCTTGACCGTGTCGGCGGCCGTGCGCGCGATCCACTTCCCCGTCTCAGGTGAGCCCGTGAGCGACACCATGTCAACCTCGGGATGGGTGACCAGGGCGGACCCAGCGGGCTGCCCGTGCCCTGTAATCACGTTGAGCACGCCCTTCGGGAGCAGGTCGGCGGCCAGCTCGGCGAGCTTCAGCGTCGTGAGAGGCGTGGTCTCCGCCGGCTTGAGCACGACGGTGTTCCCGGTGACGAGAGCCGGGCCGATCTTCCACACGGCCATCATCAACGGGAAGTTCCAGGGAGCGATCTGGCCGACGACGCCCACCGGCTCCCGCCGCACCATCGACGTGTAGCCCTCGGTGTACTCGCCGGCGGCGCGACCCTCAAGGACGCGAGCGGCGCCGGCGAAGAAGCGCAGGTTGTCGACGATGAAGGGGATCTCGTCGTCGAGGAAGGTCTGACGCGGCTTCCCCGCGTTCGTCGCCTCGAGGTCCGCAAGCTCGTCCGCGTGATCCTCGACGGCGTCCGCGAGCTTCAGCAGCGCGAGCGCGCGCTCACCGGGCGTGGTCGCCGCCCAACCGTCGAAGGCGCGCCTCGCGGCGGCCACGGCACGGTTCACGTCCTCCTCCGTCGAGACCGGCGCCTGCGCGATCTCCTCGGCGGTGGCCGGGTTGAGCACGGGTTCGGTTCGTCCCTCGGCCGGATCCGCCCAGTCGCCGTCGATGAAGTTCTGGAGCGTGGTGCCTGTCGCGGTGGCCATGGTCTTCCTCTCCTACGCGGTCTGGAGGCCGAGGGCTTCCTCGACCGGTGTGAACGTCGTCCTGACGCCCTCAGCGACGGCCGGATGCGTGACCTGCCCGCCGGCGACGTTCACTCCAAGGCGCAGACCGGGATCGCGCGCGATTGCCCCGCGCACGCCGTGTTCGGCGATCGAGAGCGCGTAGGGCAGCGTCGCGTTCGTCAACGCGAACGTGGAGGTGATCGGCACCGCGCCCGGCATGTTCGTCACGCAGTAGTGCGTGATGCCGTCGACCTCGTAGGTCGGGTTCGAATGCGTGGTCGGGCGCGAGGTCTCGAAGCAGCCGCCCTGGTCGATCGAAACGTCCACGAGCACGGCCCGCTCCTTCATCAGCCCGAGCTGTCCGCGCCTGATGACACGGGGAGCGCGCGCTCCATGGATCAGCACGGCGCCGATCACGAGGTCCGCGCGGGGGAGCATCTGCTCGATCGCCAGCGTGGAGGAATAGACCGTCGACGCTCGCCCGCCGAAGGCAACGTCGAGGTCGCGCAGCCGGTCGATGTTGCGGTCGAAGACGAACACGTCCGCCTCCATGCCGATCGCGATGAACGCCGCGTTCATGCCGACGACTCCGCCGCCGATCACGAGGACGGTCGCCGAGGCGACACCGGGCACCCCGCCGAGCAGAACGCCCCGCCCGCCGAGGGGACGCTCGAGCATGAACGCGCCGGCCTGGGTGGCGATCTTGCCGGCCACCTCGCTCATCGGCGCGAGTAGCGGCAGCCGCCCACCCGAGTCCTCCACCGTCTCGTAAGCGATGCACGTGGCACCGGACTCGACCAGGGCATGTGTCAGCTCCGGCGCAGGGGCGAGGTGCAGGTAGGCGAAGAGGGTGTGATCCGGGCGCAGTCGCGCCACCTCCTCGGGAAGCGGCTCCTTGACCTTCAGGATCAGGTCGGCGTCCTCGAAGACCGCGTCCGCGTCAGGCAGGACCACTGCGCCCTGCGCCTCGTACTCCTCGTCAGGGATCAGGCTGCCGTCGCCGGCGCCGCGCTCGACCGCGACGTCGTGGCCGTGCTCGACGAGCTCCCGCACCCCGGCGGGCGTGACCGCGACGCGGTACTCGTCCGGCTTGATCTCGGTCGGAACGCCAACCTTCATGTCACGGCCTCCCTTCGTCGTGAGTCGGGCATCACCGTACGAGCTCCCGGCCTCGCAGGGCCAGCCAGAACTCGATGCGGTCGCGGGCGCGCGACAGGTCGCGGCCTGTCAGCTGCTCGATCCGACGGATGCGGTAGCGCAGGGTGTGACGGTGGCAGAAGAGCTGGCGCGCGGCCTTCTCCCACTGACCGTTCTGCTCGATGAAGGCCTCGAGCGATCGCAGCAGCTCCTCGCCGTAGTCGCCTTCGCCGTTCTCGAGTGGCCCGAGCAGGTTGTCGCAGTAGAGCCGCAGCGCCTCCTCGTCCTGGAGCGAGAGCAGCAGCTGAAACGCCCCGAGCTCGCGGTACGACGCCACCTCCGGCGGCGCCCCGGCTTCCGAGCCGATGCCGAGCGCCGCCGCCTCGAGGGCGCAGCGAGCCTCGTGGAAGCTGCGGCGGAGCGCCTCGGCCGGCGCGGAGCGGCTCGCCGCCGCTCGCACGTCGCCGTGCTCCGCCTCGAGCTCCCTGCGTGCCCGAGCGCCCAGCTCGAGCGGATCGCCGCCCCCGGTGTCCACGACGGCGCACAGCAGTCCCTCCCGGGTCGCAACGAGTGCCCGGACGCCGGCATCTGCGAGCGCCCGGTCGAGCGTCGCCTCGGCGGCGCCCGGATCGTCGACGCCGAAGACGAGTACTGCCGCCTCGCGGCCCACGCCGAATGGCCGCAGGCGGTTGGCGAGCTCCGCCGGCTCGAGGTGCCCTCCGATCGCTTCGGTCAGCACGTCCCCGGCCAGGCGGCGCTCGGTGTCGCGCATCACCCGCTGGCGGAGCAGCTCGAGCGCGACCACGGTCACAGCCTGCTGGAGGATCAGTCGCTCGAAGTCGCCGAGCCCGCCGTTGTCGCGCGCTGCGATCAGCCAGGCCTGAGGCGCCCCGCGGCCGCGTGTCGAGACCGGCAACGCCAGCGCCCGGCCGGAGACGTCGGAGTGGTCGGGGGTGAACGAGACCGCGCCATCACCGTCGTCCTCGGCGCCGCCGCGGGAACGCCTGCTTACCTCGGCTCGCAGCGCCTCGAGAGCGGGCTCCGGGAACTCGCGCCGGAACGCCTTCGAGGCCATCGTCTCGCCGCGCGCGCTCAGCACCAGTACGGCTCCGCGTATGGAGGCCGCAAGCGCTCGCACGACCTCGTCGAGCCCACGCTCCTCCAGGATCAGCCGCTCGAGGCGCTTGTGGATGGCGATTCCCCGCTGGAGCACCTCGTACTGCTCGTTCACGAGGCGCGCGAACGCCTTCTCGGTGATTGCGATGAAGGGCAGGCTGTAGGGGACCTCGAACAGCGGGAAGCCGAGCTCGGCGGCCTCGTCGAGGAGCGGCTCGGGGATGCGGTCGTGGGCGAGGCCGGTGCCGAATCCGAGGCCGGCCAGCTGGTGTTCCGCGAGCCGCCGCACGAACCCCCGCTGCGCTTCGGCGCTCCCGAGCTGGATCCCGGTCGTGAGGACGAGCTCGCCGCCCGAGAGCCACGGCGTCGGGTCGAGCAGCTCGGTACTGTGGACCCACCGCACGGACGCCTCGGCGCCGTCCTGGCCGGCGGCCAGCTCGAGGCCCATCTCCTCGACGAGCTCGTGAACCGTCAGCACCGCTACTCCAGCCTCGCCGCGACCGCCGGCCCTAGTGCCGGACGATCTTGTCCCATGCCTCGGTGAGCACCGAGGAGAGGATCGACTCCATCTCCTCGAAGTGCTCGGTGTCGCAGATCAGCGGCGGCGACAGCTGGATCACCGGGTCGCCGCGGTCGTCCGCGCGGCAGATCAGGCCGCGGCTGAAAAGCTCACCGGACAGGAAGCCTCGCAGCAGCTGCTCCGACTCCTCGTCGTCGAAGGACTCCTTCGTCTCCTTGTCCTTGACGAGCTCGAGCGCCCAGAAGTAGCCGGCGCCGCGGACGTCCCCGACGATAGGCAGCTCGTGGAGGCGCTCCAGCATCGCCTTGAGCTCCGGCTCCTTCGCCCGCACGTGGCCCGACAGGTCCTCGCGCTCGTGGATGTCGAGATTCGCGAGCGCGACCGCCGCGGCGACCGGGTGGCCGCCGAAGGTGAGCCCGTGGTTGAACATGTTCTTGTCCTCCATGAAGGGCTCGGCGATGGCGTCGCGCGCGATCAGCGCGCCCATCGGGGCATACGAGTTGGTCAGGCCCTTGGCGGTCGTGATGATGTCCGGCTGGTAGTCGTAGCGCTGCGCGCCGAAGTACTCCCCGAGGCGGCCCCAGGAGCAGATGACCTCATCCGAGATCATCAGCACGCCGTAGCGATCGCAGATCTCGCGAACGCGCTGGAAGTAGCCGTCGGGCGGCGTGAAGCAGCCGCCGGAGTTCTGGACCGGCTCCAGGATCACTGCCGCCACAGTCTCCGGGCCCTCGAAGAGAATGCGCTCCTCGATCGCGTCGGCGGGATGAAGGGGGTCCTGACCCTCCGGCGCCCTGTACCGGTTGGTGTTGGGCACGTGACAGTTGCCCGGCACAAGCGGCTCGAACGCCGTGCGGAGCCCCGTGATGCCGGTCGCCGAGAGCGCGCCGAGCGTGGTGCCGTGGTAGGCGATCTCGCGCGCGATGAGCTTGGTGCGGGTCGGCTCGCCGCGCAGCTTGTGGTACTGCCGGACGAGCTTCCAGGCGGACTCGACCGCCTCGGAGCCACCGGAGGTGAAGAAGACGCGGTTCAGGTCGCCCGGCGCGAGCGAAGCGACGCGGGCGGCAAGCTCGATCGCACGCGGATGGGCGTAGCTCCAGTTCGTGTAGAAGCCAAGCTCCGTGGCCTGCCTCGCGGCGGCCTCGCCCAGCTCGGCGCGGCCGTGGCCCGCGTTGACGCAGAAGAGGGCGGACAGCCCGTCGAGGTAGCGCTTGCCGTGCTCGTCGTAGACGTACGCGCCCTCCCCGCGCACGATGATCGGCACCTCCTGGTGGGCGTATGCGCCCATGCGCGTGAAGTGCATCCAGAGGTGGCGCCTGGCGAGCTCCTGGAGCTCGGACGGAGCTGCCGCAGCCTCCCGTTGTGGTGCGCCCTCGAGCTTGGTGGCCATATCTTCCCTCCTCCTCGACGTCCACGTAGTTATCCGATTTGGCGAAAGCTATCGCCCCCAAGATCGGCTGGCAAGTGGGCCTGGGGCAAACCGGGCAACTCGTCCGTTGTCCGCATAGTACAACCCACCAAACCGGCGTTGATCGGTGTCCGCCGGCCGGACGAGCCCGCAACGTAAGCTCCGCCGGATGAGTACGTACTCCCAGCTTGCCGAGCTGCCGCTGGAGATCGAGGAGTACGAGCTCGAGCCGCGAGAGCAGGAGCTGACCGCCGAGTTCACCCGCAACACGACGATCTTGCACCTGCGCGGGGGCGGCGAGGAGGGGCTCGGCGAAGATGTGACATACACCGGGCTCGACCACGTGGCGATGCAGGACGCCGGGCCGGTCCTACCGCTCGCCGGGAGCCACACTCTGGACTCCTTCTCGGAGAAGCTCGGCTCGCTCGACCTCTTCCCGGTGCCGCCGGTCATGGAGGTGTCGCGCCTGTACCGCCGCTGGGGGTTCGAGAGCGCCGCCCTCGACCTCGCGCTGCGTCAGCAGCGAATGCCGCTCGGCGCCGCCGTGCGCCGGGAGCCGCGGCCGGTGACGTACGCGGTGTCGACGCGACTCGGCAACCCGCCGTCGCTCGAGCGCGTCCGGGCGATCCTCGAGCTCTATCCGGGCACCACCTTCAAGCTCGACCCGACGAGCGACTGGACGGAGGAGCTGATCGCCGACCTCCGGGCGAGCGTCGACGTCGACTCGCTCGACCTCAAGGGCTTCTACAAGGACACTCCGGTGGACCAGCCCGCGGACCCGGTGCTATACGAGCGCGTCGCGCGCGCTTTCCCGGACGCCTGGCTCGAGGACCCTGCGCTCACACCCGAGACCGAGGCGATACTCGCGAACGACCACGACCGCATCACGTGGGACGCGCCGATCCACTCGGTCGCCGACATCGAGGCGCTGCCGTTCCCGCCGCGCATGCTCAACTTCAAGCCGTCGCGCTTCGGGAGCCTGCGCGCGCTGTGCGACGGCTACGACTGGTGCGCGGAGCGCGGCGTCGGCATCTACGGCGGCGGCCAGGGGGAGCTGGGCGTCGGACGCCTCCAGATCCAGTACCTGGCCTCGCTCTTTCACCCCGACACCCCGAACGACGTGGCGCCGAGCCCGTTCAACCGCGAGCAGGTGCCGCCAGGGCTGCCCCCGAGCCCGCTCGCGCCGGCGCCCTCGCCGACGGGCTTCCACTGGGAAGGGTAGGCTCGCGGCCCGTGCCAGACGCGCGTTTGATCGAGGCCCTCCACGAGCAGATCGCGAACGAGTTCGCGGCCTCGCAGCAGTACGTGGCGATCGCGGTCACCTACGACGCGCAGACGCTTCCCCAGCTCGCGGCCTTCTTCTACCGCCAGGCGGTCGAGGAGCGCAACCACGCGATGATGATGGTGCAGTACCTGATCGACTCGGATGTCCCCGTCAGGACCCCGGGCGTGGAGGCCCCGCGGCTCGACTTCTCGGACGCCGTCGCGCCGGTGGCGCTGGCCCTCGAGCAGGAGCGGATGGTGGGCGATCAGATAAACCGCCTGTTCGGCATCGCGCGCGAGGCGGGCGACTACGTGAGCGAGCAGTTTATGCACTGGTTCGTCAAGGAGCAGCTCGAGGAGGTCTCGACGATGCAGGCGCTCCTCGACGTCGTCGAGCGAGGCCGCGACAACCTGCTTCAGGTGGAGGAGTACCTGAGCCACGGCACGATCGGCGGCGGGCCCGAGCCGGCGGGAGCGCCGGCGGCCGCGGGCGGCGCGCTCTAGGCCCGCACCTCTGATCCAACCTGGACGGACTCGTCGAGCGCCGCGTTGACGTCCGCGTAGAGAGCGAGGGCCTGCTCGAGCGTGTCGCCGATGGCGGTCAACCCGATCCACCCGGCGGCGGCAAGTGCGCTGAGCATGTGGAGGGCGATGCCCGTCTGCGTTTCACCGTGCCAGCCGATGCTGCGGTGCTCCGCGACATCGAGCAGGTCGTCAGGCGTCAGCGTCGCGTACCCGTCGCCCGCCAGGTGGTCGGTAGCCACGTATCGCTTCAGCTCGCCGTTCCCAGTTCGGTATTCCCCGGCCAACGGGTCGTATCGGCCGCCCGTCAAGGCCTGCAGCGCGAAGAACGGATGTGTCGTGCCCCCGCAGCGGAGGTTGATCTCGAGGGCGTAGAGCTGCCACCCGCCGTGTCGGCGAGCGGCCGCGAAGTCGACGGCACAGCGGCCGATCACACCCTCGCGCGCGAGCCGGCGCCCAACCTTCAGGCCTTCGAGCGCGAGCGGCGCGGCGTAGTCGGGGTCGGCGGGGAAGTGACACCCGAAGTACTTCTGCCCATGCTCGCCGCCGAGCACCTGATCGTGCGTCGAGAGGATCTCGACCTGTCCCGCCGGGCTGATCTGGAGCTGGACGCTCGGGCTCCGGAACTGTTCGCCCTCGACACGCTCCTCGACGATCCCGCTGTCTCGCTCGAGGGCGCCCCAGAAGTCCTCCGCGTTCTGCCTGTCGTCCACCGGCTCAACCGACGCCACCGCCTGCGCGAGCCCTGCGCTCCCGTCTGCGCCGCCGACGTGGACGAGCGCATTGCCGAGCCCGCCGGCGCTGCTGTTCAGCTTCACGACCACCTCGTTCAGGTCAGGACGTTCCGCCCTGACCTCGTCGATCGCGGCCACCACGTCGTCGCGGTCGCGGACGTCGCGCCCGGGGGGATGCGGTACCCCCTCGTCTGCGAACACGCGGCGCGCACCCTGCTTGGTGCCGAGCCATCCCAGCGCCGGGTCGGCGCCGAACAGCGGGAGTCCGAGCCGGACGGCGAGCTCCACCTCGTGCGCTGAGGTCGTGAACGGCAGCAGGAGCGTGAGCTCAGGGTCGACGATCAGTCGCCGGATCCGCTCGATCGCCCCTGGACGCTCGAGCAGCTTCTCCGTGAGTGGCCGGTTCGCGCTGTCCACGAGCGAGACGACGTGAAAGCGCGCACGCGCCTCGGGCGTGTCCAGCTCGGGGACCAGCCCGAAGAAGTAGTCGACTATGCGCGGCAGGATCGGCTGCGAGGTGACGTAGACCACGCGCGAACGAGGCGCGCGGAGCAGGCTGAGCACCAGGCACAGGAAGCGCTCCTCGTACGCGGGAAACACTGGAAAGAGATGGCTCGGGAGGTCGAGGCTCATCGAGTGAACGACGACGAACGTCCGCTCGACGTCCCCGACCGACCGGAGCGCGAACTTCGGCCACGATGCGCGCAGATTCGCCTGAAGCGCCGCGTAGCTCGCCGATGTCGGCATCGAAAACACCGTACTGCCTCGCCGCCTCGGTGTCAGCACGAGCGTGCGCCGGGCGTCGTTGCCGTAGAACTCCGGGCATGGCCGCGGCCGAGGCAACGATCGTCGACGCCGGCGGGCGAGATCTCCGCGTGTCCAGCCCCGATCGCGTGATCTTCCCGAGGACCGAGCGCTCAGGCGAGGTCACCAAGCTGGACGTCGTCAGGTATTACCTCGCCGTCGGGGACGGCATCATGCGCGCGCTCGAGC
>JBKPHS010000046.1:0-18489 GCA_046729975.1 Actinomycetota bacterium
CGACTACTCGGACGCGCGCCGCGGCGCCGACACGGAGGACCGGCTCGGCCCAGTTCGCGTGACGGCCGGCGGGCTGATGCCGCCGCGCCAGGTGCTCGTCGGGACCTATGTCGCGTTCGGGATCGCCGTGGCGGCCGGCGCATACCTGATCGCGATCGCCGGCTGGGAGCTGCTAGCGATCGGGCTCGCGTCGATCCTCGCAGGCGTTCTCTACACGGGCGGGCCGCGCCCCTACGGCTACGAGGGCCTCGGCGAGCTGTTCGTCTTCCTGTTCTTCGGCGTCGTCGCGGTCGTCGGCTCGTACTTCGTGCAGACCGAGGAGCTGCGCTGGGAGGCGGTCGCGCTCGCGGTGCCGGTCGGCCTGCTCGCGTCGGCGATCCTCGTCGTCAACAACGTGCGCGACGTCGAGACCGACCGCCGCGCGGGGAAGCGCACGCTCGCGGTCAGGCTCGGGGCCGAGCGCGCCCGGCGTCTGTTCGCGGCGATGGTCGCCGGAGCGTTCGTCTCCCCGGTGGCGATCTGGCTCGCCGGCGGGCTCTCGGCCTGGTTGCTGCTGACACTGGCCGCGCTACCGCTCGTCCCGCCGCTCGTTCGCACCGTCGCCACGCGCAGCGACGGCCCGTCCCTGAACGGCGCGCTCGCGGACACCGGCCGGCTGCTGGCGCTCTTCTCTTTGCTGCTGGCGCTCGGCGTGCTGTTGTCGTGAAGCGGACCGTGTACCGGCTGTCGCTCCCGTTCAAGGAGCCCTACGTCACCTCGGGGGGCGTCGCGACGGAGCGGGAGCTCGCCCTGCTGCGGCTCGAGGACCCGGACGGCCTGGCCGGCTACGGCGAGGCGGCCCCGTTCGAGCCCTACGACGGGGTCTCGCTCGACCGCGTGGTCGCCACTCTCACGCGGCGCGCGAAGGGCCGGCGGCCGGCGCAGGCGCGGGCGGCGGAGGAGCTTGCGAGGCTCGACCTCGAGGCCCGGCGGGAGGGCCGGCCGGTGGGCGAGCCGGGGGCGGAGACGATCCCTGTGAACATGACGCTCAGCGCGGGGCCCCCTGGGGAGGTGGCCGCCCAGGCGCGCGAGGGAGTGCGCGCCGGCTACTCCTGCTTCAAGCTCAAGGTCGGGCTCCCGGACGACGCCGAGCGCGTCGCGGCGGTGCGCGAGGCGATCGGCTCGTGGCCCGCCCTGCGGATCGACGCCAACGGCGGCTGGACCGTCGACGAGGCGGTCGCGGCGATCCGCGGCCTGGAGCGATACGACCTCCAGTTCGTCGAGCAGCCCTGCCCGACGCTGGAGGAGCTCGCGGAGGTGCGGCAGCGGGTCTCGGCCCCCATCGCGGCGGACGAGCCGATCGCGACGGCGGACGATGTGCGGGCGGCGGTCGCCGCGGAGGCGTCCGATGTCGTGAACGTCAAGCTCGCCGCGAGCGGCGGCTTCATCGCGGCGCGCGAGGCGCTTCGCGCGGCCTCCGAAGCCGGCATCGCGGCGTTCCTGTCGAGCACTCTCGACGGGCCGTGGGGGATCGCCGCCGCGCTCCAGCTCGCGGGTGCCGAGCGGGTGCGTCTCGCCTGCGGGCTCGCCACGCTCGAGCTGTTCGACTCCGACCTCGCGCGCGCGCTGCCGCCGCCCGTCGACGGCGTGCTCGCGGTGCCGCAGGGCCCCGGCCTGGGCGTCAATCCCGACGAGGCGGCTCTCGAGCAGGTCCTCGTCGAGGAGGCATGACGCTGGTCCGCAGGAAGGCGAGCAGCACCTCCGCGACGGCGTCGGGCGCCTCGAGCTGCGGCGCGTGCCCCGCTCCGGGGACGAGTCGCGCCTCGCCCCGCGGAACCGAGGCCGCGATCCGCTGGGCCGCGCGCGCGTAGCGACTGTCCCGCTCGCCCGCCACGGCGAGCAGCGGCATCTCGAGGATGCCGAGCGCGTCCCAGACCGGCGGGACGGCGCCCTGGCCGGCGGTCCGGAGCAGGCGCGCCAGGAGCCGCGGATCGTGGCTCAGGCGAGCCGGGCGCTGCGCCTCGACAAGCTCAGGCGCCTGCGTCGCGAACGGCGGCCGGCTCTCCCAGCGCGCGACCACCTCGCCGATCGAGCTCCGCTCCATCCACGCTGCCAGCTCGTCGTCGGCGGCGCGCCGCTCGGCGCGCTCGGGCTCGTCCTCGATCCCCGCGGACGCGCCAACGAGCACGAGGGCCGAGTAGCGGTCCGGATCCCGCAGGGCCGCGTGGAGCGCCAGCCGGCCGCCCATGGAGTAGCCGGCGAGGACCGCCCCGGGCGGGGCCGCGGCGCCGATCTCCTCGAGCCGCTCATCGAACGTCCAACCTGCGAAGTCGAGGCACGCGCTCCGATAGCTTTGCGCCACTCGCTCGGCCACCGGCTGCCAGGCGTCACCGCGCTGCATGAACCCAGGGAGGAAGAGGACCGTCACGGGCGCATGATCCCGATCAACCGCACCTACGCGCCCATACAGGCATTCGCCGACGAGCTCGTGCGCTGCGGGGTCGAGCACGCTGTCACCTCCCCCGGCTCGCGCAACGCCCCGCTGATCCTGTCGCTGGCATCCCACCCGGGCCTGAGCGCCGTCTCGGTGCTCGACGAGCGCTCCGCGGGCTTCACCGCGCTCGGGATCGCCAAGGCGAGTGGCCGGCCCGTAGCGGTCACCTGCACCTCGGGCACCGCGGCGGCGAACCTGCTGCCCGCGGTCGTCGAGGCGCGCGAGTCGCGCGTGCCGCTGGTCGTGCTGACCGCGGATCGACCGCCCGAGCTGCGGGATGTCGGAGCCGGGCAGGCAATCGACCAGCTCAAGCTCTACGGCTCGTTCGTCAAGTGGTTCGCCGAGGTGGGCAACCTCGAGCCTGGACCGGAGAGCAACGCGCACCACCGCTCGCTCGCCTGCCGCGCCTTCTACACCGCCGCGGGCGGGCGGCCGGGGCCGGTCCACCTGAACTTCCCGCTCCGCGATCCGCTCGCCCCGGAGCCCGAGGACCTGGACGATGAGCCGTGGCGGGGCCGCCCGGATGGACGGCCGTGGGTCGAGGTCCTCGAGACCGAGCCCGAGCCGAGCCGCACGATCGTCGAGGAGCTGGCCCGCGAGGTCGCTGGCGCGCCCCGGGGAGCGCTCGTCTGCGGTCCCTGGCTCGAGGACATCGCGGAGCCGGCGGCGCGGCTGGCCGCCGCAGCCGGCTGGCCGCTGCTGGCGGAGCCGACGTCCGGGCTGCGCTGTGGCGATCACGACCGCTCGCACGTGATCGCGCACTACGACGTGCTGCTGCGCAGCGAGCGCTTCGTGGGCGATCACCCCCTCGACCTCGCGCTCCGCATCGGGGACACCCCGACCTCGAAGCCGCTGCGGGCCTTCCTGGCGGAGTCGCGGCAGATCGTCGTGGATCCGCACATGAGCTGGCACGAGCCGACACGCAGGGCCGAGCAGCTCGTCTCGGCGGACCCGGCCGCGCTCTGCGACCTCGTATCGGAGGCGCTCGAGCAGCGCCGCCCCCGAGCGCCGGATCCGGAGTGGCTCGGCTCCTGGCTCGCGGCGGACATCCTGATCCCGCCGGCGCTTGCACACACGCCCGACCCGTTCGAGCCGAAGGTGTACGCCGCGCTCGCCGAGCTGCTGCCGCAGGACGCGCTCGTCTGGGTCAGCTCGTCGATGCCGATCCGCGATGTCGAGACGTTCTTCCCGCAGACGGAGCGGAGGCTGCGCTTCCTCGCGAATCGCGGCGCGAACGGGATCGACGGCGTGGTCTCGTCGGCTCTGGGATCGGCGCTGGCAAGCGACCGGCGCTGCTTCCTGTTTACGGGCGAGCTCGCCCTCCTGCACGACCTCGGCGGCCTCGTCGCGCTCGGTTCGAACGGAGCCGAGCTGACGATCGTCTGCGTGAACAACTCCGGCGGGCGCATCTTCGACTTCCTCCCGGTCGCCGAGCACGCCGATCCCGCGCTCTACGAGGAGCACGTGCTCACGCCGCGCGGCGTGGACCTCGAGCGGGCGGCGGCCCTCGCCGGTATCCCCCACACTCTCGCGGCGACGGCCGATGAGCTGCGCGACGCGATCGGACGACCGGGGCTCATCGAGGCGCGCGTCGATCACGAGCGCAACGTCGAGTTGCACCGCGAGGTGTTCGCCACGGTCGACCGCGCGCTAGGCGCTTAACGGCTATGCGTGACGGACGACGAGCTCGCAGTCGCCGCTGATACGGTCGGACCTGTCTGCGTCGAGCACGTCGCGTCCGGCGCCGCAGCGCACGCGGTCCCGGGTGCCGTCGCGCGTGTTGATCGTGTCGGGCCCGGAGCCCGCGCTGATGCGATCGCGGCCGGCGCCGGCGTTGATCCGGTCGCGTCCCGAGCCGCCGGTGATCCGGTCCGCGCCCGCCGCACCGAACAGCGAGTCGTTCCCCGATGTGCCGGACAGCACGTCGTTCCCGGCGGCCCCTGTGAGCGTGTCGGCGCCGATCCCTCCGTGGATCGTGTCGTCGCCCGTCTCGCCGAGCAGGTTGTCGCCGCCGGCTCCGCCATCGAGGCGGTCGTTCCCCGTGCCTCCTGCGACGCGGTCGTTCCCGCCGTCGCCGGCGAGACCGTCGTTCCCGGCTGCGCCCGACACGCGGTCGTCGTCGTCCCCGCCCGCCAGGGTGTCGGCGCCGTCACCGCCGGCGACCTTGTCGTTTCCCGCGCTGCCCGCCAGGTTGTCGTCACCGTCGTCACCGATTACGCCGTCGTTGCCCTCCCCGCCGTCGAGCGTGTCGTTGCCGAACGATCCCTGGAGCGTGTCGCTTCCCGAACCGCCGGCGACATTGTCATCGCCCGTGCCGGCCAACACGACCTCGGCCCCGGGGCCACCATCGATCGTGTCGCTGCCCGGCCCGCCCGTGGGTGAGTCGTCACCGGGACCGCCACTCAGCCGGTCGTTCCCGTCCTCACCGATCAGGCGATCATCGCCCTCGTCGCCGGAGATGTCGTCGTCCCCAGCTCTTGCCACGACTCGATCATTTCCCGCCAGCATCGAGAACGTGTCGGGTCCGTCCGTACCGGCGCACTCGTCGTCGCCGATCGTCGGCTTGCACAGGTCGAGCGCCTGACCCACAGCCGCGGCGCTGACGAGCGCACCCGTCGCCAAGGCGGCTGCCAGGAGCGGAAGCACGCGTGCCATCACTCCGATCGTATGACCAATCGGACAGCTGCGGAAGACCTAAGCGAGCAGCGGCAGAAGCGCCTGCAGCTTCACCTCGGTCTCGGCGAGCTCGTCGGCCGGGACCGAGTCGCGCACGATGCCGTTGCCCGCGTAGAGGTGCGCCACCTCCCCGCGCACCAGCGCGCAGCGGATCGCGACGCAGAACTCGCCGTCCTCGCTGAGGTCGGTCCAGCCGACCGTGCCGGCGTACCAGCCCCGGTCGAGCCCCTCGAGCTCGGGTATCAGGCGCGCGGCCCGCTCACGCGGCTCTCCGCCCACTGCGGGCGTCGGGTGGAGCAGCCCCGCAAGCTCCACGCATGGCACGGCGCGGGAGAGCTGCGCCCGGATGGGAGTCGCGAGGTGCTGCACGTTCTGCACCTTCACGAGTCCCGGCTCCTCGGCCGCCGCGACCCAGACGCTCACGGGCCGCAGGGCGCGCTCGATCCGGTGCGCGACGATCGCCTGCTCCTCCCGCTCCTTGGCGCCACGCACCAGCCGCTCGCCGAGATGGTCGTCCACGGCCGGGTCCGCGCTGCGTCCGATTGTGCCGGCCAGCGCGACAGTCTGCGCGCGGGCCCCGTCTCGGCGCACTAGCAGCTCGGGGCTCGCGCCAAGGAACGCGACCTCCGGCGTGCCGGCGAGGTAGCAGTAGCAGGAGGGAAAGGCCTCCCGCAGCGCCCCGTAGACGGGCGCGGGGTCGATCGCGGCAGCAGCATGCACGCGCACCTCGCGGGCGAGCACGACCTTGCTCAGCACGCCGGCGCGGATTCGATCGACGGCTCGCTCGACCGCGCCCTCGAAGTGCTCGGGCGGCATTGCCCCCGCCACCCGCGGGCGCGTAATCGGATCGGGGTCGAGCAGGGGCATCGAGACGGGCTCGAGTGAGTCCAGCCGGCGCTCGACTCTCTCGAGCAGGGCCTCGGCGGACTCGTCGCCGTCCACGACGAGGTTGGCGGTCAGCGCCACGGCGCCTGCGCGCCGTGCCAGGGAGACCTCGGGGAGCACGAGCTGCGCGGGCGCCAGCGAGCGCCAGGCAGGCGAGCCGCCGCCGTCGTCTGCGAATGCGAAGCCTCCGACCCACACCGGGCCAGACGCAGGCGGCGCGCCGCTCAGGTCTCCGATCAGCGCGCCTCGGCCGAGCGCGCGGCAGCTCTCCGCGACCTCGGCGAAGCGGTGGGTGCCGCGTGCCTCCACGCGCGCGGCCTCGCCGAGCCCCGCGACCGCGAACCCGTCGCGGTCCGGATGCTCGAAGCAGACGTAGCGGTCGTCCGGCCGTTTCGCGCGCAGCACGACCGCCGCGGGGTCCAGCTCCGGGTCCACGAACACGGTCTGACTCGCGATCGCACGCCGTCGCTCGCGGCGGGCGAGGCGCAGCGCGCCCTCCACGCGCTCGAGCAGCTCCGCCCGTGCACGGTCGTCGAGCCCCAGCGGCCCACGCCCCGTGCCTGTGCGGACCGCCACGTTGGATCTAGGTGGCCGAGCGCCCGCGCGAGACGGCGATCTCGCCCGTCCGGACCATCTCGATCAACCCGAAGGGGCGGATCATCCGCTCGAAGGCCTCGATCTTGTCGTCAGTGCCCGTGATCTCGACGGTCACCGAGCGCTTGGACACGTCGATCACCTTGCCCCGGAAGATGTTGGTGAACTGCATGATCTCGGCGCGCGCGCCGCCGTCGGCCGAGATCTTGAACAGGGCCAGCTCGCGCGCGACGGTCTCGCCGGGCTCGAGGTCGCGGATCTTGATCACGTTGACGAGCTTGTGGAGCTGCTTGGTCACCTGGTCGATCGGGTGGAGCGCGCCGTCGACCGTAAGCGTGATTCGCGAGATAGCCGCGTCATCGGTCGGCCCCACGGCCAGCGTCTCGATGTTGAAGCCGCGCCTCGAGAACAACCCGGCAACCCGCGCCAGAACACCCGGCTTGTTCTCGACGAGGATCGAGAGAATGTGCCGCCGGCCGGTATGAATCCCGCCGCTGGCCTCGAGGTCCTCGAGGTTCAGAACCTCTTTTGTTCCTGGTTCACCCATCGCAAGTCGTCAGTCGTCAGTCGTCAGTCGTCAGTTCTGAAGTCTGACGACTGATCACTGACGCCTGCTTAGCCAACCATGTCGCGAGCGGCGGCGCCCGCAGGAATCATCGGGTAGCAGTTCTCTTCCTTCGACACCTGCACGTCGAGCACGACCGGGCCGTCGGTGTCGAGCGCCGTCTTCATCGCGTCCCCGAGCTCGTCCTTGTGCGTGACGCGCATTCCCGTCGCGCCGAACGCGTCGGCGAGCTTCACCCAGTCGGGGCTCGTGCCCATGTGGACGTGCGAGTAGCGCTTGTCCCAGAACAGCTCCTGCCACTGCCGGACCATGCCCAGATGGCCGTTGTTCATGATGAAGACCTTCACCGGGATCTCCTCGGTCACGCAGGTGGCGAGCTCCTGGCAGGTCATCACGAGCGAGCCGTCGCCCGCGAGGCAGACCACGGTGTCGTCGGGACGCGCGATCTTCGCCCCCATCGCCGACGGCAGCCCGAAGCCCATCGTCCCGAGGCCGCCCGAGTTGATCCAGCGCCGCGGGCGGTCGAAGGGGTAGTACTGCGCGCACCACATCTGGTGCTGGCCGACGTCCGAGGTCACGATGGCGTCGCCGCCCGTGACCTCGAACATGGTCTCGACCATCAGCTGCGGCTTGATCTCCGAGTCGGTCGAGTCCTCATAGCGCAGCGGATGCTTCTCGCGCCAGCCGGCGATGCGCTGCCACCAGCCCTCGAGCCGCGCCGGATCGGTCTCCAGCGCGCGGTACTCGCGGGTGAGCTTCGGGAGGATGTTCTTCGCGTCGCCGACGATCGGGATGTGCGCGGGCACGTTCTTGGAGATCTCGGCCGGGTCGATGTCGATGTGGATGAACTTCGCCCGCGGCGCGAACTCCGCCAGCTTGCCCGTGATCCGGTCGTCGAAGCGGGCGCCGACGGCGCAGATCAGATCGGCCTCGTCCATCGCGTAGTTCGCGGCGCGCGTGCCGTGCATGCCGAGCATCCCGAGCCACTGCTCGTGCGTACCGGGAAAGCCGCCGAGGCCCATCAGCGTGCAGGTGACGGGAAAGCGGTCGGCCGTCGCGAGCTCGGTCAGCTCTTTGGCGGCATTAGCGTTGATCACGCCGCCGCCGGCGTAGATCACGGGACGGCGGGCGTTGGCGAGCGCCTTGGCGGCGAGACGGATCTGCTTGGCGTTGCCCTCGGTGGTCGGCTGGTAGCCGGGCAGGTTCACCGAGTCGACGGGCTCGTAATTGATGTCCGCGCGGCTCAGGTCCTGCGGGATGTCGACCAGGACGGGCCCTGGCCGGCCCGTGCGCGCGACATGGAACGCCTCGTGAATCGCGGCGGGGATCTCGCGCGGGTCCTGGATCATCAACGAGTGCTTGACGATCGGCATCGTGATGCCGGTCACGTCTGCCTCCTGGAAGCCGTCGGTGCCGAGCAGCTCGGTCCGCACCTGCCCGGTGAGGAAGACGGTCGGGACGGAGTCCATGACGGCGTCGGCGATCGCCGTGACGAGGTTGGTGGCGCCGGGCCCCGAGGTGGCGAGCGCGACGCCCACGTTGCCCGATGCCTTCGCGTAGCCCTCGGCCGCGTGGCCGGCGCCCTGCTCGTGCCGGCACAGGATGTGCCGGACGCCGCCGTCGTAGAGCGCGTCGTACGTGGGCAGGTTGGCGCCGCCCGGGATGCCGAACACGTGCTCGACGCCCTCTGCCTTGAGGCACTCGATGATGGCGTCCACTGCTCGCATCCGGGCTAGCTCCTTGTGGCGGTTCGGCGAGGGCGCGGCCGGCGCAGCGGCCGGGCCGACGAATCCAGCGAGTCTACCAGCGGTTTTCGGCTCCCAGACCGGGATTCCTCACCGGGCCGCCAGGCCCTCCGGGAAGTCGAGGTCACGCCCGCAGCGCATGCAGACCTGGTCGTGCAGCGGGACCACGTTCCCGCACTCCGGGCAGCGGCGCTTCGGCTCGAGGCGCTCGTTGCGGTAGAGCAGCGCGGCCAGGGTGCCCAGTCCCGGCAGGACGAAGCCGATCAGGAACCAGATGACGAACGAGCTCCCCTTGATCTTCGCGACCGTCGCGGCCGACAGGCCGAAGAAGAACATGATCACGAGGAGCTCGGCCACCCTGGCCCCTCAGAGAACGCGCAGCGCCCACACGATCGCGAGGAGGGCGACGACCACGACGACGATCCACGCGATCGCGCTGACCACGCCCAGGACCACCTTGAACAGGATCCAGGCGGCGACCAGGAGGACGATGAGCGCGAGAGCCTTCTTGCCGGCGTCGGAAGCTGCTTCTCTCATGCGTCCTAGTCTGGCAGAGCCGCTGGCGAAGTCAGAGGAGCTGCGGCGGCCGCGTCGGCAGATAGCGATCGAGCCCGGGCAGCGGCACCGAGCACATCACCCAGCTCGGCCAGAACACGTGGAAGCCGAGCCCGCGAAGCCGGCGCAGCAGCCACCAGCTGATCGTGGTCGTGTAGACGCTGAGATGGTGGGGCTCCTGCGTCTTGGCCACGCGGTCGAGGGCGGCGAGCACGACCGGCACGAGCTCCTCGGTGCTCGCCGCGACCGCCGGCCCGATCTCGCCCTCCCCGCTCACCCAGCAGAGCCCGCGCGCCTCGCCGGTCGTCGAGTCGAGCTGGGCCAGGCAGTTGCGGTCGCCCGCAAAGAACTCGTGCAGCGGGGCGCGCTCGTGGCCGATGGCCGTGGGCTCGAGCCGCTTCCATTCGACCACCGCGCGGTCGGCCTTCAGCACGTGCACCGCCGGCTCGGTCGCGTCGATCTCCTGCGAGCGGCGCTCGAGATAGGCCTCGGCGCGATGGCGCATGTGCCAGTGGCCGGCGATCGGCATCACGCCGAAGCGGCTGTACAGGCTGAGGTCGCGCGGCGCCCCCGCCGCGATCACCACGCGGCCAAGATCGGGCGTGGGGTCCACGGGCCAGCAGCGTTCGAGTAGGGCACGCCCGATACCGGCGCCCTGGAGATCCGGCCTGACCATGAGCTCGGTCAACTCCTCCATCTGACCGAAGCGCACGACGCGCGCGTAACCCACCGCGCCTTCGTCGTTCTCGCAGATCCAGTATGCGCCGCCGGGGAGCGACTCGATGAACTCCACGAGCGGGCGGTAGCGGATCCAGCGCCGGCGGATGTCCTCTTCGGCCGGTCCCGGGCCTGGCGCGACGATGCCCTGGTGTGCGGCCGAGTCGTAGATCGCCCGCTCGGAGAGACCAAACGTGGTCTTCAGATCGCCGGTCGTTCCCTCTCTGTAGCGCAGGCCGTCCGTGGTCACGCGGGCGCAGTCTACGCGCGGCTACGCGGTCGGCCGCGACGCATCCCGCCTCGCCTCGGTGAGCGCGGGGCGCATCTCGGCCGGAAGCCTGCGCCGGAGGCGCCACGCCGCGCCGGCGAACGCGTGATTGGCGACGGTGGCGAACCCCCGCTCGTCCGTCCGGAGCGCGAGAAGCAGGTGCGCGATGCGGTCGGAGGGCGGCAGGTCGGGGTCCTGAGCGGCCACGCAGAAGCAGTGGACCCTACGGCCACCGGGGGCAACCAGGATCGCACCGGCCTCGGCGATCAGCCATGTGCCGAGTCGCCCGCGCTCGAGCGCAAGGCCGGTGCGGCGCTGGAGCTCGCGCGGCTCATGGCCCAACAGATCGCCGAGCAACCCCTGCGCCAATGGCTCCGCCGCGTCCCCGGGGCTCGCCGCCGGGCGCGCGACGCCAGCGCCGCGGAACGCGTACAGCTCCGGAATCACCCATGCGTGCACGAACGCGGCGATCGCCACCGGAAACGAGAGCGGCTCGAGTGCCACCAGCGCGGCCCCGGCCGCGACGAATGGCACCACGTGGAGGACCGTGAAGAAGGTCCAGAGCCGCCCCCGGCGGGCGAGCAGGCCGGCGCTCGCCCGCCTGCGCCACGGAACGGCCGCGAGCTCCGGCAGCACCGCTGCCGACATCGCCTCGCCGGCCACGCCCGCCCCGGGTCCTAGCCGCCGGCGATCGGCCGGCGCAGTATCACGAGATCGGCCTCGCGAGGGAGGTCGGAGACCTGGCTGGCACGGCCTTCGCCTTCGTCCACGACCCCGATGTAGCCCTCGCCGAGCTCGCCCCGGAAGGCCTCCACGGCGGCGTCGTAGGCGGCCTGGTCCTCGGCGCTCCACTCGGCGAGCGTCGAGTGTCCCCGCGCGTCCATGCGGATGAGTCGCGACATCGCTGCCTCCTCAGGTTGCCTCGTCCCGATCATACGCTCGCCAGGCGAAGAGGTGGCCGATCGCCTCGCCCTGGAGGCGGAGCTCCCGGATCGCCTCTGCGACACCCGGATAGGCGGGCTCGGCGTAGTCGTGAAAGACGACTACGGCGCCCGGCGCCAGCGCGTCCCGCCAGGCGCGGAGCTCGGCGATCGTCTCCTCTCGCTCGTGCGAGCTGTCCACGAACACGAAGTCGGCCGGCGGCGCGTTCGGCGGCGGTCCGGACGCCCCGGGACGGTCGACCAGCCGGATGCGGCGCCGCACGCGGTCCGGGACGAGGCCGAGGTAACGCTCGCGCTCGGGCCGGGCGACGGGGTCGTAGCTCGTGACCTGCCGCCGGCGGTCGGCGAGGGCGAGCGAGATCGTGGTCCAGGCGGTGCCCGTGCCCAGCTCGACGGCATTCCTGCGTCCGCGGGCGAGCCGCAGGAGCTGTGCAAGCTCGTCGGCGCGAGTCGCGGAGTCGATGCTGAAGCGGTCGCCGGACCGCCGCGCCGCCCGCGCCGCGCGCACGCGGAAGAGCGCCACCCGGGGCGGCAGGCGCCGCAGGGTCAGCAGGCCGCGGAGCGAGCCGGCTTCAGGCGCCGATCCGCTCCCGGATCATGCGCTGCACCTCGCCGCCGTCGGCGCGGCCCGTGGTCTCCCGCATGACCGCGCCGACGATGGCGCCGATCGCCTTCTCGTTGCCGGAGCGCACCTGCTCCACCGCCGACGCGTTCGCCTCGATCGCGCGCGCGACGATCTCACCGAGCTCGTCGCCGCCCGCCAGCGCCAGGCCGCGCTGCTCGACGATCGCCTCAGGGTCGCCTCCCTCCGCGGCGAGCACGTCGAGGACCTCCTTGGCCGCCGACTGCGAGACGGCCTTGGCGGACACCATCACCACGAGGCGCGAGAGGGCGCCCGGCTCGACCTTCGACTCGGCCGGGTCCTCCTCTCCGAGGCGGGCGACGAGCTCGCCGACGACCCAGTTCGCGAGCGCCTTCGGGTCGGCGGAGTCGGCCGCCAGCGCCTCCTCGTAGAAGTCCCCGAGCTCCGACCGGAACGAGAGCAGACGCGCGGTGTCGGCCGGCAGGCCGAGGTCGCGCTCGAAGCGCTCCACGCGGGCCGCCGGCAGCTCGGGCAGGGCGGCGCGGGCCCGCTCGAGCATCTCCTCGGTCGGGGCCAGCGGAACCAGGTCGGGCTCCGGGAAGTAGCGGTAGTCGTGCGCCTCCTCCTTCGAGCGCAGCGGGCTCAGGGCGCCCGTCTGGGGATCGAAGTGCAGCGTTTCCTGGACGACCGGCTCACCGTTCGCGAGCAGCTGCTCCTGCCGCGCGATCTCGGCCTCGATGCCGCGCTCGAGGAAGCGGAACGAGTTCATGTTCTTGAGCTCCGTCTTCGTGCCGAGCGTCGCCTCGCCCGCGGGGCGGACCGATACGTTGGCGTCGCAGCGAAGCGACCCCTCCTCCATGTTCACGTCGGACACGCCGAGGCGCTTGAGCGTGGCGCGCAGCAGGCGCGCCCAGTCGCCGGCCTCGGACGCCGAGCGCAGGTCGGGCTCGCTGACGATCTCGACGAGAGGCGTGCCGGCGCGGTTGAAGTCGACGACCGAGGTCTCGGCGCCGTGGATGCGCCCGCTCGAGCCGGCGTGCACGAGCTTCGCCGCATCCTCCTCCAGGTGCACGCGATGTATGCGCACGTCGCCGAGCCGGCCGTTCCGCGCCAGCGGCATGTCGTACTGGGTGATCTGGTAGCCCTTCGGCAGGTCGGGATAGAAGTAGTTCTTGCGGTGGAAGATCGAGCGCGGCGCGATCTCGCACTCGAGCGCGAGCCCGATCATCAGGCCGAAGTGCACCGCCTCCGCGTTGGTGACCGGAAGCGTGCCCGGAAGCCCGAGGTCGACCGGGCAGGTATGCGTGTTCGGCTCGTCGCCGAACGACAGGGCGCAGCCGCAGAACATCTTCGTGCGCGTGCTGAGCTGCACGTGGATCTCGAGCCCGATGACCGGCTCGTAGCGGCGCTCGCCGGTGGTCTCGGTCACCGCTGCCATGGGGCCCCCTCGAAGCCGATCGCCTGCTCGAGCGCGTAGGCGGCGTCGAGGATCCTGTTCTCGCTGAACGCCGGCCCGGCGATCTGGAATCCCACCGGAAGTCCCTGCGAGAGGCCGGCCGGGATCGAGATGGCAGGCAGGCCGGCCAGCGGCATCGGCACCGTGTTGTAGTCGGACATGTACATGGCGAGCGGGTCGGCCGTGCGCTCGCCGAGCTTGAAGGCGACCGTCGGCGACGTCGGGCAGATCACGAAGTCAACCCGCTCGAAGGCGGTGCGAAAGTCGTCGGCGATCTTCGTGCGCACCCTCTGCGCGCGCCCGTAGTACGCCTCGTAGTAGCCGGAGGAGAGCGCGTAGGTGCCGAGCATGATGCGGCGCTTGACCTCGGCGCCGAAGCCGTCGTGGCGCGTCTGCTCGTACATCGACAGCAGGTCGCCGTTGCCGCTGCGGAGGCCGTAGCGCACGCCGTCGTAGCGCGCCAGGTTCGAGCTCGCCTCCGCCGGCGCGAGGACGTAGTAGGCGGCGATGCCGTGGGCCGCGTGCGGCAGGTCGACGCGCTCCACCAGGCCGCCCAGCTCCTCTATCCGCGCCACCGTGAGGTCGAAGACCTCCAGCACGCCTGGCTCGACCCCCTCGCCGGTCATCTCGGGCGGGACGCCGAAGCGCAGGCCGTCGAGCCGCTCGGAGCTCGGAAGCTCGACCTCTTCGGGCAGCCCGAGCGAGGTCGAGTCGCAGGGGTCGCGGCCGACCATGTGGCGGAGCAGCAGCGCGGCGTCTGTCACGTCGCGCGTGAGCGGCCCGCACTGGTCGAGCGACGACGCGAAGGCGATCATGCCGTAGCGCGAGACCGCGCCGTAGGTGGGCTTCAGGCCGACGATCCCGCAGAGCGATGCGGGCTGGCGGATCGAGCCACCGGTGTCGGTCCCGATCGCCCAGGGGGCGAGCCCGGCCGCGACGGCGGCCGCCGAGCCTCCCGAGGAGCCGCCGGGGACGCGCTCCGGATCCCACGGGTTCTTAACGGGCCAGAAGCCCGAGTTCTCGTTCGACGAGCCCATCGCGAACTCGTCCATGTTGGTCTTGCCGAGGATCGGCGCGCCCGCAGCCTGAAGCTTCCGCACGGCGGTAGCCGTGTAGGGAGGCCGGTAGCCCTCGAGTATCCGCGAGGCCGCCATGCTCGGCACGTCCTCCACGCAGAAGAGGTCCTTGACGGCCAGCGGCAGGCCGCCGAGCGGCGCGTCGGGCACGAGCTCCGGCGCTTCGTCCGCTACCCAGAGGAACGCGCCCAGCTCCTCCTCGGCGGCGCGGCCGCGGTAGAGCTTGAACAGCTCGGCCGCCGACAGCTCGCCCGAGCGCACGTGCTCTGCCGCCTGGACGGCAGTCAGTGCCGCCGGGTCGCTCATCCGCCCGGGCTCGGGACGCGGAAGCCCTCGGGCGTCGCCCCGGGAGCGCCCTCCAGGATCCGCTCGCGCGGCCAGCTCGGCCGGGGCTCGTCGGCCCGGAGGACGTTCTCGAGCTGCACCACGTGCGACGTGGGCGGCACGCCGTCGAGGTCGAGCTCGCCGATCTTCTCGATGTAGTCGAGCACCTTCGACAGCTCGCCCGACATGCGCTCCACCTCGTCCTCGCTGAGCCGGAGGCGCGCCAGACGGGCAACGTGCAGTACCTGTTCGCGATCGATCATTCGCGATCGGATTCTAGGTTGGCGGGCCGGGTGCCGCCTGCGGCTCGGCTAGCCGCTCGGCGCCTGCTCGGCCGGCTGGCCGACCCGCATGCCGAGCGCGAGGCCCAGCGCCATCACGCCGAGCGCGACGAGCGCCAGTGGGGCTCCGGCCTTGACGGTCGTGGTGGCGTCGAGGCCCGGCTCCTGCAGCAGGCGGTAGCTCAACAGCACGGCGCCGATCATCGTCGCGGCCACCGCGAGCGCTCCCGCGACCGTGGCCGTGTCCTCCCGGCCGCCGACGCTGAGCAGCACTGCGCCAAAGGTGAGCGCCGCCGCGGACAGCAGCACGATTAGGATCAGCCGGTCTATTCCGGCGTCGGCCTGCCAGGCGTTGCGCTCCTGGCTCTCCGCGAAGGTGCGCGCCTGCTCCTCGACGGAGCGCCGGACCTCACTGCTGCGGTCGCCGCCTCGCTCCTGGGCCGTCTCCTCCACGCGGCGCGCCTCGTCGCCGAGCTTCGTCGAGTACCAGTCCATCGCCATGAAGAGCAGGAGGGCGGCCGCCGCGAGGATCGCTACGGCCTGTCCCACGCCGAGGCGGCCACTCATCCTCTGGGCGTCTCCGAGCGCGGCTGCGGCGGTGGCAGCGTGGTGACCGAGACCGGCGACTCCTCCCCCGGCCGCCAGCGTCCCGCGCTGCGCCCGAGCCCCTCGTCGCGCATCGCCACCAGTGAGCCCACCAGGGCGCCAGCGGTTGCCGCAAGCCCGAGCCAGGCGCCGAACAGGCGCGTCACGTCCAGCTCGGTGACCGTCACGCCGGCCGGCAGGTCACGGAGAAGGCTCTCCTCGGGCACGTTCGCGACCCTCGTCAGGACCACGACCAGCCCGATGAGCGCGAGCAGCGCGACAAGGGAATCGAGGGCGATCGGCACGGCCGGCGTACGCTGGGTCGCGGCCACGACGAGCACCGCCACGGCGGCGAGGCCGACGACCAGCAGCAGGACGTCGATGACGCTGAAGGCCTGCCAAGCGGTCACGGTCCCGTCGGGGATCTCCACCGGTCCGCGCGCGGCGCCCGAGCGCTGCTCTATCTCGAGGCTGTCGACCCGGTACCAGTGCAGGAACAGCGCGCCGACCAGAACCGCGCCCGAGACGCCGGCGATCCACTCGCCCAGCCGGGGTCTGCGGAGGTCCACGGGCGCGAGACTACCGCCGGGGTCAGCCGGGCGCGGCGGTCTGGGCGCGAGCGGCCTGGACGGTGTTCGACAGGAGCATCGCGATCGTCATCGGACCGACGCCTCCGGGAACTGGCGTGATCGCGGCGGCCTTCTCCCTCACGGCGTCGAAGTCGACGTCGCCCGCGAGCCCATCGTCGGTGCGGTTCGTGCCGACGTCGATGACGATCGCGCCGGGCTTGACCATCTCCGCGGTCACGAGCCGTGGGCGACCCGCCGCGGCGACCAGCACGTCCGCCTCGCGGCAGACGGCCGCTAGGTCGCGTGTGCGCGAGTGGCACATCGTCACCGTCGCGTTCGCCGCGAGTAGCAGCTGCGCGACCGGCTTGCCGACGAGGTTCGAGCGCCCGACAACCACCGCGCGCGCCCCTTCCAGCTCCGCGCCGGCGACGCGCAGGAGCTCCATGATCCCGCGCGGCGTGGCGGGCACGAGGCCGGGCATGCCCTGCATCAGGAGCCCCGCGCTGACGGGCGTGAGGCCGTCGACGTCCTTGCGCGGGTCGATCAGCGCAGTCATCTCGCCGCCGTCGATCTGTGGCGGGACGGGAAGCTGGAGCAGGATGCCGTGCACGGCGTCGTCCTCGTTCAGCCTGTGCAGAAGGCTGGCCACCTCGAGCTGCGAGGTGTCGGAGGGCAGATCGTGGTCGAACGACTCGATGCCCACCTCCTCGCTGAGGCGACGCTTGTTCCGCACGTAGACCTGCGAGGCGGGGTCATCGCCCACCAGCACCGTCGCGAGGCCAGGCCTCACGCCGTGCTCCTCCACGAGCTCGGCGACCTCGCCCGCGACCCGCTCCCGAACCTGTGCGGCGACGGCCTTGCCGTCGATGATCGTCGCTTCGCTGACCGAGCTCACTTCTTCTTGAGCGGCGCGTAGTCCGCCATCAGCTTGCGCTCGGAGCCATCGCCCGCGAAGCGCACTATCACGACACCGCCCGGCTCGGCGCCGACCACGACGCCGTCGCCGAAGCTCGCGTGCACCACGTCGTCGCCGACCGAGAACGAGGCGCCCTCGAACGGCGCCTGGCGCGGCCCGCGCTCCGGCTGGCCGCCGCGGCTCCAGGTTGTGGCGGCGGCGAGGGGCTCCTGCGCGCCCGTGCGCTCGACCAGCTCCTCCGGGATCTCGTCGAGGAAGCGGCTGGGCAGGTTCCAATCGCGGCCGCCGTAGAGGCTCCGCATGCGCGCGTAGGTCAGGTACAGCTGCCGCTTCGCGCGCGTGATGCCGACGTAGCAGAGGCGTCGCTCCTCCTCGAGGTCGCCGGACTCGACCGAGCGGCTGTGCGGGAACACGCCCTCCTCGCAGCCGATCATGAAGACGGCGGGGAACTCGAGTCCCTTGGCGTTGTGCAGGGTCATCAGCGTGACCGTGCCCTCGTCGCTCTGAAGGGCGTCCTGGTCGGAGAAGAGCGCGATCTGCTGGAGGAACTCCTCCACCGAGGGCTCCTCGGCTGTGGCGTCGTACTCGCGGCCGACGCCGACGAGCTCCTCCAGGTTCTCGAGCCGGCCCTCGGCCTCGATCGTACGCTCGGCGCGAAGCGCGTCCGTATAGCCGGTCTCCGAGAGCGTCTCCTCGAGCAGGTCGCCGACCGACGCCGATTCCACCCGCTCGCGCAGCCGCTCCATCGTCGACATGAAGCGCCCGACCGCCTTGACCGCCGCCGCCCCGAGTCCCGGCACCTTCTCCGGCGCCGCGGCGACATCCCAGACGGACTCGCCCAGCGTGTTCGCATGGCCGGTGATGCGCGCCTGTGTCGTGTCGCCGATGCCCCGCCGCGGCGAGTTGACCACGCGCTGGAACGAGACGACGTCCTGAGGATTCACGAGCAGCGTGAGGTAGGCGATCGCGTCCTTGATCTCGGCGCGCTCGTAGAACTTGGTGCCGCCGATGACCTGGTAGCTCACGTCGTAGCGGACGAGCATGTCCTCGAGCACGCGGCTCTGGGCGTTGGTCCGGTAGAAGACCGCGACCTCGTCGCGTGAGCCGCCCTCCTCCACGTGACGCTCGATCTCGTTGACCACGAAGCGCGCCTCCGCGTGCTCATCGTCGAGCTCGTGGATCTGCACCGGATCCCCCTGGCCGACGTCGGTCCAGAGCGCCTTGGCCTTGCGCGCCTTGTTGTGGCTCACCACCGCGTTGGCGGCCGAGAGGATCGTCTG
>JBKPHS010000047.1:0-16815 GCA_046729975.1 Actinomycetota bacterium
CGGGAGCGCGACGACTACCGCCGGGACCGCCGCTGACCGACGGCGCTCACAGGCTCACCGAGCTCGACTCGGGCGTGCGGATCGTGACCGAGGCCGTCCCCTCGGTCCGGTCCGTCGCACTCGGGCTCTGGGTTCGCACCGGCTCCCGGAACGAGACGCCCGAGCAGGCGGGTATCTCCCACTTCCTCGAGCACCTGCTCTTCAAGGGCACCGAGAACTACAGCTCCACGGAGATCGACCAGATCTTCGACGGCATGGGCGCCGAGATCAACGCCGGCACCGGCAAGGAGACGACCTCGGTCTACTCGCGCTTCCTCGACCGGCACCTCGAGCGCGCGTTCGAGGTCCTGTCGGAGATGGTCCTCAAGCCGACCTACCCCGACATCGACTCCGAGCGCCAGGTCGTGATCGAGGAGATCGCGATGTACGAGGACGAGCCCTCGGACAAGGTCCACGACGTGCTCGCCGGGGCCGTCTTCGGCGACAACCCGCTCGGACGGCCGATCATCGGCAGGGCCGAGGTGATCTCCTCGGTCCCCGTCGCGGACATCGCGCGCTACAGGGACGTGCGCTACACGGGGCCGAACCTCGTGGTCGCGGCTGCCGGCAGCCTCGAGCACGAGGAGGTGGTCGCGCTCGGGGAGCGGTTCTTCACCGCGCCGGCGGGCGCCCCCAACGAGGTCGAGGCCGTGTCGCTCACGGGGCCGCAGGTGAGGTTCCACAGCAAGCAGACCGAGCAGTACCACGTCTGCCTCGGCGCTCCGGGCATCTCACGCGGCGACGAGCGCCGGTTCGCCCTCCGCGTGCTCGACACGCTTCTCGGCGGGTCCAGCTCGTCGCGCCTGTTCCAGGAGGTGCGAGAGAAGCGCGGGCTCGCCTACTCCGTCTATTCGTACTCGAGCCAGTTCGTGGACGCCGGGCAGGTGGGCATCTACGTGGGCACGCGTCCGGACCGTGTGGGCGAGGCGATGAATGTGATCGGCGCGGAGCTGCGAAAGCTCGAGGACGACTCGATCTCGCCTGACGAGCTCGACCGCGCGAAGGAGAACGTCAAGGGCCGCACGGTGCTCTCGATGGAGTCCACGCTGACTCGCATGAACCGTCTCGGCTCTTCCGTCCTGATGGGCGTGCCACTGCTGTCGCTCGACGAGATGATCGCCGCGATCGACGCGGTAACGATCGACGACGTCACGAGCCTGGCCCGGCAGCTCTACGCGCCGGAGCGGCTGTCCGCAGCGGGCGTTGGCGGCGACGAGGCAGTGTTCCGCGCGGCGCTCGACCCCGTCAACCCGGCGCTCGCCGCGGCGTGATCAACGTCGCAGTCTCCGGCGCCGCGGGCCGGATGGGGGAGACGGTCTGCCGCGCGGTCGAGGGTGCCGAAGACATGGCGCTTGTCGGACGCGCCGACCCGCTGCTCGACACGGAGCTGCAGGACGTGCTCGGCGATGCCGACGTGGTCGTCGACTTCACGCAGCCCGAGGCCGCCTTCGACAACGCCCGTCTCTGCCTGGAGGCCGGCGTGCACTGCGTGATGGGCACGACGGGCGCCGACTTCTCCGCGCTCGAGGGCGTCGGCTCGGCGAACCTCTTCGTGGCGCCGAACTTCGCGATCGGGGCCGTGCTGATGATGGAGGCCGCGCGGATGATCGCTCCGCACATGCCCGACTGCGAGATCATCGAGCTACACCACGAGCAGAAGCTCGATGCGCCCTCCGGCACCGCCAAGCGCACGGCCGAGCTGATCGAGGCGGCCGGGGGTCGCGTCCACGAGCCGATCCACTCCGTGCGCCTGCCCGGCCTGGTGGCGCACCAGGAGGTCATCTTCGGCGGCCTCGGCCAAACGTTGACGATCCGCCACGACTCGCTCGCCCGCGAGTCGTTCATGCCCGGCGTGCTGCTGGCGGTGCGCAAGGTCGGCACGCTAGAGCGCTCGCCGACCGTCGGGCTCGAGAACCTGCTCTAGGGCTAAGCCGCCTGCTGGGCTAGCGGCGCTTCGAAGTGGTCGAGCAGCCCCTCGTGCCGCTCAGCGAGGCGCTGCGTGAGCGAGCGCATCAGCCGCCGGGCCGGCACGTTCTCGGCCAGGATGTCCGCCGTGAAGACGGCGATCCCGCGCGCGCGGGCGGCGTCGGCAAGCAGCAGGCCGAGAGCCTTTCCGATGCCGCGTCCCTGGTGCTCGTCGCACACGGTCACGGCGACCTCGGCGGCAAGCGGGTCGTCCGCGAGCCGGACGAAGCGCGCGACGGCCACGATGGTCGCGCCGTTCAACGCCACTAGCGCGTAGTGGTTGATGCCGTCGACCTCGGTCAGGTAGCGCAGCTCGGCCGCGGACAGCGAGGGCTTGGCAGAGTGGAAGCGGCGGTAGGCGCTGCGCGGCGAGAGGCCGGCCACGCCGGCGGCTATCTGCGGCTTGTCGTCGGGGCGGATCTCCCTGATGCGAAGCGCAGTCCCGTCTGCCAGCGTCGCAAGCACTCACCGATCGTAAGCGACGCCAGTCCCTGTCAATGTGGCGGATGTCACGTAGTGGCTAGCGCAGCCCGAAGCGCTGCTGGAGCGCGCGCTGCACCTTCCCGACCGCGGCGTCGACCTCGGCCACCGGCCTCGGCGTGGGGTTCAGAAGGTTGTCCGGGAACGAGTCGTCGCGGATCCCGGCGATGCCCTCGGTCACCTGGTCCTTCTTCGGACCGAGCGACTCCGACAGACCCCGCGCCACGCTCTGAGCGCGCGCGAGCAGCCCGTAGGCGTATTCGAGCGTCCGAACAGCCTCCGGGCCGCTCGCCCGCTCCGCCCGGCTGTACTCGGCCTTGAAGTCATTGAGCAGGCGAGCGAGCGCCTCGGCCTGCAGCCCACGGTCCTCGCGCGCGCTAGCCGGGATCAGCACGGCGGCGGCTCCTCCGAGCAGCTGGTCGAGCAGCGGCGAGAGGCGGTCGCGCATCGTGTCGAATGCCACGCCACGCGCCATCAGCCGGTCGACGGCCGGGAAGGCCGCCAGGATCTCCCGGTCGAGCAGCGCGTCCTCTCGGCGCACTCCGGCGGACAGGGAGCGGTAGCCGCCGCCCCCGATGGCGAGCTGCGCGCGGGCCTCCGGGATCCGGCGCAGGAAGTAGAGGTCGGACGCGGCGACCAGCCGGGCGCGGACCCGCTCGATCCGCTGGTACGTGACGATCGGCTGCTCGCCGTGGCGCGCGGCCGGCGGTCCCTGCGGCGCGCTCTCACCACCGTTCCCGTCGCCGCAGGCCGAGAGGGCGGCCGCCGACGCGAGCGCCGCGGCCGCCAGGGCGATCCGTCTCAACCGGCCGGAGCGGCGGCCTTCTTGCGAAGGGCGCGCGGGACGACGAAGCGGATGCCCGAGCGCTCGTCGTCGATCGAGCAGGTCTTGTTGTCGATCAGGCCGCGCCGCTTTGCGCCGGGCACGAGCAGCATCTGGTTGACGTAGCTGTCGTGGCCCCGCTTGCGGGTGATCAGCCACAGGTAGCCCGTGTCGCGCAGTCGGGGGCGGTAGCTGTCGAACACGTCATCGGCCTCGTCGAGCGAGTCGACGGCCACGATGGCGCCGTCGAGGTCGCCCGAGCGGACGAGACCGCGGCCGAGAGCCTCCTTCACGTCCCGGCGCAGCCCGGGCCCGATGTCGCCGACGATCTCGACGCGCTGATCGGGCTTCACGCCGAGCTTCTCGACGGTCGTGCGGTGGCTGTAGTCGGTGTCTTGGGCCATTTGTGAGCGATCGTGATTATGCAGGGGACACAGGACGAGCCGAGCCGGTTACGCTCCGCGAAATAGGCGGAGCGCGGGGGCCCCCCGTGACCCCGCGCTCATTCAGGATAGGAGGCGCCCGATGGGCTTCATGGACAAGGCCAAGCAGGTGGCCGAGCAAGCGCAGAAGAAGCTGGAGGAAGCGCAGACCCAGTTCAACGAGCGTCAGAGCCAGAAGGCCGAGGGAGGCGCGAAGCCGGAGGGACCCCCGGCTGGCGACGCGCCGCCGCCGAGCGCCGAGCCCGCGCAGCCGGCCGAGACGCAGGAGCCGGCCCGCGGAGATTCCAACCCGAACCCCGATCCGTTCAAGCCGCTCCAATGAGCCGGCGGGCCGTTCCGCGATAATCGAAGGCCATGGCGCTTGGAGGCATCTTCACGGCGATGGTCACGCCCTTCGACGAGCTCGGGGGCGTGAACGAGGACGCTGCCGTCCGGCTCATGCGCCACCTGCTCGACAATGGTTCGGACGGCCTGGTCGTCTGCGGTACCACCGGAGAGTCGCCGACGCTGACCGACGAGGAGAAGTACAGGCTCTGGGACCTGGCCGTCTCCGAGTTCGGGGGCGAGGCCACGATCATCGCCGGCACCGGCACGAACGACACCGCTCACTCCGCGCACCTGACGGAGAAGGCGACCGAGATCGGCGTCGACGCGGTGCTGGTCGTGACGCCCTACTACAACAAGCCGAACGAGCGCGGCGTGATCGCGCATTTCAACGCCGTCGCGGCGGCCACCGATCGGCCGGTGGTCGTCTACAACATCCCGTCGCGCGTGGTGGTGGACATCCCCAACGACCTGCTGCGCCGGCTCGCCGACGAGATCCCGAACGTGAGCGCCGTCAAGCAGGCGCGCTTCGAGGACATCGAGCCGATCGAGGGCATGGATCTGCTGGCCGGCAACGACGACGTGCTCGCCGAGGTGCTCGACAAGGGCGGCACGGGCGGCATCCTCGTGGCCTCGCACATCGTCGGCCCCGAGATGAGGCGGATGATCGACGAGCCCGAGGCCCGGCAGGAGGTCCACGAGTCGCTCTCCGACGTCTTCCAGGCCTTCACCGTCACGACCAACCCGATCCCGGTGAAGGCCGCGCTTAAGCTGCTCGGTCACGACGTCGGAGGACTGCGGCTGCCGATGGTGGAGGCGTCGGAGGAGGAGCTGGCGGTCATCCGGTCGGCGCTCGAGCGCCACGGCCTCCTGAGCGCGGTGTGAGCCAAACGCTGCGGGTGCTCCCCCTCGGAGGGCTGGGGGAGATCGGCAAGAACATGACCGTCGTCGAGTACGACGGCCGGATCGTGGTCGTGGACACGGGGCTGATGTTCCCGACTCCCGAGCAGATGGGGATCGATCTCGTGCTGCCGGACTTCAGCTACCTGCGCGAGCGGGCTGCCGACATCGAGGCGATCGTCCTGACCCACGGGCACGAGGACCACGTCGGTGCGCTCCCGTTCCTGTTGCGAGACATCGGCACCACCGCGGTGCCGGCGATCTACGGCGGGCCCCTGACGATCGAGATGGTGCGGTCGAAGCTCGACGAGCACCGCCTCAGGGACGTGCCCCTCGAAGCGGTCCGGGCGGGGGAGCAGCTCGACGCGGGCCCGTTCTCGATCGAGCTCGTGAAGATGGCGCACTCGATCCCCGACATGTACGCGGTCGCGCTGGCCTGCGAGCTCGGCACGACCCTCGTCACAGGCGATTACAAGTTCGACCAGACGCCGGTGGACGGCGAGCCCGCCGACGTCGCGCGCCTGGCCGAGCTGGGGCGCGACGGGCTGCTCCTTCTGTGTGGCGACTCGACCAACGTCGACCGGCCCGGCATCGCGCCGTCCGAGTCGAGTGTCGGGCCGCAGCTGGAGCAGGTCTTCGCCCGCTGCGACGGCCGCATCGTCGTTACCTGCTTCGCGTCAAACATCCACCGCGTCCAGCAGGTGATCGACGGCGCCGCCGCGCTCGGACGCAAGGTGTCGCTCGTCGGGCGCTCGATGCGCAAGTTCGTGAACATCGGCCGCAACCTCGGGCACATCGAGGTGCCCGAGGGCATCCTCGTCGGGCCGAAGGAGATCGAGGACTTCCCCGACCACAAGCTGATCGTCATCTCCACCGGCAGCCAGGGCGAGCCGCTTTCGGCGCTCCGCCGCATGGCGCATCGTGACCACCCGAACGTGGACCTGCACGAGGGCGACGTCGTGATCTTCTCGGCCACGCCGATCCCGGGCAACGAGCGCGCGGTGAACGAGACGATCGATCGCATCTACCAGCTCGGGGCCGATGTGATCACGCCGCGCGACGCCCCAATCCACGCCTCGGGCCACGGCTACGCGGAGGAGACCAAGCTGATGATCAACCTGACGCACCCGCGCTACGTGCTTCCCATTCATGGGGATCACCGGCGGATCCGGCTGCACGCCGAGCTTGCCGAAGCCGTGGGCATCGCGCCCGAGGACGTCTTCCGCGGGGAGAACGGCCTGCCGCTCGAGATCGACACCCGCGGCGCCCGCTTCGGCGAGCCGGAGCAGGCGGGGCTCATCTTCGTCGACGGCGTCGACGTCGGCGACATCGAGGACGTGGCGCTGCGCGACCGGCGGATGCTCTCGGCCGACGGCATCTTCATCGTGGTGGCGACGATCTCCGAGCAGGACGGTCGCTCGGTCGCGCCGCCCGAGATCATCTTTCGCGGCGTGCCGTTCGCCGAGGACGATGGGCTCGTCCCCGAGATCCGCCAGGCCGTGGAGGACTCCCTCGCGCGCTCAGCCGACGAGGAGATACGCGAGATCGACCTGCTCCAGCAGCACCTGCACGACGACGTCGCGCACTTCGTCTACGAGCGGCTGAGGCGGCGGCCGATGGTGCTGCCGGTGGTCGTCGAGGTCTGATCCCCCGCGGGCGCAGCGGGCAGCCTCACGACGAAGCGGCTGCCGCCCTCCTGGGAGCGCGCGAGCTCGACCGTGCCGCCGTGGGTCTCGGCCACCGCGCGCACGATGGCGAGCCCGAGGCCGCTTCCCGTGCCCGCCACCGCGCCGGCGCCGTTCATCCCGTGCACGAAGCGCTCGAAGACGCGCTCTCCGAGCTCGTCGGGCACGCCCGGTCCGGTATCCGCCACCTGCAGCACGGCGGCCGAGCCGTCGCGGCGAACCGACGCGCGGACCTCGGTTCCGGGCGGTGTGTGGGCGACCGCGTTCTCGATCAGGTTGAGCGCCAGCCGGTGGAGGTCGTCGGGCGCGCCGTCGACCACCACGCCCGGCTCCACGTCGACCGACAGGTCGTGGTCGCCCGCCACGGGCGCGACCTCCGCCACCGCCTCGCCGAGAACCGCGCCGAGGTCCGTCGCCTCGGGCGTCGCACGGCGTCCGGCGTCGGCCCGGGCCAGCAGCAGCAGGTCGGCGACCAGCCGCCGCATGCGCTTGGAGGAGCGCAGCGCCGAGGCGGCGATCTCGCGGTCCTCGCCGCGCAGGTCCCCCTCCAGCAGCTCCAGGTTCGCGAGGATGCTCGTCAGCGGGGTGCGCAGCTCGTGAGAGGCGTCGGCCACGAACTCGCGCTGGCGGGTCAGCGCGGCCTCGGTCTCGCCGCGGGCGTCGTTCAGGGCCATCAGCATGTCCTCGAGCGTCCGCGCCAGGTCCGCGACCTCGTCGTCCGCGGCAGGCTGGGGCAGCCGCACGCCGGGGTCGCGTGTGCGCGCGATGTCCTTCGCGGCCTGCGTCAGCTCGGCGATCGGCCCCATCGCCCGGCGGGCGACGGCCAGGCCCGCGAGCAGCGCCAGGCCGGATCCCGCAAGGACGCCGAGCACCAGGAGGAGTCGCAGCCGCGCGACCGTCTCGGTGAGGCTGTCGCGGGGCTTCCCGTACTGGACGAAGGCCGCCGGCTCACCGGGGATCTGCGCGAACAGCGGTCGAGACACGGCGCGGTAGTCACCGACGTCGTGCACCGTCTCGCTCGGCGGCCCGAGGTTCGGGGCGTTCTCGGTCTGCCTGATGACCCGGCCGTCCGGCGTGACCACCCGTATGGCGGCGTCGCCGGCCGCCGCGGCGTCGAGGATGTCGGTCGGCACGGAGAACTCCAGCTCGCCGGTGAAGGTCCCGCGCACGCGCATCTCCTGCTGGACGTCGGCCGCGGCGAGTTGCAGCTCGTCGTCGAAGTCGTTGCGCAGCTGGCGCGCGCTGACGATCCCGATGACGACCGCGAACAGCAGCAGGATCGCGAACGTGAGACCGGCCGACGTGACGGCCAGGCGCCAGCGGACGGGGAGGCGGTAGAAGCGCCGGGTCACGGTGCCCGCAGCACGTAGCCGGCGCCGCGCACGGTGTGCAGCACTCGCGGCTCGCCGCCCTCCTCCAGCTTGCGACGGAGGTTCGATACGAAGACGTCGACGGTGTTGGTCTCGACCAGGACGTTGTAACCCCAGACGTCCTCGAGCAGCCGCTCGCGCGAGAGCACGAGGCGCTCGTTGCGCATCAGGTACTCGAGCAGCTCGAACTCGCGCGTTGTCAGGTCGAGGTTCCGCTCTCCGCGCCGAGCCTCGCGCGTGTCCGGGTTGAGGCGCAGGTCGCCGACCGTCAGGAAGGCGCTGCCACGGGGCGGCCGCCTGCGCAGAAGGGCCCGCAGCCTGGCCAGCAGCTCCTGACGCTCGAACGGCTTGACGAGGTAGTCGTCGGCGCCGGAGTCGAGGCCCTCGATGCGGTCGTCGAGCGCGTCGCGCGCGGTGACCATGAGGATCGGCACGTCCCCACTGTCACGAAGGCGGCGGCACACCTCAACGCCGTCGAGGCGGGGCAGCGCGAGGTCCAGGACGACGGCGTCCGGCTCGAAGAGCGTCGATTCCTCGAGGGCGCTCACGCCGTCCTCGGCGAGCCGCACGTCATAGCCCTCCAGCCTGAGCGAGCGCCGCAGCGCTCCGGCGATGTCCGCGTCGTCCTCGACCACCAGAACACGTGGCTTCTGGCTCATGAATGAGATGGTAGGACGGCCGGGCGGCAGGGTCGGGGCGTCAGGCGTCGAAGGAACTCGCGCTAGCCATGGCCAGCCGCCGTCCAAGCCGTTCCGGAAAGCGCCGCTCCCGCGCGCGCCGCTCGTCGTTCGAGTGGCCGGAGATGCCGGTGCTTGAGCAGCGGCATCTCGACCTGATCGGCCTGGGCCTGGTTGCGCTCGCCGCCTTCTTCGCGTTCGTCTTCTACCTCGGCTGGGACGGCGGCAAGGTGGGGGAGGCCATGGCCGACGGCTTCGTCTTCCTGTTCGGCGGCGTGGGGTATCTCGCGCCGATCGCGCTCTTCGGGGCCGGCGCCGTGCTGGTGTTGAAGCCGATGCTGCCGTCCGTGAGACCGTTCAAGTCCGGGGCCGCCTGCCTCCTGCTGGGGCTCATGCTCGGGCTTGCCGCGGGGTCCTTCGGACTCGGCCCCGAGGACCCGCCGCGCGACGGCTTCATGCGGCCCGAGTACTTCCGCGAGCATGGCGGCGCCACCGGCGACGCCCTCTACTGGGTTGCGAGGACGCTGTTCCAGGACTTCGGCGCGCACATCCTGTTCGTCTTCCTGATCCTCGGGGGCGTCCTGCTCCTGACCGGCGCTTCCGTGGCGGGCATCATGCGCGCCACCCACGAGAGCGTCACGTCCACGACGCGGCGCGTTCGCCAGTCTACGAGTGAGTTCGCTGCGCTGGTTACAGGGCAGGCCAGCCCCCAGCCCCCGGCCGCCAGCCCCCAGGATGAGTGTCCGGAGCCGGGTGGGGAGCATGTGCCACCTGAGGTCGAGCCTTTGGTGCGGGCTACTCACGTCGAGGCGCCTGCGCTCGACGACGAGGATCGGGACCCGGACGAGTTCGAGACGCTCCCGGAGCCCGTCGAGGAGCACGAGCCGGAAGAGGTCGAGCTCACGCCGCAGGGAAACCGGCGGTCGAGCGTCACCGAGGCCGACGACCTCGACTACCCGCTGCCATCGGACCGCCTGCTGAACCGCTCGAACGGCGCCGCCAAGGTCGACACGAAGGGGCAGGAGCGCACCGGTGCCGCCCTGCTCGAGGCGCTCGGCCACTTCGGCGTCGAGGCGAGTGTGGTCGGCACCGTCGCGGGCCCCCACGTGACCCGCTACGAGCTGCGGCTCGCGCCCGGCATCAAGATGTCCAAGGTCGCGCAGCTGAAGGACGACCTGGCCTACGCGCTCGCCGCGACCGACGTGCGCATCCTCGCGCCGATCCCCGGCAAGCAGGCGGTGGGCGTCGAGGTGCCGAACAGCGTCCGCCGGATCGTGCATCTCGGCGACGTCTTCCAGGAGGCCCCGAAGGGCTGGTCGCCGCTGACCGTCTGGCTCGGCAAGGACATCGCGGGCAAGGCGATCGGGACCGACCTCGCCAAGCAGCCGCACGTGCTCGTGGCCGGCACGACCGGCTCGGGCAAGTCGGGCTGCGTCAACGCGATGCTCTCCTCGATCCTCCTCCGCGCCACGCCGAACGAGGTCAGGCTGGTGCTCGTCGACCCCAAGCAGGTCGAGCTCAACCACTACGAGCACGTCCCGCACCTCCTCACGCCCGTCGTCACCAGCCCGCGCCTGGCCGCCAACGTGCTCGGCAACCTGATCAAGGAGATGGAGGAGCGCTACTCGATCATGAGCCGCGCGAGGGCGCGAAGCCTGATCGAGCTGAACAGGGTCCGCGCGCGAAGCGGCGAGCGTCCGCTGCCATACATCCTCTGCGTGATCGACGAGCTCGCCGACCTGATGATGATCGCGCCGGGCGAGGTCGAGGACGCGATCATCCGGCTCGCGCAGAAGTCGCGCGCGGTCGGCATCCACCTGCTGCTGGCCACCCAGCGGCCGAGCGCCGACATCATCACCGGGATGATCAAGGCGAACGTCCCGGCGCGGATCGCCTTTGCCGTCTCCTCGCAGACCGACTCGCGCGTGATCCTCGACCAGAACGGCGCCGAGTCCCTGCTCGGCCAGGGCGACATGCTGTTCCGCCCGGCGTCCGAGTCGCGGCCCGCGCGCATCCAGGGCGCCTTCATAACCGAGGAGGAGATCGAGAAGCTGACGGACCACTGGCGCGGCCAGGGCGAGCCGGAGCTCCAGGAGGAGCTGCTCGAGGCCGTGGAGACCGAGGAGCCGGAGGGCGAGCGCGACTTCGATCCGGATGCCGACGACCTGCTCGGCGAGGCCATCGCCACGGTCGTTCAGATGGGCACGGCTTCGACGTCGATGCTCCAGCGCCGGCTCCGGATCGGCTACACGCGCGCCGGCCGCCTGATCGACATGATGGAGCGGCGCGGCGTGATCTCGGGCTACGAGGGGTCGAAGGCGCGCCAGGTGCTCATCACAGAGTCCGATTTGCCGCGCGTCCTCGAGGCGCTCGAGCAGCCCGTGGCCGCGGCTGCGGACGAGTAATCGGTAATCGGTATTCGGTAGTCGGGAAACCGTGACTACCGATTACCGAATACTGACTACTCGCGGCTATTCGCGAGAATAGGCGCGCATGCAGCAGATTGGCGACACGCTCCGCGAGGCTCGGATGCGGCAGAAGATCGACGTCTCCGAGGTCGAGGCTGCCACCAAGATCCGGGCCAAGTACCTCCGCGCTCTCGAGAACGAGGAGTTCGACCTGCTGCCCGGCCCGACGTTCGTGCGCTCGTTCATGCGCACCTACGCCGACTATCTGGGCCTGGACGCGCACGTCCTCGTCGAGGCTTACCGCTCGCAGTACGAGCCGCCGCCAGACGAGGCGGAAGTGCAGCCCTTCGGCACTACGCCACGGCGGCGCCGGCCGGAGCGCGGCTACCGTCCGCCGCGGCCGCCACGGACCGGTGCGATAGCGGCCGTCGTCGTGGCCGGCCTGCTCGTCTTCTTCCTGATCCTCGGCCTGACCGGGGGAGACGACGACTCCGGCTCGAACGGGGCGGCCGGGCGGCCTTCCTCCGAGCGACAGTCGGCGGAGGCCCGCCGCGAGCGAGCGCAGCGCCGGGAGCGCGCTCGGAGGCAGGCGGCGGCCGAGCGGCCGCGGCGCGTCACGCTCCGCGTGATCCCGGTGACCGCGACGTACGTGTGCCTTGACGACGGCGCGGGCCAGAAGGTGTTCGAGGGCACGATCTCCGAGCCCCAGACCTGGAGGGGCAGGCGCCTGCGCATCAATCTCGGCAAGCAGTCGGCCGGCCTCCGCGTGAACGGTAAGCGAGTTCCCCTCGAGGGTGGTCCGAACCCCGTCGGCTTCGACTTCACGCGCAGCGGGCGGAAGGAGCTGCCCCCGGGCCAGCGGCCCTGCGCATGAGCGTACGGGCGGGAATCGTCGTTACCGGCACCGAGGTCCTCGCCGGGCGGGTGCGAGATCGCAACGGTCCGTGGCTCGCCGACCGCCTGCTGGAGCTCGGCATCGAGCTCGCGCACGTGACCATCTGCGGCGACCGGCCGCAGGACATGGAGGCACAGCTCCGCTTCATGGCCGACCAGGGCGTGGACCTGGTCGTGACGAGCGGAGGCCTCGGGCCGACGGCCGATGACCTGACGGCCGAGGTGGTCGCGCGCTTCTCGGGCCGCTCGCTGAAGCTCGACGAGCGCCTCGAGGCCCGCATTGCCGAGATCCTGAAGCCGCTCATGCAGCGCTGGAAGGACCTCGATCCCGACGCGATCCTGGCCTCCAACCGCAAGCAGGCCCTGGTCCCGTTCGGGGCCGAGGTGATCGACCCGGCCGGCACCGCGCCGGGCTTCGTGGTTCCCCCCGCGGACGGAAGCGGTCCCACAGTGGTCGTGATGCCGGGGCCGCCGCGAGAGCTCCACGCGATGTGGCCGCTCGCGGTCGACACCGCGGCCTTCCGGGCGGCCACGAATGGCCGAGCCGACTACACGATGCACGTGCTGCGCCTGTTCGGCATCCCGGAGTCCGAGATCGCCGAGACGCTGCGGGTCGCCGAGGGCGAGATCGAGGGCCTCGACCGGCTCGAGATCACGACCTGCCTGCGCCGAGGGGAGGTGGAGCTGGCGGTGCGCCAGGAACCGGACGCGGGTCCCGCCTGGGAGGCCCTCCGGGACCTGGTCGCCCGCCGCCACGAGCGCACGCTCTTCTCCACCGATGGCTCGACAATCGACGACCAGGTCGCCGACCTTCTGCGCGGCCGTCGCATCGCCACCGCGGAGTCGAGCACGGGCGGGCTCATGGCGGCTCGGCTGATCGAGCGCCCGGGCGCCTCGGACTACGTGCTCGGAGGCGCCGTCGCCTACGCGGACGAGGCCAAGGTCGACCTCCTGGACGTGCCCTCCGACCTGATCCGGCGCCACGGCGCGGTGTCGCCGGAGGTGGCCGAGGCCATGGCCGACGGCGCGCTGGAGCGCTTCGGCGCGGACACTGCCGTCGCGATCACCGGGATCGCGGGACCGGGCGGCGGGACCGACGAGAAGCCGGTGGGCTACGTCTGCTGGTGCGCCAAGCGATCCGACGGCGCGACGCTGGCACGCGACATCCGCCTGCCCGGCGACCGCGCGGACGTCCGCGACCGCTCGACGACCGTCGGCATGCATCTCCTCAGGCGGTTGCTGCGTGGCGAGGAATTCCCGCTCTAAGGGCCGCCGGGCGCGGCCCGGCTCCCCGCGGGCGCGGCTGTTCCTGGCGCTCGAGCTGCCGGCCGGCCCGCGCGACGCCCTCGCCGCCTGGCGCGACGAGGCGATAGCGGGCCGCGACGACCTGCGACCCGTTGCCCCCGAGGCCCTGCACGCGACGCTCGTCTTCCTCGGCTATCAGCCCGAGAAGGACATCGAGCGGATCGCGGAGACCGCGTTCGGGGCCCTCGACGGGCTCGTGCCGCCACGGCTCTCCTTCGGGGCGGTCAAGCCGCTCCCGCCGCGCCGCCCGCGCCTGTTCGCGCTCGACCTCGAGGACGACGGCGGCCGCGCCACCGCGGTCCAAGCGGCGGCGTCCGGTGCCCTCGAGGCGGGTCGCTTCTACCGGCCCGAAAAGCGGCCGTTCTGGCCGCACGTAACGCTGGCGCGGGTGAAGAGGGACCGCATCGCCGACCCGCTCGACGCCGAGCCCCCGCGCCAGGAGCCGTTCGACGCGCCGGAGGTGACGCTCTACCAGTCGATTCTCAGACCGCAGGGCGCGATCTACGAGCCGCTCGTGCGGCACGTCCTCGGTTAGTCAAGCCGCGGCTCCTTTCGCGTTCGCAGAGCCGTCACGGCCGCTTCACGAGCTTGTCGCACCCGCGCCGTGAACGCGTCCGATCCGACCCCTAGCTTGTCCTCTCCAGAGACTTCAAGGAGCTTTCGAGATGGACAAGGAGCAGGAGAAGGCCGCAAAGGCCCGTGACTCGGCGCTGAACGGCGCCCTCACGCAGATCGAGCGCCAGTTCGGCAAGGGCTCGATCATGCGCATGGGCGACGAGGACGCGGCCGTGAAGGTGTCCGCGATCCCGAGCGGCGCCCTGTCGCTCGACCTGGCCCTCGGCGTGGGCGGCTTCCCGCGCGGGCGCATCGTCGAGATCTTCGGGCCCGAATCGTCGGGCAAGACCACGCTCGTCTACCACGTGCTCGCGGAGGCCCAGAAGACGGGGGGCATCTGCGCGTTCATCGACGCCGAGCACGCCATGGATCCCGCCTATGCCAAGCGCATCGGCGTGGACGTCGACGAGCTGCTCGTGTCCCAGCCGGACCACGGCGAGCAGGCGCTCGAGATCGGCGACCTGCTGATTCGCTCGGGCGCGGTCGACGTCGTCGCGATCGACTCGGTGGCCGCCCTCACCCCTAAGGTCGAGCTCGAGGGCGCTATGGGCGACCAGACCGTCGGCCTCCAGGCGCGCATGATGAGCCAGGCGATGCGCAAGCTCGCCGGCAACCTGAACCGCACGAACACGCTCTGCCTGTTCACGAACCAGATCCGCGAGAAGGTCGGGGTCATGTTCGGATCGCCGGAGACCCAACCGGGTGGCCGCGCGCTCAAGTTCTATTCCTCGCAGCGGCTCGACATCCGCCGCATCGAGACGCTCAAGGAGGGCGTCGAGGCGGTTGGCAACCGCGTTCGCGTCAAGGTCGTCAAAAACAAGGTCGCGGCGCCGTTCCGCCAGGCGGAGTTCGACATCGAGTACGGCCAGGGCATCTCATCGGCCGGGTGCCTGCTCGATCTCGGCCTCGAGCACAACATCCTTCAGAAGTCCGGCTCGTTCTTCTCCTACGGCGACGAGCGCCTCGGCCAGGGCCGCAACAACGCCAAGGGATATCTGCGCGAGAACCCGACGATCGCCAAGGAGATCGAGTCGAAGATCTACGAGGTCCTGGGAGTGACCCCGGCGAACCAGGCGCCGGTGGTCGAAGTGCCGGTCGACAACGCCGGCGAGCCTTCCGGCGACACGGCGAAAGCCACCGTCGCCGAACAGCCCGAGGAGCGGGCGGCTTAAATACGCCGCCCGCCGTCCGGGCCTCCGCTGAGACGGCTGCAAACCTTCGCCTGGCTGCGTCATCGGCCGCTCGCGTGCGGAGCACGCGTCACGGCCTGCTTCCTTGCCATGCTCGGTTTTCGCCGTCTCAGCCGCTCTTCGGCGGGCATCCGCTCAACCGGTTGCGCGATATAGGGTCGGGGGCTAGTCTTCAGGGAGCGGCCGAAACGGTCGCCGTGAGACAAAAAGCCAGCAAATTGGTGTTTTTCAGACGCGGTTGGAACCACACGAGACTTGAGACTTACGACCGGAAAGCGAGCAGTGGACGAGGCGGAAAGGAGCTGTAGGAGGGCGTCCTAGCCCGTTCGCTTACGCGCCCGCCGGGGCGCGACATCCCGCCTGAAGCACATCCCTGGTGTCTTGCGGAGCCGAGACGCGCCGCCTGACAACACCTAGATGCCGGCGCCGGACGCGCCGGAGTGGGGAGACACCGGAGAGATGGAAATCGTGCTTGCGGCATTGGTAGCAGCGGGGGTTGCCGTGGCGGTGGTGCTGCTGACCCAGCGCTCGCGGCCGGCGCAGCATCTGATCGCGCAGGCTCCTGCGGCGCCCAGCGCGCCGAGGACGGCCGAGCGCACGAGCGCCCAAGTCGGGCCCGCGCCCGGCGACGGCGGCACGGCCGTGTCCGTCGCGCCAGCCCCGGTGGCGGCACCGGCGACGACCACGGAAGTCGCCGGCATCGAGCTGCGCGAGCGGCGTGCCGAGGTGGCCCGGATCGAGGAGCGGCTGCTCCGGAAGGAGGAGGCGCTCGACCTGCGCCTCGCCGAGCTGGCGCGCAAGGAGCAATCGCTCGAGGACCGCGGGCGGAACCTCGATCGCGAGGCCGAGAAGCTCAAGGCGGCGAAGCACCAGCAGCTCAGGGAGCTCGAGCGCGTCGGGAACCTGAGCATCGGTCAGGCGAAGCAGGTGCTGCTGCGCGAGCTCGAGGACGAGCTGCAACGCGACAGCGCGAAGCTGATCCGCCATTCAGAGGAGCAGGCGCGGCGCGATGCCGACCGCCGCGCGCGGAACATCCTCTCCGCCTGCATGCAGCGGATCGCGAGCGGCCACGCGGCCGAGACGACCGTGTCGGTGGTGAGCCTGCCCTCCGACGACCTCAAGGGCAGGATCATCGGCCGCGAGGGGCGCAACATCCGCTCGCTCGAGACCCTCACCGGGATCGACTTCATCATCGACGACACCCCGGGCGCCGTGATCCTCTCCGGCTTCGACGGCGTTCGGAGGCAGGTCGCGAGGCTGACGCTCGAGAAGCTCATCCAGGACGGACGCATCCACCCCGCGCGGATCGAGGAGGCCTACTACCAGTCCAAGTCCGAGATCGACCAGCACATCGTCGAGGTGGGCGAGCAGGCGATCTACGAGGCCAACGTCGGGTCGATGCATCCTGAGCTCGTCAAGCTCCTCGGCCGTTTGCACTACCGCACGAGCTACGGCCAGAACGTGCTCGCGCACTCGATCGAGTGCGCACACCTCGCGGCGCTGATCGCGGACGAGCTCGGCGCTAGCGCGAAGACCGCGCGCCGCGCGGCCCTGCTCCACGACGTCGGGAAGGCGGTCTCGCACGAGGTCGAGGGTCCGCACGCGCTGGTCGGAGGCGACATTGCCCGGCGCTACAAGGAGCCCGAGGCGGTGGCCCACGCGATGGAGGCGCACCACAACGAGGTCGAGATGCAGAC
>JBKPHS010000048.1:0-4751 GCA_046729975.1 Actinomycetota bacterium
GATCCGCGGCCAGATCCGGAAGCGCGCCAGCTGCCTGCCGCCTCCGTGCTCCTCGATGCCCATCCGCATGCGCGCGGCCCCCAGCGGACCGCCCCTGACCTCGAGGTCCCAGCGGTCGTATTCGCCGCCCGGGAGGACGGCGGCGCCGGCCGCCCGGAGCGTGGCCTCGAACGCGCGAAGGCGATCCTCCGCGGCGCTCCAGTTCTCGCTCCAGGTGGATGCCGTCCGCGGCCATGGCGGGGAGAACCTCTGCGAGCCCCGGCGTCGCCAGGGCGTGAGACCCGACCGCAGCCGGCCGACGAGCCGTGCCAGCGGCTGCAACAGATAGAGGAACGCGGTCAGCGTTCGCAGGGTCAGCTCGGCGAAGAGCGACCCCTGTGGCGTGACCGAGTGTGGCTTCAGGGCGCTCAACATCGCTTGGAAGAGCGCGGCTCCCGTGGCGAGTGCGAGCAGCGGCACGGCGACGAGCAGAGGCTGCCAGAGCGCCCCGACGGCCGACAGGGCCCCGAGCGCGGCGATCACGAGGTACCACTCGGGCAGGAGCGGCATGAACTCCGACATCCGGCCGGCCGGGTGGTAGATCGACTGGAAGGGGCCGCTGCCCCAGGTCCCGTAGTAGATCCGCCAGCGCCGCCGCGCCGACTTTCGTGCGAAGCCGTCGCCGTAGAGGCGTCCCCGCCAGGTCACGTGGCCGCCGGTCGTGTACTTCTCCGGCCACTTGCGCTCGAGCCCGGCCTCGGCGGCGCCGTAGCCGCGCTGCTGGCGCCAGTAAGCGCGCAGCGAGTCGCGGCGGTGGTGCCAGACCGTCGCCGCCGGGCTGAAGCCGAGCGTGTGCCCGTGCTCGCGGAGGCGCCAGCAGATGTCCACGTCGTCGCCGGCCGCGCGGAAGCGCGGGTCGAAGCCGCCGATCTCGAGCAGCGCGGCACGCCGAAACGCCATGTTGCAGCCGGGGATGTGCTCCGCCTCCTCATCGGAGAGCAGCACATGGGTCGGGCCGCCAGGCGCGTTGGTCACGCAGCGGGCGATCGCCCCGTCGTCCTGGAAGGCGAGGTTCGGGCCGCCAACGCCCGCATGCGAGCTGGTCCTGAACGTGTGCGCGAGGTAGGTGAGCCAGTCGGTGTCCGGCGTCGCGTCGTCGTCGAGGTAGGCGACGATCTCGCCGCTCGACGCCTCGAGTCCCGTGTTACGTGCCGCCGAGAGCCCTCGGTTTTCGGTGCTGATCAGCGTGCAGTCGTACTCGGAGACGATCGCCGCCGACGCATCGGTGGAGCCGTCGTCGACCACGACCACCTCGTAGTCGGGGTAGCGCAGCCGGTCGAGACCCTCCAGGCACTCGCGCAGCGTGGCCTCCCCGTTATGCGTGCAGACCACCACCGAGACACTCGGCCACAACAGGCCGGGCGGGAACGGGACCGCGGCGAAGGCCTCGCGAGCGGCGGCGAGCGCCGGCTTGGGGCGCCGCGCGCGGTCGGTGAGCCCGAAGTCCCAGTCCTCGACGTCGTAGCCGCCCCGGTGCCACTCGTCGGTCCACGCGAACACGAATGCGCCCGCGCAGCCGCCCGCGAAGGCGGCCTCGATCTGCCAACGCAGGCTCTGGGCCTGCGCGTCCAGCCCGTGCCGGTGGCTGTCGAGCCCGAGCTCCGTCATCACCAGCGGACGGTCCTCGGCGACATTCTGAAGCCGGGCGAGGTAGGCCTCAAGGCGCTCGCGCCGCTCGAGGAAGACGTTGAAGCAGACGAGGTCCAGGAAGGGGAGCTGGAGGTACTCAGTCGTCGGGTAGTTGACGTATGTGACGAGGCCCTCGGGGTCCTCGGCCTTCGCGGCGCGGTAGAGCTTCTCGAGGAAGCCCTCGATGTTCCTGCGGCCGTGCCAGCGCACGATCGGCGCCGGAATCTCGTTGCCGATCAGGTAGCAGAGGACGGCCGGATGGCCGGCGCAGGCGCGAACCCCCTCGCGCACCCTCCGCTCGATCGAGTCCACCCGTTCCGGCTCGTCGAGGAACGCGACGTGCTGCTCCCATGGCAGCCCGACCATCACGAGCAGGCCGTGGCGCTCGGCGGCGTCGAGCAGCCAGCGTGGCGGCACCGTATACGTGCGCAGCGAATTGAGCCCGGCGGCCGCCATGGTCGCGAAGTCGCTCTCGACCCTGACGGGGTCGCCGTACTCCTCGCCGCCCGCCTCCCGGCGGAAGGTGCCGTAGGTGACGCCGCGCAGATAGAGCTTCTCATCGCCGCGGTAGAGGAACTTCCCACGCACGTACGGGCGCGCGGAGTGCAGGGGCAACGCGAGCGGGCGCCTGTTGGCGCGCGGCGCGTGCCCCGCCCGGGGCTCGGTCTCTGTCTCGGATATCGCTGACAACGCCGTAACCGGAGGTCTCCTTCCCGCCGGCCTGCATAAACAACGCCGTAAGGGGGGTCTCCTTCCCGCTGGCCTGCATAAACGGAAACTGCGCGCGGCCACGAAGGTTGGGCTGTTTGCGCGCTCGGGCGGGACCTTTCAGCCGCCGATGGCGCTCATCGTTCGCGGCGGCTGCCGGAAGCCCTTCTCCCCGACGTGGTGCTTGAGCTCCTTGCGCCAGACGGCATCGCGCACGATCCGCTCGAGCTCCCCGTCGCCGGCGCCCGCTCGGAGGGGCTCCCGGAGGTCGGTCTCGTGGATGGAGAAGAGGCAGGTCCGAAGCTTGCCGTCCGCCGTCAGCCGGATGCGGTTGCAGTCGCCGCAGAAGGGCTCGGAGACCGGGTTGATGAAGCCGATCTCGCCGCGACCGTCCGCAAAGCGGAACACCCGCGCCGTTGCCGAGGGCTCGCGCGGCAGCTCCTCGAGCGGATGCACGGCGTGGATGATCCGCCGGAGCTCGTCGCCCGTGAGCACGGCGTCGGGCGTCCAGGCCTGGTCGCCGTCGAGCGGCATGAACTCGATGAAGCGCACCTGGAACGCCGTGGAGCGAGCGAACTCCGCGAACGGGAGCGCCTCCTCTTCGGTGAAGCCGCGCATGGCCACCGCGTTCACCTTGATCGGGCGCACCTCGGGATGGCGTGCGATCGCCTCGAGCCCCCGCAGGACCTGCGGCAGCGAGTCGCGGCGGGTCATGTGGAAGAAGCGGTCGCGCTGGAGCGAGTCGATCGAGACGTTCACGCGTCCGATCCCCGCTGCGACGAGCGCGTCGGCGTCACGCTCGAGCAGGTAGCCGTTCGTCGTCAGCGAGAGGTCCTGCAGCCCGGCGATCGGCGCCAGCATGGCGACAAGCCGCGGGAACTCCCTCCGGACCAGCGGCTCGCCGCCGGTCAGGCGCACGTCCTGGACGCCCATCTCGACCATCAGCCGCACGACGCGCTCGATCTCCTCGAAGCTCAGGATCTCGGCGCGCTCGAGCCAGGGGAGCCCCTCGGCCGGCATGCAGTACTGGCAGCGGAAGTTGCAGCGGTCGGTGACCGAGACCCTGAGGTCCGCGATCCGCCGGCCGTGACCGTCAAAGAGCGGCTCGAGCGCCACGGGTCAAGCGTACCGCCGGGCGGTAGTCGGTAGTCGGTAGTCGGTAGTCGGTACTGATCACCGATTACCGATTAACGATTACTTGACACCCGCCGCCGCTCCACAGAGCATGCAGGCCCTTCCAACAGGAGGTCCCAGATGACACGCTTGACGCGTTCGGCGCTCGCGGCAGTCCTAGCGCTCGTCGCCTTCCCCCTGATCGCGCCGGAGGCGGCGTTGGCGCTCGTCGACGGCGGCCAGACCACGCAGGGGCATCCGGTCGTCGTGCAGTACGCGCGGCGGACGCCGCTCGTCACCAAGCTGGTGCTGCACTGGCAGGCCAACTGCTCGCCCTCGGGCCTCGTCTACGCCGAGACGACGGTGGTGCGCAACCTCAGGGTCGGCAGGGACCTCCGCTTCGGCGGCCGCTTCTCGGAGACGACACCCGGGACCGGACCCGCGGCGACCGTATTCGTGTCGATAGACGTGCACGGCAGGCTCTCCCGGCGCCGCTCGAGCGGCGACTGGCGCGGCCTGATAATCGCCCGCGACGCGGCGGGCAACACCGTGGATCAGTGCGACTCGGGAACGTTCACCTGGGTGGCGCGGCCGTAGGAACCCGAACCCGGCTTCGCTCTGCTAGACCACACGCATGCGCATTCTCGCAGGACTCATCTCATTGACCCGCTTCATCCTCGGCGTCGCTTTCATCGTGGAGCCGAAGCTCATGGAGCGGGCCTGGATTGGAAAGCAGGCGCGGCTCCCTGGCGCACAGCTGCTCTCACGCGGCGTGGGCGCGCGCGACCTCGCGCTCGGGCTCGGCGGCCTACAGGCTCTGACGCGCGACGACGGCTCGGCGCGGCCATGGCTAGCGGCGGCGGCGGTCTGCGACACGGTTGATTTCGGCGCCACCTGGACAGCGGGCCGAGGCATCCCACGCCAGGCGCGCAGTGGCGTGCTCGCGATTGCCGGTGCGTTCGCGCTGCTGTCAGCGATCGCGGCAGCCGGCATCGGCCGCTCTGGACGCGCAGAGGCACGGCCGTCGGGCACGCACGACGTCACCAAGGGCGGCCCCGTCCCGAGCGAGCCGGTCGGCACCGCCTGACCGCCGCTTCGGACGACGGGCAGGCGTCTCGCGTGACGCGGCCGTCGCTTGCGCAAATCGCGCGAAGCAGTAGCCGGCGCCGTCTCGCCGAACACTGCCCCTCCTCGTCCAACTCGAGCGTCTCGGTCCCGTCCTCGGGACGACCGCGCGGCATGGAAATCAGCAGTCTTCGTCA
>JBKPHS010000049.1:0-14928 GCA_046729975.1 Actinomycetota bacterium
GGACGCCGTGTCGTCGGCGCGCGGCTAATCCGGCCCCGCCGGCCGGTCGGGGCCGTCGTCAAAGCTGACGGCGATCCGCTAAGGGTCCGCCCGCCATGTCGATCTCGGCGCTTTCCGTTCGTCGTTAGGGTGGTGCGGCGAGAACGCGCCGCTCGAGCGAAGGAGGAGCGATGAAGTACCTGCTGTCGTTCGTCGTCGAGGAGGGCGGGATGGAGGATGCCTCGCCCGAGGAGATGCGGGACGCGATGGAGCGCTGGAGCGCCTTCGACCAGGAGGCGACCGACAAGGGCGCCCTGATCGCCTGCGAGCCGCTCGAGAGCAGCTCGGCGGCGACGACCATCCACCTCCGGCAGGACGGCGAGCGGATCGTCACAGACGGGCCGTTCGCCGAGTCCAAGGAGCAGCTCGGCGGATTCTGCCTGCTGGAGTGCGAGAACCTCGACGAGGCCCTCGAGTGGGCCAACAAGGTCCCGCTCGGCTCCGGCTCGATTGAGGTCAGGCCCGTCATGGACCTCTCACGGTTCGGCTATGAGAGCAAGACCCTGACGCCTGCCAAAGCGACAGCTTGAGCCGGGAGCCCTCGGCCGGCGCCCCGGTCACGGGCGCCGGCCGAGGAACGAGCGCTAGACCTGCGCCTGATACGCCCGGAACGCACGCGTCGCGAGCACCATGCACGCCAGCGCGAACGCCGTGAGCAGCCCGCAGTAACCCGCGACTGTGCCCCAGTCCGTGCCCGCCTGCGCGGCCTCGCGGCCCGCCACGATGGCCCAGTCGACCGGGTTGTAGTCCGCCACCGTGGCCATCCAGCCGGGCATCAGCGACGCCTGCATGAACGCGGTGGACAGGAACGTCAGCGGCAGCTGAAGGAACGTGACCGCCCCGATCAGGCTCTCCTCCTTGCGAGCCACGAGGGCGAGTGCATTGGAGAGCGCGGCGAAGCCCGTGCCGAGCAGCGCCGCGGCCAGTATCAGCGCCGCGACGCCGATCGGGCCGCCGTCGAACGTGACCCCCGTCGCCAGCGCCATGCCGACGACCACTAGCGACTGGATCAGCACCTGCACGGCGTTCTGTCCCACGCGGCCGGCGATCAGCGGCCAGCGCCTGACAGGTGTCACGAGCAGCCGGTCGGTCACGCCTCGATCGAGATCCTCGATCGTGGACATGCCGTTCCAGCCGCTCGAGAAGAACGCTGTCATCACCAGCACGCCCGGCACGAGGTACTGCTTGTAGTCGCCCCCCTGGAATCCGGGGATGTCGACGACTCGCTCGAAGAGCGCACCGAACAGCAGCAGCCATATGACCGGCTGCACGAGCACGATGCCGATGAACCAGGGCTGGCGCCACAGCCGCAGCAGGTCCCGCACCGTAAGGGCCCAGGTGTCGTAGAGAGCTGTCACTCGCGTGCCTCCTTCTGTTCGTCGGCGGACGCGAACGAGCGGCCCGCGTACCGCAGGTAGACGTCATCCAGCGAAGGCCGCGCCACGGTCACCGACGCGACCGGGACCGCGTGAGCGTCGAGTGCCGACAGGACCGCCGGCACGGCGCGGGCGCCGTCCTCCACCCGAGCATGCAGCGATCGTCCGTCGACGACCACCTCGCGCAGTCCTGCCACATCGCGAAGGGCATTGGTCACGGCGCGGTTCGCTCGCCCCTCTGAGAGCTCGACCTGCACGGCGTCGCCCTGCAGGCGTGCCTTGAGCTCGGCGGAAGAGCCCTCCGCAACAACGCGGCCGCGATCCACGATCGCGAGCTGCGACGCGAGCTTGTCGGCCTCCTCGAGGTAGTGCGTGGTGAGCAGGATCGTCAGGCCCTCGTCCGCGTTCAGCCGCTCGATCTCCTGCCACATCGCGACGCGAACCTCGGGGTCGAGGCCGGTCGTCGGCTCGTCCAGGAACAGCACCTTCGGCCGGTGGACCAGTCCCATCGCGATGTCGAGCCGGCGCTGCATGCCGCCCGAGTAGGTCCGCGCCACCCGGCCGGCTGCCTCGCTGAGGCCGAAGGCCTGGAGCAGCTCGTCCGCGCGCCGCCCGAGCTCGCGACCGCGCATCCCCTGCAGGTGACCCTGCAGCTTGATGTTCTCGCGGCCCCTGAGATCCGCGTCGACGCCGGACTTCTGAGCCACCACGCCTATCGTGCGACGCACGTGAGCGGGCTCGGCGAGCACGTCGAGGCCGGCCACGCGCGCCTCGCCTCCATCTGGTCGGGCTAGGGTGGTGAGGACCTTGACCGCCGTCGACTTGCCGGCGCCGTTCGGCCCGAGCAGTCCGAATACGGTGCCCGGCTCCACCTGGAAGCTGAGGCCGTCGAGGGCCTGGACCCCGCTCGGATACCGCTTTCTCAATTCCTGCGCTTCGATCATGAGCTCTCCCTATAATTCGTTCGGCGGGCTACTATCTAAGCAGGCTAGATATCAACGTGTCAAGACAATCGGCGAGAGACCAGGTAATTGCGGAGCTCTTCTACGAGATGCGCGCGCACGGGACGGCGAACGAGAAGTTCGACGACGCCGCTCACACCGCCCTGGGCCTCAATCGCACCGACGTCCGCTGTCTCGACATCGTCGAGCGCGAGGGCGGGCGACTCACCGCGGGCGCGCTTGCTGAGCTGAGCGGCCTGACGACAGCCGCCGTCACCGGCATCATCGACCGCCTCGAGCGGAAGGGCTACGCGCGGCGGGTGCGCGACGACGGCGATCGGCGGCGCGTCTTCGTCGAGCTCACGCCGCTTGCGCGCAAGCGCACCGAGCGGATCTGGGAGCCGATGGCCAAGGAGGCCAACGGGATCGTTTCGAAGCTGTCGACCAAGGAACTGGAGGTTCTGCGGGACTGGTTCCGCATGGGGCGCGAGGTGAATGAGCGGGAGATCGAGCGCGTGAGGAGGCTCCGCTTCGATTAGGGATTCCTCGTGGCCGTGATCGACGACATCCAGCCGCGCCCGGCTGCTCCGGCGGACTCCGAGGCGATCGTCGCGCTGGCACGCGCGAGCTTCGAGCCCACGTTTCTGGAGTTGACGATCCTCGGCTGCGACGGCGTCGAGCGCTACGTGCGCGCGCTGATCGAGGCCGACGGGCGGGGCGTCGACACGACCTACACGGTGGCCGTCGAGGGGGGACGGCTGGCCGGATTCGCGGAGATGCGGCACTTCAGCGACCGCCTGTTTCTCAACTACATCGCGGTTGCCGCGGACGCTCGCTCGCGGGGGCTCGGCACTCAGCTGCTTTCCGCGGCGATCGCGCGGTCCCGCCGGCCGGGCCAGCAGCGCCTGGACCTCGACGTGCTCGAGGACAACGAGCCGGCGTTCGCCTGGTACCGCGGCTTGGGACTTGGCGAGGGGCCGGCGACCGACTGGTGGGCTCTGCCGCTACCCGACGGTCGTGGCGAGCCGGCCGCCCCGGTCGGCGGCTGGGCCCAGGCCACCGCCTGCCACCACGCCTTCGGCTTCTCGGAAGTCGGCGTCGACGCGCCGCAGCGCAGCTATCGGGTGGGGCTGCTCGGCCAGACCTGGTTCAGGGTGACGAACGCCGCGGCGCTCGACGACCCGGCGCTTGGCGCCACGCTGCGCGCGCTCGACCCCACTCGCGCGATGCTCGCCGTCCTGCCCCGCGGGGACATGCCGGATAGCACGGCGCGGAGGGCGGATAGGCGCGCCACGACGATCCGGCTCTCGGCCGGGCTCGACGGGATCACTCGCAGGCTTCAGGTGCGCGGTGGCCGTGCTTGAGATCTGGAACGCCCGCGATGACGGCGAGCGGGCGCGCTGGAGCCGGCTGCACGCGAGCTGGCCGGGACGCGAGGTCTTCGCCCACCCGGATTACCTGTCGCTGCTCGCCGGCGACGACGAGCAGCCGCTCGCCGCCTTCACCGAGACTCCGGCGGGCTGGATCCTCTACCCGTTCGTGCTGCGGCCGATCGCGACGCGCGAGGCTGGCGGCATGGGCGCGAACGTCGTCGACATCACCACGCCGTACGGCTACGGCGGAGCGTTCTTCTCGGGCGATGCACAGGAGCACGCGAAAGCCTTCTGGAGTGCCTTCGACGTGTGGGCCCGAGACGCCGGCGTCGTCTCTGAGTTCGTCCGCTTTTCCCTGTTCGAAGAGGCGCTGCTGCGCTATCCGGGCGAACGGGTGGAGGTTCGGGAGAACGTGGTCCGCACGCTCGACCCGACGCCAGAGGAGCTGTGGCGCGACTTCGAGCACAAGGTGCGCAAGAACGTGAAGCGCGCTCGCGCCAGCGGCGTCGAGATCGAGGTGGACGAGCGTGGGGAGCGTCTCGACGACTTCCTCCGGGTGTACGGCTCGACCATGGACCGCCGAGGCGCGGGCAGCGGCTACTACTTCCCGCGCCGCTTCTTCGAGGGGATCGCTCGCCGGCTCGAGGGCCAGTTCGCTTACGTCCATGCCCTGCACGACGGGCGGGTCGTCTCGACCGAGCTCGCGCTGGTGTCGGCCGACTCGGTCTACTCGTTCCTCGGTGGCACGGAGGCAGCCGCGTTCCCGCTGCGGCCGAACGACCTTCTCAAGCACGAGCTGATCCTGTGGGCGCGGCGCTCCGGCAAGCGCCGCGTCGTCCTCGGCGGTGGGTATGCGCCCGGCGACGGCATCTTCCGCTACAAGCGAGCATTTGCGCCGCAGGGGGTCGTCCCGTTCCGCGTGGGCCGGCGGGTGCTCGACGAGCAGGCGTACGCCGGGCTGGTCGAGGCCCATCGAGCCGAGGGACGGCGGCGAGACCAGGCCTGGGAGCCAAGTGCCCGGTTCTTCCCGGCCTATCGCGACGAGCTGCCGCCTGGTTAGCCCGTGTAGAGACCGTGGCCGGTGACGAGAAGGCGCGCCGTTCTCCTGAGGATGCGCAGGTCGAGGGCCAGCGAGCGGTTCTCCACGTACCAGATGTCGAGCTCGATCCGCTCGTCCCACGGGAGCGCCGCGCGGCCATTCACCTGCGCCCAGCCGGTGATCCCCGGCTTGACCTCGAGCCGTCGCCGCTGCCGAGGCGTATAGAGCTCGACCTGGGCCTGGATGGTCGGCCGGGGGCCCACGATCGCCATCTCTCCCCGCAGCACGTTGACCAGGTTCGGCACCTCGTCGAGCGACCACCGTCGGAGCAGAGCTCCGACCCGCGTCACGCCGGGGTCATCACCGGCCACCGGCTTTCCGATGCCGACAGGGTCCGATCCGGTGACCATGGTGCGTAGCTTCCAGAGCTCGAACGCCTGCCCGTCCTTCCCGACCCTCTGCTGGCGGTAGATCGCGGGGCCCGCGGTCTCGAGCCGGATCGCCACCATCGCCACCCCGAGCAGCGGCCCGGACACGAGAAGGCCAAAGGAGGCGACCGCCACGTCGAGGGCGCGACTCACCGCGTCCCCTCGGGCTTCTTCCACGCCCTCGGAACTCTGCCTCGGACTCGGTCCCACAGCCCGGCGGCGATCGAGGAGGTGACGAGGACGTAGTAGTACGCGAGCCTGAAAGGCCGCAGCGGAACGACCCGGCCAAGCGCCGCGGCGACCAGGAACGCAGCCTGGAGCCCGAACGCGATGTCGTAGACGAGGCCCTGGCCGAGCAGGGCGACGTTGGTCGCGAAGGCGACCAGGTGAAGGAGCGGGGACGCGTAGCGGAGCACGCGATGGGAGTAGATCTCGAACGCGTACAGGGGTCCGTAGCCCCGAAGCGACAGCATGCCGTCTCGCAGCACGATGTCCCACAGCCCGCTCATCATTCGCCGCTTGCGCGCAAACTCGCCCTCGAGGGTCGGGACCATCCGCTCCTCGGCCAGCGCGTCCGGCGCGTACAGCGCCCGCCACCCGCGCTTCACCATCTCGAACGGGAACGAGAGGTCGTGGCTGCGAGAGGCGTCGAGCACGATGTACGCGTCGCGTCGCGCCGCATAGATCGCCCCGTTGCCGCCGGTCACGCCGGCCAGCCGCGACTCCAGCTCCCGGACCGCCATCTCGTACCGCCAGTACGCCCCCTCCTGGTTCGAGCCGCCGTCGGACGAGAAGCGGACCTGACCGCAGACGTATCCGACCCGCGGATCGGCGAACGGAGCGATCAGCCGACGCAGGGCCGAGCTCTCCCAGAACGCGTTCGCGTCCGAGAACGCGAGAACGTCGCCGCGCGCACGCGCCACGGCGGCGTTTTGTGCCGCGAGCTTGCCACCCCGCTCCAAGTCGAGCACGAGGTCGGCGCCGGCGGCCCGTGCGAGCTCGACCGTGCGGTCCGAGGAGCCGTCCGAGGCGACGATCAGCTCCAGGCGCTCGCGCGGGTAGTCGAGCTCGAGAGCGTTCCGCACCTTGCGCTCGATCACCGCCTCCTCGTCGTGTGCGGCGACGATCAGCGAGACCGGCGGCGGCTGGGGAGTGCCCGCGGCGGGCGGCTCGGGGCTGCGCAGGCGCGCGATCAGCCACAGCGCGGCGGGATAGCCCGCGTGGGTGTAGACGAGCAGGGCAACGGAGGCCCAGAAGGCGATCTCGAGCGCGAGCATCACGCCGGATTATCGGGAGAGCAGCTCCCGGTAGAGGTCGAGGGTTCGCTCGCCGATCGCGTCCCACGAATAGGGGCCCTGCGCGGCGGCGGTCGCCGCAGCCGCGAGGCGGTCGCGGGCCGCGCGGTCCGAGACCAGCTCGTTGAGCGTCGAGGCCAGGGCGGTCGGGTCACCGGGCGGGACGAGCCGGGCCGCCCCGTGCTGCTCCGCGACCTCCGCGAACCCGCCGACCGCGCTCACCACCATCGGCTTCCCAAAGGCAAGCGCCGTGTACAGAACGCCCGACTGGTCGATCTCGCGGTACGGCAGCACCACGACGTCCGCGCGGCGGAAGTACGCCGGGATCTCCGGGTCGGTCACGAACCGCGGCACGAAGCGCACGCGCGCGTCGGCCGCGCGCCGGAAGTAGGCCGGTATCTCGGGGTCGGGGATGAAGCGGGGAACGAACCGCACGGTGCCGCGTGCGCGCGCGGCGAGTTCGTAGAGGGGTTCGACCGGCATCCGCGGCATGCCCACGATCCAAAGCTCCGCGCCCCGGACCTCACGAAAGGCCTCCAGCAGGACCTCGATTCCCTTGTAGGGCCGCAGCAGCCCGAAGAACAGGATCACCGGACCCTCGGCCGTCCGGAGCGCGCCGGGAAGCGGGCGCTCCTCCGGGAGCCGGGTCAGGTAGTCGAACGCCCCGTGAGGGATCACCCGCACCTGCCGTGGGTCGAGCCCCACGTCGTCCCGCAGTCGACGCGCCCCGTGTTCCGAGTGGGCGATCACCGCGTCCATGCCTGCCAGCAGGCGCCGCTGGCCCGCCAGCCCCAGACTCCCGCGCGGGAGCGGGTAATGGAGCGTGAAGACGCGGGGGCGGGTCCCCGGCAACAGGAGCCGGTCGATCGCGGGCACCGTGAGCCACTGGTAATGGACGAGGTCGGGGTGAGGCTCGCCCCGGAATCGGAGCATGTCGGTGACGTGCTCCGCGAGCTTGAAGGCCCTCCGAGCCGGCGCGTGGAGCCCACGGCCGGCCGTGCGACGGTAGAAGGCCTCCGTGACCCGATAGCCGTCTTCCATCGGAACCGGTCCGTAGAGGAAGGGGCTCGTGACCAGCTCCACGTCGGCGCCGGCCCGGGCGAGCGCGGCCGATAGGGCATGGTCGTAGGGAGGCGTAAACGCCGAGGGATCGACGATCTGAACCCGCATCGGTGGCAATTGTGGCCAACCTGGCGGCGAGCGAGCGCGGCCCCGTTCCAGTACCCGTGCCTGGGACGCATCCGCCCGATCCGCGTAGGATCGAGGGGGTGGGAGTCGACTATCCCCGCCCACCTCGCCCGCCTCGGCCCGACGACGCGACCTTCCGGCGCCGCCGGCTCACCGCCCTCGCCGTGATCGCTGTCGTCCTGCTGCTGCTGATCGTCGTCGTCGCGAGCGGCGGAGACGACAACTCGAGCGGCGACAGCTCCACCCCTGTGACGACTCCACAGATCACGATTCCGGGCGAGAGCGCGCCGGACGATACGACCCGTTCTCGCCGCGACCGGACGGACACCGACACCGATACGACGCAGACGACACCGGCGCCCACACCCACTCAGCAGACACCGCCCGCCCAGACGGCGCCGCAGCAGGGCGGAGGGGGCGGGACGGGGGGCGCCTCGCCGCCGCAGCAGGACGGCGGCCAGAGCGGCGGAACGGCCGCTCCGTGATCTAGGTCACGAATCGACGCGAAGAACCTTGCGCACGCAAGCGCGTGAGGTAGGCTCGGATCTAGACGAAAAGCGGACTCGCAGGAGGGAAGATGGACCACACGGCGCTGGCCCGTCGTGCAACCACTTCGGGGAGAGCGCGGAAGCGCGCCGTCTCGCCTGGCCGCCGGCGCCCCCTCGATCCGTCCCGCGTCTCGCGCCACGTGGTGCTCGTCGGCAACGGCGTCGCGAGTGGCCTTCGGGATCCAGCTGCATCGCTCGAGCAGGCCCGGCAGGCCTTGATCGCCCGCGGCGCCTGCGTCGAGGAACACCTGACAAGCGGGGTAGACGAGCTCGCGGCGGTCCTCGCCCGGGCCGAAGGCAGGCGCGTCGTGCTGTTGGGAGGCGACGGCACCGTGCACGAGGCCGCCAACCTGCCGGGACCGCGCCCCGAGCTCGCCCTGCTGCCGGCCGGCCGAGCGAACAACGTGGCCCGCAGCCTCGGAGTCCCGACCGAGCTTCGCGCGGCCGCGCGCGTGGCCGTCGAGCGCCCGGCTCGGGGGATCGACCTGATCGAGGCCCGCTCCCGCGAGGCTCGCCGCCTGGTCGTGGAGGGCGTGAGCGTGGGCTTCCATGCGATCGCCAGGGCCGGCTATCACTCACCAAACTCGGCGGACGTGGCCGCCGGCTTTCGGGCTGCGCTGGCGGCGGCGCGACGCTTCGACGGCGTCGACCTCAGCCTTCTGGTGGACGACATGCCGTTGTCTGCCCGCGTGGGTCAGCTGTTCGCCGCGAACCTGCCGCTCTACGCCTTCGGACTGCGCGTCGCACCATTCGCCCTGCCGGACGACGGGAAGCTCGATCTCGTTGCGCTCGAGGCGACGAACCGGGCCTCGATCGTGCCGATGCTCGTGCGTCTGCGTCGCGGCACGCACATCGCGAGGCCGGACACGTACTCGCTCGCGGCGAGCCGCGTCCGGATCGACACGCACGGTGGCTCGCCCGTGATCGCGGACACCGTCAACCTCGGTACGGGTCCCGTCGAGCTGCGTGTCGCGCGGCGAGCCCTGAAGCTGGCGGCACCGGCATGACGGCCCACACCGCAGTCGCCGCCCGCCTGCGTGCGCGCCCGTCCAGCGGACGCGCCTACCTCGTGGCCTTCTCCGCCGCCGCGGTGGGAGCGGGTCTCGCACGCGCCGTGACCACCACCTACCTGCCCGTGCTGCTCGACCAGGTCCGGGACGCGCCGGGGCTGATCGGCACCGTGATGCTCGTCAATGCGGCGGCCGGGTTCGCCGTCCCGCTCGTCGTCGGAGTGTGGAGCGACCGCGCCGGCGCCCGCCGCGGCCGCGGGCGCAGGCTGCCTTTCGTGGCCGCGGGCAGTCTCGTGACCGCGGGAGGGCTCGCGGCGGTCGCGCTCGGGAGCGGCAGCTCCTACCTGGTGCTGACGCTGGCGGGCGGAGTGGCATACATAGGCCTCAACGCGGTCACGACGGCGCACCGCGCACTGGTCCCCGAATCCTTCGACGCTTCAGGGCGACCGCGCGCCACCGCCGCCCAGGAGATCGCGATGCTCGCGGGCGGACTGGCGGGCGTCGCTGCCGGCGGTGCCTTCGTCGACGGAGCGCCGTGGGCGCCGTTCGCCCTCGCCGCTGTGCTGGTCCCGCTACTCGCGGCGCCCACGCTGGCTCGGGTCCGCGAGCCGACCGCCGGCGCCCGGGCGGAGAGGACCGAGCGGCGAGCCATCCGCTACTACCTCCGCGCGGCGGGCCGCCCGGGAGTGCGGGCGTTCCTCGCGGCACAGGTGCTGTGGGTACTCGGCTACGCGGCAATGCCGGTCTTCTTCATCCTCTACGCGGAGCGTGTGATCGGGATCGACGCGGCGGCTGCGTCGCTCTGGTTGGTGGCCTTCGGAATCGTGACCGCGGGGACGATGGTGGCCGCGGGCCGGGTCCGCGATCCCGACCGGCAGTGGCCTCTGCTCGCCACCGGCGTCGCGCTGATGGGGCTGGGCTTCGCGGCAATCCCGGCGGCGCCGTCGCCGGCCGCGGCGGGCGCCGGCTTGCTGGCGGCGGCCGTCGGCTACGGCCTGATCTCGACGCTCGGGTTCCCGCTCTTCACGTCGCTCATCCCGGCGGGCGAGGCCGGCGGCTACACCGCCCTGTACTTCTCGGCGCGCGCGATCTCCTCCACGATCGCCCTGCCGGCAGCCGGCTGGACGATCGCCGTGACCGGCAGCTACCGATCGCTGTTCGTGATCGGGGCCACCGCCACGCTTGCGGCGCTGATCCCGCTCGCCTGGGTGCCCGGCTTCGGAGCCGCCGCGGTGCGCGCACGTATCAGGCAGGCCGGCTGGCCAGGCTGGGCCAACTGGCTCGCCTGGACGTACGCGGCCATTCTCGTCGTCGCCCTGCTCCTGTCGAGCACGCGCGCCCAGTCCTGGGACGAGTGGGCATTCCGGGCGATCAACTCGCTGGGCCCGGGCCCGGATTTCCTCTGGGACGTGCTCAACCCGCATACGCGCAACTACGTGCTCCTCGGCGGAGTGGGTGTGGTCGCCGCGGCGCTCACACGGCGCCAGCGGCCGCTGGCGATAGCCGGCCTTGCGCTGGCCGCGAACACGCTCGCCTGGGTGCTCCTCGAGAGCGTCTACGGGCTCTGGGACCGCCCGCGCCCAGAGGAGGCGCTCGAGCGGTCCGAGGTCGTCCTGCGCGGCACCTGGGGCCACATCGAGTCGTTCCCCAGCGGCCACATGGCGCTCACGACGGCGCTCGCGGCGGCTGTCTGGCTGGCGTTTCCGAGGCTTCGCACCGTGCTGCTCGCCTACGTCGGCGTGGTCGCGTTCACGCGCGTGATGTTCGGCGCGCACTTCCCGCTCGACACCCTCGCGGGTGTCGCCCTCGGCTACGCAAGCGCTCGCGCCACCTTCGCGCTCGGGGTCCGCGCGGGCGTGCTCCGCGACCCGCGCGAGGCAGCCGGGCGGCCGTGCATCGACTGCGACGATCGCGCGCGTGCGCCCGCGCCCGCTACCTGAGTATCGCCCCGGCCACCCGCAGCGTGTCCCGCACCACCCGGAACGAGCTCGGCTCGCCGTCGTAGAGCGCCGGGATCGGGGTCCAGGCGACGCGCACGTTCGCCTCGAGGCATCGCTTGAGGTGCCGGGTCTCGGCCTCGTAGCCGCCGGTGGGATAGGGGATCTCGTGCAGAGCGCGGCCCCGCAGAAGCCGCATGCCGCACTGGCTGTCTCGCACGGCCGTCCGCGCGACGACTGACAGAGCCGCGGTCGCGAGCCGGTTGGACAGCCGCCGCTCGAGCGGCATGGACCGCTGGTCGCCGAGCCGGTCGCCGATCACGAGCTCCGCTTTGGCCGCGGCCGCGAGGAAGTCGGGAATGGCGCCGGCGGGGTGCTGTCCGTCGCCGTCGATGACCAGCACAGCCGCCGGCGCGGCCTCGCGAGCCAGGAGGGCCCGCAGGCCGCATGCCACGGCGTGGCCCTTGCCGGCGTTGGCCGGCAGCCGAAGGACCTGAGCTCCGGTGGGCAGGTCGATCCTCTCGCCCACAGGCGCAGGAACGCCGTCGTCCACGATCAGCACCGAGCCGACCTGCGCCCCGACCTCGGCGAGCAGGGCCGCCCGCGGCGCCTCGCGATGACAGGGAACGAGCGCCGCGACCTCCGACGGCGCCAGCCGGTGCGCCATGCCGGGCATGGTCGCCGGTCCGGTAGGCGCGCCGCCGATCTGCATCCGCCGGGCGTCAGGCGGCGGCAGGCTCGGGCCGCCGGCGGGCGAGATGGCGCGCCAGCGCCCGCGCCGCCAGGCCGACACCGAGGCCAACGACGGTGCCAAGGGCAGCTCCCGCCATGACGTCGATCAGGAAGTGCACCCCCAGGTAGGCGCGCGAGACGCCGACGAGCGCCGCGATGGCCATGAGCGGCGCGCGAAGCCTCGGCTGAAGCACCGAGACCGCCACGGCGGCCGCGAAGGCGGTGGTGGTGTGACCCGAGGGGAACGACGGCGAGTCGGGTGTCGCGACCGCCGGGTCGATCGAGCCGTCGGTGAGCTCGGGCCGGGGCCGCTCCACGAGCTGCTTGAGGAGGTCCGAGAGAAACGACGCGAGCAGGAGGCTTGCTCCGGCGCACGCAGCCGTGAGCGGCAGCCAGCGGCGGTGCCTCACGTCCCTGAGCGCGGCGACCACCACGAACAACGGCCCCTTGACCCACCATGCCGAAGCGAGCACGAACAGCGCGGTGGCGGGCCCCCAGCGGAGCCCTTGAATCTGCTCGAGCGCGAGAACGTCGAGCTGCATCACATGGTTCACAAAGGCATGCATGTCGGCGCCCCTGCCCCGAAGGCGGCCTCCTTGTACTACTGATGCCCGAGCAACATAGGCGCGAAACCGGTCGTCGCCCCACGCTCGTCCAGGAATTCGCCCCAGACCTCAAGCTGGGGGGCCTCCGCCCGTTGCCTAAGAACGCGTTTCAGAATGATGCTTCGTCGACTGGCTGCGCTGGAGGTGGCGATTGGCGATCTGTCATGCGAAACGGCACCTATCTGACGACGCTCGCACGCGCTCATCGACAGCGGAGACGCACCCTCCACGAAACGGAGAAGACCATGCACGCGGCACTCGTGAACTTGACGATCGACCCGGACCAGGCGCCGGCGGCAGCCAATGCACTCACGCATGACATCCTGCCAGCGATCCGTTCGGCTCCCGGCTTCGTCGCGGGCTACTGGTTAGAGCCTGTCGATGGCCACGGCTTCTCGTTCGTCGTGTTCGAGACCGAGGAGCAAGCACGGCGATCAGCCCCGCCGGCCAGCAACTGGGCAGCCCCCGGCGTCAGCATCAACGATGTCGACTTCCGGCGAGTGGCGGCCAGCGCTTAGAAATCAATCAGCATGACCGTCGAAGCCTCCTGAAGCACACGAGGCAGCAGCCGAGTGCGAGGAAGGCTTCGTGGATCTCGGCGCGGCGGTGGAGCTCGGCGAACGTGAGCCCGGTGGCCGTCTGCCTCTGGTAGCAGCGGCGCTGCTCCTCATGGTGGGCGAGGCGGAACGCCTCGGGGTCGCGTTCGCGGCGGCGGCGCTTGCGCTCGCCGGTTGCGGCGATCGCGGCCCGGCGCCAGGCGGGGTCGCGGCGGCTTCGGGCCGCGTAGTACGACTCGGCCACCCGGGCGCCCGCCGGCCTCTTGCCGGTCGCTAGCTCGGTTCGTGGACGACGACCACCGGCCTCTTCGACCGGCGGACGACGTCGGCCGACACGCTTCCGAGAAGCGAGCCGGCGATGCCCCCGTGGCCCCGGGTCCCGACGACGACGAGGTCGGCGTCCCGGCTCTCGGCGATCATCGCGATCTCCTCGGCCGCGTCGCCCTCGAAGACCTCGAACTCGGCCTCGACTCCGGCCTCCTCGGCCATCGTCCTCGCGGTGTCCAGGGCTGCGCGGGCTCGGTTCAGGTGCTCGCTGACCTTGTCCTTGTAGACGGAGCCACCCAGGACGTCGGATACGTGCGCAGCGACGGCTACGACCAGCACCTTCGCGTCCAGCCGCTTGGCGAGGTCGAAGCCCTCCGAGAGGGCCGCCTCGGAGCCCTTGGACCCGTCCGTTCCGACGACGATCGTTGCCATCGGTCCCCTCCTTCCGTTCGCCGGCCGGGACGTTCCGGGCCGACCGCGCACACCCTACAGCGACGAAGATCCGGCCTGAATCGTGACGCCGGCGAGGGCCGGTGACCAGTCGTCTGATCGCGGGCCTGCGCCTTACTAGCGCCTTGAACGTCCGGAACCGGCGCCGAGGTGCCGTGCGGCTCAACGAGCAGCTACGGGTTCGCCGAGATGGTCCGCCACTGATGCTTCTGCTCGCAGCTTCCAGCCGGCCTGCGAGTCTTCAGCCTCAAACCCGGCAATGTGGACGCTCGGCGGCTCGACGACGACCCACGCCGAGGCAGTGACCTTGACTTCACTCACGCGCGCTCCTTCGTGTCGATACTCGAGGACGACGGCTGCGCCTATCGCCCCGAGTATGTCCGGTTCGCCCCAACCCCGCATGACCGGACTTTTCGAAGACGCCGAGAGTTGGCCGAATCATGGACCCGTTCGGCCACGAGTGGGAAATCGGCGCACCGCTCGGGACCTGGCCGCCGGGCTCCCGCGGCTAGCTTTGGGGGTGGCGTAGCGAGCTCGCAGAGGAGGGATACACATGACCGAGCACGGGACCGGAACACGTGAGGAGTGGCTTGCGGCGCGAGTCGAGCTGCTCGAGGCCGAGAAGGAGCTGACCCGGCGCGGCGACGAGCTGGCTCGGCAACGGCAGGAGCTCCCCTGGGTGCGGATCGAGAAGGACTATCGCTTCGACACCGACGACGGCACCGCGTCACTGGCGGACCTCTTCAAGGGTCGTTCGCAGCTCCTCGTCTACCACTTCATGTTCGGGCCGGAGTACACGGGGGGCTGTCCCGCCTGCTCGGCGATCGCGGACGGGTTCAACGGCTTCGTCGTCCACCTCGAGAACCACGACGTGGCGATGACGGCCGTGTCGCGCGCACCGCTCGACAAGCTCCAGGCCTACAAGCGCCGGGTGGGATGGAGCTTCCCGTGGGCGTCCTCGCTCGGCAGCGACTTCAACTACGACTTCAGCGCCTCGTACACCGAAGAGCAGCAGCGCGAGGGAACCATCGAATACAACTACCGCTCGCTCGACGTGAAGCCGGTGCTGGAAGCCGACCAGGGACCTGTCGCGGAGATGGCCGCGATGACCGGAACGGACGCGGCGACCTACACGCGGGAGGC
>JBKPHS010000050.1:0-19290 GCA_046729975.1 Actinomycetota bacterium
CCCGCCACTACGGCCTGCGCGCCGGGCCGCCCACCGAGTACTTCCGCCTGCACGCCGAGCTCGACCATGAGCACGCCGCGCAGTCCCGGGGCCTCATCGAGGACCAGCTCGACGGCGCGGACCACGAGCGGCTACTCGCGATTGCCGAGGCCGCGCTGCGCGGGAACTGGACGCTGCTCGACGGAGTCGAGCGGCGCTTCGGGCGCGGCTAGCGGCCTGCGCAACTTTCGAGCGCACAGCGTGTTCGTGCGCCTGTATCCCCGCGTCGGCGGGGAACGTCATGGTGCTGACGCTGGAGCGCAGCCGGGGTCACCGCGGTGTGAAAGCCGTGTAGGCTAGCCCCCGATCTGGCCCTCCAGCCCCCGTTTTTCCGTTTTCTAAGGAGGATTTGTGCGTAAGTTCCTACTCGCCGCCCTTGTGGGTGCGCTTGCCCTTGCCGTCGCCGGCGTAGCCACCGCCGCGATCAACCAGGGGCAGGAGTTCAATCTCGACTGGACCACCAAGCGGCCGAAGGCCAACACCGGCATCAACGTCCGGTTCGACAACGCCGGCACGAAGGATGCGACCGGCAAGCCGAAGGCCGCCCGCAAGATCGTCCTGAAGTTCCCGAGCGGCTTCAAGCACGACAGCTCGGTGCGCCCGACCTGCAGCCAGGCGAAGTTGCAGGCTCAGGGCCCGGCCGGCTGCCCGTCGAGGAGCAAGATCGGCTCCGGTGAGGCCGAGGCCGTGACCGGCCTGCCAGCGCTCGACCCGGTGAACGTCACGCTGACGCAGTTCAACGCCAAGGGCGCGCTCCTGACATACATCGCGCCGAAGCCCGGCGAGGCGGGCAACCCGTTCGTCATCAAGTCGACCATCAGGCGGAACGTGATAACGATAGTGCCGCCGAAGCTCGTTCAGCCCACCCCCTACGGCGAGGCCATTCTCACGAAGGTCACGCTGAAGATCAGCGCGATCAAGAAGGGGAGCGACTTCCTCCTCACCACCCCGACCTGCCCGAGCAGCAGGAAGTGGGTCGTGACGGGTACGTGGACCTACGACGCGAGTACGACCACGGTCAAGGACAGCTCGCCCTGCTCGAGGTGAGGAGATAGCGACCGGGTCAGCACCCTGAAGTTCGAACGGCCCCGCCTCGGCGGGGCCGTTTCGCTACCCGGACAGGGCCAGGAGCAGTCGCGGCGAGACGTAGACCTCGACGAAGGCGGCCAGGATCACCACGGGCGCGGCGATCGCGACCGTTACGAACGTGGCCGCGAGCAGCTTGTGCCATTCGCCCCTCTGGCTGGCGATGGTCCACGCCGCCAGCGGGAGGAAGAGCGCGACCAGCTCAGGCAGCGCGTGGGGGGCGATCCCGAGCAGAAGCACGCCCGGCGTCAGGCCGAGCTGCGGGGCCAGCGATGCCGCGGTGCCGCCGAGCGCGTAGGCCTGCGTCGACAGCGAGAACAGCGTCGCGCAGACCACGAACGCGATCGCGAGCGGGCCGGCCTTCTCGTGCACCCAGCGCGAGACCCCGGTCCGCCGTGCTGCCGAGTGGGGGAGGGAGCTGCCGGCGATGAAGCCCGCCACGCAGGCCATCGCGTGAAGCGCGAGCACGAGCGAGTTTCGGTACAGCACGTGCGCGACATCGCCCAGCGTGCCCGCGCGGTTGATGCCCGAGAGCGTCAGCAGCGTGGCGTCGGGGGTCGAGAACTTCGCCACGGCGTAGACCGCCCACAACAGCAGCAGGGCTATCGCCAGGCTCCCGGTGAGCCACTCCCGCAGGACCTTCCAGGGCTCGCGGTTCCACGCCTCGAGGGTCGAGCGAGTGTCGCGCAGGCCCTGGACGAGGACGAAGTCGTTGACGCTCACGCCCGTATGCATCGGCCGGCGTCGCCCCGCGGTTGAGCGCTGGCAACCCGGTCCGACCCGGTGTAGGTTGCGGTGGTCCAGCCACTGTGGACCGCTCGCGGCAGCCGCCGGCGCGACCCCGACAAGGAGATTCCCCCGAATGCAGACTCTCAAAGCCCGGTTCTCACGCGTGCGGCGCGCCCACGTGGCGGCGCTCGCCGGCGCCCTGGCGGTATCGGCCACAGCCGCGGTCGTCATCGCTCAGGCCGCACCCCCGACGGTCAACGTGTCCGTCCAGGGAGGCGGCAGATTCGCTGTCACCGGCGGGGAGGGCCTCAAAGCCGGCCCCACGCAGTTCGTCTTCAAGAACGTGTCGAGCAGGGAACGAAGCACCGTGATGGTCTTGCTGAAGCCCGGTGTGACCGTTGAGCAATTCACGGCGGAGGCAAAGAAGGTCAAGGACGATCCGTCGAGGGTCTACGGGCTGGGGAGCTTCGAGACGGGGACGGACCTCTCGCCGAAGCGCACCCACCGGACGACGATCACCCTCAAGGAGGGGACGTACGTCATCTACGACATCACCCGTGGGGCGATCCAGGGGCCGGTTATCACCGTCGGCGCCGGACCCAACGGCGCGACCGGCCCGAAGCCGGACGCGACCATCCGCATGAAGGACTATGCGTTCAGCCTGCCGTCGACCCTTGACCGCTCGGGCACCTTCCGCTTCCGCAACGTGGGCGACGACCCGCACTTCGCGATCGCATTCCGTCTGAAGAAAGGTGTTAGGTCGACGACGGTGGTGGACGGCTTCAGGAGAGGCGATGAGTCGGTGGGGGAGCACATCGCCGGGGTCGGGAATCTGCTGGGCGTGGTGTCCCCGGGAACGACCAACGACGTCCGCTACAGGTTCAGGCCGGGCCGCTACGTGATGGTCTGCTTCTTCTCCGACCGGAAGACAAAGGGGAAGGAGCACTCGCTCCTCGGCATGGAGCGGGCCTTCAAGGTCGAATAGCCGAGCAGAACCGTCAGCGTCGGCTAGCTAGCCCGCTAGCCGATGCTGCCGATCATCTCGAGCTGAATCAGGCGGTTCAGCTCGACGGCGTACTCCATCGGCAGCTCCTTCGTGACCGGCTCGATGAAGCCGTTCACGATCATCGCCGCCGCCTCATCCTCGGAGAGGCCGCGCGATTGGAGGTAGAAGAGCTGCTCGTCGGAGATCTTGCCGACCACGGCCTCGTGGGCGACGGTCACGTGCGGGTTCTGGATCTGGATGTCGGGCCAGGTGTCGGACCGTGACTCCGGGTCCATCATCAGGCCGTCGCACTGGACGCGCGCCTTCGAGCCCGCGGAGTTGTGGCCCATCCGGACCAGCCCGCGGTAGCCCATGACCCCGCCGTCCTTGGAGATCGACTTGGCGAGGATGTTCGAGCTGGTCTCGGGCGCGAGGTGCATGACCTTGGCGCCCGTGTCCTTCCAGACCTCGCCGGAGGCGACGCCCACGTTGAGGTGGTCGGCGCGCGCCTTCGGGCCGAGCAGGAAGGAGCCCGGGTAGAGCATCACGAACTTGGCGCCCATCGACCCGCCGACCCACTCGACGGTGCCTTCCTCCTCGACGACCGCGCGCTTGGTGTTCAGGTTGTAGACGTCCTTGGACCAGTTCTGGACGGTCGTGTAGCGGGCCTTGGCGCCCTTCTTCACGAAGATCTCGACGACGGCGGAGTGCATCGAGTTGACGCTGTAGGTCTGCGCCGTGCAGCCCTCGATGTAGTTCACGTCGGAGCCCTCGTCGGCGATGATCAGCGTGTGCTCGAAGGTGCCCTCGCCTGAGCCCTCCATGCGGAAGTACGCCTGGAGGGGGAGGTCCACCTTCACGCCCTTCGGCACGTAGAGGAACGAGCCGCCCGACCAGACAGCGCCGTGCAGCGCCGAGAACTTGTTGTCCTGCGGCGGCACGTTCTTCGTCATGAAGTACGGCTCGACCAGCTCCGGATACTCCGTGACCGCTGTGTCCATCGAGCAGAAGATGATCCCGAGGTCCTCGTACTCCTTCTTGAGGCCCTCGTAGACGGGCTCCTGGCGCCAGACGCCGACGACGCCTGCGAGGTGCTCGCGCTCGGCCTGCGGGATGCCGAGGTCCTCGTAGGTCTGCCTCATGTCCTCGGGGACCTCGTCCCAGCTGTTGTAGCGCCCCGCGGTGGGCGGGGAATAGAGCACCAGCTCGTCGAAGTTCAGGCCGGAGAGGTCGACGCCCCAGGTCGGGATCGGCTTGCGCTCGAAGATCTCGAGCGACTTGAGGCGCTTGGCACGCATCCAGTCGGGCTCGGCCTTGATCTTCGAGAGCTCCTCGACGACCTCGCGCGAGATTCCCTTCTTCGCGACCAGCTGGCCCTGCTCGTCCTCGACGATCGGGCTCTTCTTCGCGATCCTGGTCTTGTCCGTGGCGGCCATGTGGTAATTCCTGCTACCGGGGTCGGATATCTGCGGCAAGTCTAGCGAGCGGGCCGGGCCGACCCAACCGCCGGCGCGGGCGAATCAGACTTCGCTAGTCGGAATTAGGGTACCCTAAGTCCCGTGAAGGGGAAGATCGCTCTGGTCATCGCCTGCGCCGCCCTGGGAGCCGGCGCCTCGCTCGCGGTCGGCGCCTGCGGCGAGGACCGCGGGAGCGTCGAGATCGAGGGCGGCACCACCGGAACCGGCGGCACCACTCGAACCGGCGGCACGACCGAGACCGGCGGCACGACCGAGACCGGCACGACGGAGTCCACCGGCACGACGGGCGGCTAGCCGGTGTCGCGCAGGAAGCTGATCGCGGGCACGGTCGTGACCGCGGCGCTGTTCGTCGGCGCGCTGGTCGCGTTCGTGGTCATGGCCTCGGACTCCTCCGGCAAGGAGCTGACGGTCTACACGGCGCGCTCCCACTACGGCGAGGAACAGCCGTTCAATGACTTCGCCGAGCGCAGCGGCTACGACCTGAAGCTGTTCGGCGGGTCGGCCTCCGAGCTCTACGAGCGGCTGGAGGGCGAGGGCGACCGGACCAGCGCTGACGTGCTGATCACAGTCGATGCCGCGAACCTGTGGCGGGCCGAGCGCGACGGCCTGCTCGAGCCCGTGCGCTCCGCGGAGCTCGACCGCAACGTCCCCGCCGACCTGCGGGACCCCCGCGGCCAGTGGTTCGGCCTCACCATTCGCGCCAGGACGATCATGCGCTCCACCGAGCGGATGCGGCCGAACGAGGTGACCACGTACGAGGGCCTCGGCGACCCGCGGTGGAAGGGCCGGCTCTGCCTGCGGAGCGCCACGAGCGACTACAACGTCTCGTTCGTCGCCGACCGGATCGCCAAGGACGGCCGCGAGCCCGCCGAGCGGATGCTGCGCCGCTGGATGTCGAACGACCCGACGATCCTCGGCTCCGACACCGACGTGCTCGAGGCGATCGCCGCCGGCCGCTGCGACGTCGGCCTCACCAACTCGTACTACCTGGGGCGGGAGCTGAAGGAGGATCCCGACTTCCCGGTCGCGCCGGTCTGGGCGGATCAGGAGGGCCGCGGGACGCACGTGAACCTGTCGGGATTCGGAGTGGTGCGCGGCACGGACGACCGGGGCGGCGCCGTGCGGCTGCTCGAGTTCCTCTCGCGGCCGAGCGAGCAGGAGGTGTTCGCGCAGAACAACGACGAGTTCCCCGTGGACCCGGACGTGCAGCCCGCCGCCGAGGTCGCGCGCTGGGGCTCGTTCAAGCGCGACCCGATCGACGTGGCCGGCGCGGGGGAGCGGCTCGACGACGCCGTCGAGCTGATGAGCGCGGTCGGGTGGAAGTAGCCCGCCCGGCACGAGTCCGCGTCCCCGCGGCCCCCGGGATCGACGGCTGGACGCTTGCGACGCTCGTCGCCGCGCTAATCGTGGCTGGGCCGCTCGTCGGCTTGCCGCTCAGCTTCGTCACGGCGCCGCCCGACGCCTTCGGCCAGTTCAGGGGCCTGCTCCCGGACGCCCTCGCGAGCACGGCGCTGCTCGTCGCCGGCGTCGGCGCCGGCACGCTGGCGCTCGGCACCTCGCTCGCCGCGCTCGTCTCCTTCTACGACTTCCCGGGCCGGTCCTGGATCGAATGGGCGCTGGTGCTGCCGCTCGCGATGCCCGGCTACGTGTTTACGCTCTTCGCCCTCGGCCAGCTCGACTTCGACAGCCCCCTGCAGCGGGCGCTGCCCTTCGACCTGCCGGACATTCGCTCGACCGGCGGGGCAATCGCCGTCTTCACGCTCACGCTCTATCCGTACGTCTACCTCCTCGCCCGCGGCGCCTTCCTGTCCCAGTCGCGCGCGCTGCTCGAGGCGGCGCGCGGGCTCGGTCTCTCGCGCTCGGCGGCGGTCGCACGCGTCGCGGTCCCGCTCGCGCGGCCGGCGCTGCTCGGCGGGGTGGCGCTGGCGCTGATGGAGACGCTCGCCGACTTCGGCACCGTGAACCTGCTCGGAGTCCAGACCTTCACGAACGCGATCTACAAGGTCTGGTTCGGCGCCTTCGATCGCGAGGCCGCGATGCAGCTCGGTGCGCTGCTCGTGTCGGTCACCCTCACGCTGCTGGCCCTCGAGCGCTTCGCCCGCGGCCGGGCGCGCTACCACCAGCACGCCGCGCGCGGCGAGGCGATCGAGCCGGTCCCCCTGCGCGGCGGCAGGGCGGCTCTCGCCGTCGCGCTGCCGCTCGTGCTCGTGGCGGTCGTTGTCGTCGCTCCCCTGGGCCAGCTCGCGGCCTGGTCCGTCAAGTCGATCCAGGACGGCCTGCTTGCACCCGAGTTCGCCGCCGCCGCACGCAACAGCCTGATGCTCGCGGCGCTCAGCGCCGTGCTGGTGGGCGCGGTGGCGCTCCTGCTGGCCTACGGACTGCGCGCATCGCGCTCCCGGGGGACGGCAGGTGCGGTCCGGTTCGCGACCATCGGGTACGGCCTCCCGGGATCGGTCGTGGCCGTCGCGGTCGCCGCGCCGCTCGGCTGGCTCGACGACCGTGCGGCCGATGCCGGCTCGGCGGTCGGGCTCGGAGTCGCGCTGCTGTTCACGGGCACGGTGATCGGGCTCTTCTTCGCCTACCTGGTGCGCTTCCTCGCGCTCGGCTTCCAGTCGGTCGAGACGGCGCTCGGGCGCGTGCCCGAGAACCTGGACGAGGCCGCACGCGGGCTCGGCTCCGACCGGCTCGACGTGCTCGCCCGCGTGCACCTGCCGCTGATCCGCACGGGGCTGCTGACCGCGGCGCTGCTCGTCTTCACCGAGGTGATGAAGGAGCTGCCCGCCACCCTGCTGCTGCGTCCGCTCGGAGGCGACACGCTTGCCGTGCAGGTCTGGCAGGCCACGACCGAGTCGCTCTGGGAGACCGCCGCTCTGCCGGCCCTCCTGATCGTGCTCGTGGGGCTGCTGCCGGTCATCATGTTGATCCGACTCTCGGGCCGTCGCGTCGCGACCCCACAGGTGATGGAGGGCGGCCCGGAGCTCGACCCGAGGACCGAAGCCGCCGTCCCATGAGCGTTCGACTCGACAGCGTCCACAAGTCGTTCGGCCCGACGCGCGCGGTCGCGGGCGTGTCGCTCGAGGTCCGGGGCGGCGAGCTCGTGGCCGTGCTCGGCCCGTCCGGTTGCGGCAAGACCACGCTGCTGCGCCTGATCGCGGGCTTCGAGCGCCCCGACGCCGGCCGGGTGGAGTCGGGCGACGAGGTCCTCGCCGGACCCGGCGTTTGGGTGCCGCCCGAGCGCCGGCGGGTCGGGATGGTCTTCCAGGACTACGCGCTCTTCCCGCACCTGACCGTGGAGCGCAACGTGTCGTTCGGCCTCGAGCGCCGGCCGCGCGAAGAGCGGCGCACCCTCACGCGCACGACGCTGGAGCTCGTCGGGCTCCAGCACAAGGGAGACCGGTACCCGCACGAGCTCTCGGGCGGCGAGCGCCAGCGGGTCGCGCTCGCCCGCGCGCTGGCACCCGAGCCGGAGGTCGTCCTGCTCGACGAGCCTTTCTCGAACCTCGATGCGACTCTGCGCGCCGACCTTCGGCGCGAGGTCGAGCTGATCCTGCGCGACGCGGGGGCGACCGCCCTCCTGGTGACGCATGACCAGGAGGAGGCGCTGTCGCTTGCGGACCGCCTCGCGGTCATGCGCGACGGGCGCATCGTGCAGGTCGGCGCTCCCGAGGACGTCTACGCCCGCCCGGCCGATCGCTGGTCGGCGCAGTTCCTCGGTGAGGTCAACGTCCTCTCAGGTGTAGCCAGAGGCGGTGGCGTGGAGACCGAGCTCGGCGTCTTCGACCTCGCCGCACCGGACGCTCCCACCGCCGGAGCGCTCCATGTGGCGGTGCGGCCCGAGCAGCTCGAGCTGCGCGCGGACGGCGGCGGCAACGCCGAGGTGGTCGAGCGGGAGTTCCGCGGCCACGACGTCCTCTACCGCCTTCGCCACGAGAGCGGACGGGTGGTGCTGGTGCAGCTGCCCTCGCTGGAGCTGTTCGACGTCGGCGAGCGCGTGTTCGTGCGACCGGCGCGCTCGGCGGTCGCGCCGCCGGTCGACTAGTGGGGCAGTGGGGCAGTGGGGCAGTAGGGCAGTGGGCAGTGGCGCAGTGGGGCAGCCTCTGCCCTCTGCAGGCGGCGCAGCCGCCGCACTGCGCTCCGATCTAGCCGTTCGGCGCCTCGCGCGCGAAGTGGTGCGCGGCGATCAGGAAGCCGTTGTTCAGGTAGAGCCGATGCGCCTCCCGGCGCTCCGGCCCCACAGCCGAGTCGAGGTGCACCTGCTCACAGCCCAGCCGCCGCGCTTCGTCCATCACCCAGTCGAGCAGCCGGCCGGCATGGCTGCGGCGACGCGCCTCGGGTAGCGTCGATAGGTCGTCGATGTAGACGTACAGGCCCCATGCCAGGCTGTGGCCGACCCGGAAGCCCGCGACCGCGGCCGCCTCGCCGGGGTCCTCGTCGAACGCGGCCACGAGCCGGTAGCCCTCGGGCCGCTGCAGCTCGTTCACGCGCCGGACGAATTCGTCCTCGTTCTCCAGGGAGGTCCGCAGCGCGCGCATGGCACGGAAGGCCAGCGCGGTCTCGCCGGGTGCAAGCTCTCGGACGTGGGGCACGGGCCTGCTAGCCCGTGCCCTCGGGCCACGACGCGTCGCCGGTCGTTGCGCCGCGCATGACCTTCAGGTTGAGCAGCGCGCACTTGCGCCGGGTGGGAGAGATGTCGATGCCGAGCAGCTCGATCGCCCAGTCCGCGGAGAGGTCGGCGACCTCGTCGACAGGCATGCCGATCAGCTCCTCGGAGGCGATCGAGGCGGCGGCCTGCGAGATCGCGCAGCCCTGGCCGTGGAAGCGCAGGTCCGCGATCCTGCCGTCCTCTACCCGGATGTGGACGCCCAGCTCGTCGCCGCAGAGGGGGTTGTGGTCGTGGAACTCGAGGTCGTGCGGCTCGAGCTCCCCGAAGTTCCGCGGCGACTTGTAGTGGTCGAGGATGTAGTCGCGGTAAAGCTCGTCCACGGTCATCCTGCGAAGACCCGGCGGACGTCATGCAGGGCGTCGACGAGCCGATCCACGTCCTCGCGAGAGTTGTAGACATGGAAGGAGGCCCGGGCGGTGGCCGCGACGCCCATCGCCCTCATAAGCGGCTGCGCGCAGTGATGACCGGCGCGGATGCAGACCCCGTGGCGGTCGCAGATCTGGGCGACGTCGTGTGGGTGGACGCCGTCGATCTCGAACGAGACGACGCCGCCGCGGCGCTCCACCTCGCGCGGACCGAACAAGCGGAGGCCGGACACCTCCGGCAGGCGCTCGAGCGCGTACGCGGTCAGCTCCTTCTCGTGCGCGCGCACGTTCTCCATGCCGATCGAGGCCAGGTACTCGACTGCTGCGCCGAGGCCGACGGACTCGGCCACCTGCGACGTGCCGGCCTCGAACTTCCACGGCAGCTCGTTCCAGGTAGAGCTGTCCCAGTCAACCCGCGAGATCATGTGCCCGCCGGTGAGGAACGGCCGCATCCCCTTCAGGAGCTCACGCCGCCCGTGCAGCAGGCCGACGGTAGGTCCGAGCGCCTTGTGGCCCGTCCACGCATAGAAGTCCGCGTCGACCTCGCGCAGGTCGACGGGCAGCTGCGGCACGGCCTGCGAGCCGTCGATCAGCGAGGCGGCTCCAGCCGCCCGCGCGCGCGCGACGATCTCCGCGACCGGGTTGAGCGTGCCGAGCACGTTCGAGATGTGCGCGACCGCGACGAGCTTGACGCGCCCCTCACCGAGCACCGAGTCGAGCTCGTCGAGCGACAGCGTGCCCTCCTCGGAGACCGTCAGGTAGCGCATGCTGGCGCCGGTCTCCTGGCACAGCACCTGCCAGGGGACGATGTTCGAGTGGTGCTCCATCTGCGTGATGAGCACCTCGTCGCCGGGCCCGACGTTGTCGCGGCCCCAGGCGTAGGCGACCAGGTTGATCGCCTCGCTCGCGTTCCGCGTGAAGATGGAGCAGTCGCTGTCCCAGCCGACGAACTCCGCGATCCGCGCTCGCGCGCCCTCGAACAGCTCGGTCGACTCGCGCCCGAGCTCGTAGACGCCGCGGTGCACCGGCGCGTTGTGCTCGCGCCAGAATCCGGCGACGGTGTCGATCACCTGGCGCGGCTTCTGGGAGGTGGCGGCGGAGTCCAGGTAGGCGATCGGCTGCCCGCCCTGCTCGCGCGCGAGCACCGGAAAGTCCGAGCGAACGTCCGCGAGCGGTCTCGTGGCGACGCTCATCAGCGCTGCTCCACGTACTCGAGGACCTGTTGCTCCGCGGCGGCGAGCTTCTCCTGGATGCGACCGCGAACGAGCTCCTCGAGGGGCTCGTCGCCGAGCTTCGCGATCACCGGCTCGAAGTAGCCCTCCACGAGGATCCGAACTGCCTCGGCGCGGGGAATCCCGCGCGTGGTCATGTAGAAGACCTGCTGCTCGTCGATCTCGCCGACCGTGCCGCCGTGCGAGGCCGACACGTTGTCGGTCTCCACGATCAGCGACGGGATCGAGTCGCCCTTCGCCTTCGGCGAGAGCAGCATCGAGTGGGTCTGGAGGTAGGTGTGGCTGTTCTGCGCCCCGCGCACGATCTTGATCAACCCCTCGTAGGAAGCGCGCGACTCGCCCGCGAGGGCGCCCTTCCAGAAGGTGTCCCCGGTCGTGTCGCCCTGCTCGTGGAGGTCGGTCGTGAACAGGTCCAGGTGCTCCTCGCCCTCGGTGAAGTAGATGCCGGCGTGCCGCATGTCGGCGCCGCGCTCCGCGGTGACGATGTCGAGCGTCTGCTTGGTGAGCCGGCCGCCGAGGTGCATCGGAATCCAGGAGCAGTGCGCGTCCTTGGCGATCTCCACGCGCTTGGTCGAGATGTCGTAGACCTCCCCGCCGCCCCAGTCCTGGAAGTGGGCCAGCTTGACCTGCGCGCCGGGCCGCGCGTAGAGCTCGAAGCCGCCCGCGTGCAGGGCCTGTCCCTCGAAGTCCGGCGCGAGGCAGTACTCGCGCAGCTGGCACTCCGCGAGCTCGTCGACGACGGCGAGCGTGTGCGCGTACTGCGCCGTGCCGGGCTCGTCGATCACGTAGGCCGACTGGATCGGCTTCTCGAGCTTCAGGTTGCGAGGGACGTAGAGGAAGACGCCGCCGGACCAGAACGCGGCCGAGGCCGCGGGGAACTTGCCCTCCTCCTCCGATAGCCGCTTCATGTAGAAGCGCTCGACGAGCCGGGGATGCTCCTCCGCCGCGCGCTCGAGCGGCATCAGGATCACACCCTGCGCCGCGAGATCGGGGTCGAGCTCGCAGTGGACGACGCTCGCGCCGCGCTGCACGATCAGGCCGCCGAGCTCCTCGTCGCCGAGTGCGTCCACGAGGACGGCAGGGAGCTCCCCGTCGGAGTCGTAGTGGCGCGGACCGAGCTCGTCGAGCCGCAGGTGGCGGAGCGAGGTGGTCCAGAAGCCCGAGCGGCGCCAGGTGGGAACCGGCTCGCTCTCGTACACCTCGAGCGCGGCTCTGCGGCGATCGTCGAGGAAGCTAGCCGGCATTTGCGGCGCCGACCTCCTCGCGGACCCATTCGTAGCCCTTGTCCTCCAGCTCGTCGGCGAGCTCCGGGCCGCCCTCGCGCACGATCCGTCCATCGAGCATGATGTGCACGAAGTCCGGTCGCACGTAGTTCAGGATCCGCGTGTAGTGGGTGATGATGAGCGTGCCCATCTCGGGCCCTCGCAGCGCGTTCACGCCGTCCGCGACAACCCGCAGCGCGTCGATGTCCAGGCCCGAGTCGGTCTCGTCCAGCACGGCGAAGTCGGGCTTCAGCATCGCGAGCTGGAGGATCTCGGCGCGCTTCTTCTCGCCGCCGGAGAAGCCGTCGTTGAGGTAGCGCTTGGTGAACTCGGGGTCGATCCGGAGCAGGTCCATGTTCCGGCGCAGTAGCGCGCCGAACTCCTTGACCTTGATGGGGTCGTCGCGCTTCGCGTTGATGGCGGTGCGCAGGAAGTTCGCGACCGACACGCCCGGGATCGCCGCGGGATACTGGAAGGCCATGAAGAGCCCGGCCTGGGCGCGCTCGTCGGGCTCCGCCTCGGTGATCTCCTCGCCGTCGAGCAGGATCCTGCCCTCGGTCACCTCGTAGACCGGGTTGCCCATGAGCGTGTTGGCGAGCGTCGACTTGCCGGACCCGTTCGGTCCCATCAGGGCGTGCGTCTCGCCCTTCGCGATCTTGAGGTCGACGCCGTGGAGGATCTCGAAGTCCTCCGTACGGACGTGCAGGTTCTGGATCTCGAGGCTCATACGGCTGCTTTCTCCACCTTCTTCTTCGTTGTCGGTCGCACCAGCTCGGCCAGCGTGATGTCCCGCAGCGTGGTGACGATCGAGCCCTGCACGCGTGTCCAGAGGAGCTTGGTCGGGCACGCGCGGTCGGTCGTCGCCTCGCGCGCGCAGATGAGCTCGCCGCCGGGGTCGGCGCTGATGCACTCGATCGGCGCGATGTCGCCCTCGAGCGCCTCTACCACCTCGGCCATCGTGATCGACGCGGCGGGCCTCGCGAGACTGTAGCCGCCGTGCGCACCGCGCCTCGACTCCACGAGCCCGGCCTTCCGCAGGCGTTGCACGAGGTGCTCGAGGTAGGCGAGCGGGAGGCCCTCGGCCTCGGCGATCGCGCCCAGCGACACGGGCTCGCTACCGTCCGTCGCGGCGAGATGCGCCATCACGCGGACGCCGTACTCGGCTTTGGTCGAGAACATCATGCGCAGCTAAATCCTACTCTAGAGGTAGGATAAGCCCCGGTATGGGCCAGTCCGCGGGATCGATCGCGAGCGTGGGCAGCGCCGGCAGCATCCTCTCGGTCGGGTCCGCGGGCTCGATCGCCTCGGTCGGCTCGCTCGGGTCGATCGCCTCCGTCGGCTCGATCGGCTGCATCGCGTCGGTCGGCTCGATCGGCTCGATCGCTTCGGTCGGGGCGATCGGCTCGATCGGTGGCGTCGGCACGGCGGGTTACGCGCGTACCGCGGCCACGGCCTTCATGATCCTCGCGGCGGTCGCACTCACGGCCCGACGCTAGGCTAGGAGCGCTCTGCCTCGAGCAGGCGCAGGTCGTGAGCGATGCGCTCAGGCGTCGCCTGCTCCAGCGGATACCCGACGCGCTGCATTCCGCGGCGATCGACCAGCACGATGCGCGCCTGGTGCTCGGCCTTGCGCGACTGCGGCTGGACGGCGTAGGCCTCCCACAGCGGCGCAAGCTCGGCCCGCGACCCGAGCACGAAGTCCATCCGGCCCGTCATGCGGGCCTTCGCGAGGAAGCGGCGGGCGCTCTGCTCGGTGTCGTTAGGGGGATCGACCGCGATCGCGAGCGCCGGCACGTCGCGGCCGAGCTCGTTCAGGGCGCCCTTGATCTGCTGCGCCTGTGGCGGGCAGCTGTCCTCGCAGTGCGTGTAGAGGAAGGTGACGATCACCGGCTCGCCATGGAGGGCACGCATCGACACGGGGGCGCCGTCCTGATCGGTCAGCGCGAAGTCGGGGGCGCGCACGCCGCCGGGCAGCCGGGCGCCCTCGAAGCGGGCGCCGGGACCGGTCTCTGTCGCGCCTTCTCCGCCGTCGTCGCGGCCCGCCACGGCCACCACCACGAGCATCCCGAGCGCGAACGCCGCCGCCAGCGCCAGGGCGATCAGATGGCGCGGGTTCACGGCTCCGAGGGTACCCTTGCTGGCACGTGGGCCCAGCCGTTGCCTGGCGCGCTCGCGCTAGCCAGATGGGGTCAGGACCCCATTGCGCTGAGGTACGAGATGACCGACCATATCCGGGAGAGCTTGGGGCGCCGGACATCGCGGTGTCCCGGGGCCTCCGCAGTTTCTTGGGTCTGGGACCGGGGCGTCGATTCGGCGCCCCGGTCTTGCTTTTCCAGCCCCCGAGCGGGCTTTGCACGGCTCGACGGCCGCGCTATCCTTTTTGAAGTAAAGCCGACCGTCTTTCAGGAGTTTTGAGGGAAATGCCGAGCGGACCGGAGCTCATCCGCCAGATCAAGGACCGGATCGCCGAAGTCGATCCGCGCGAGGTGCACGGACTGTCGGAGAACGGCAGCGGCGCCGTGATCGTGGACGTGCGCGAGCAGCACGAGTTCGAGGAGTCCCACATCCCGGGCGCCGTGCACGTGCCGCGGGGACACCTCGAGTCCCGCATCGAGACGACCGCGCCGGACAAGTCGCGACGAGTGGTCCTCTACTGCGCCTCCGGCAACCGTTCGGCGCTCGCCGCGGACACGATGCAGCAGCTCGGCTACGAGGACGTCGCATCGATGACCGGCGGCATAACGCTCTGGAAGGACCGCGGCTACGAGGTCGAGGTGCCGCGCGCACTCAGCGCCGAGCAGCGCGAGCGTTACTCGCGCCACCTGCTGATCCCCGAGATCGGACTCGAGGGCCAGCTCAAGCTGCTCGACGCCAAGGTGCTCCTGCTCGGAGCCGGCGGCCTCGGATCCCCGGTCGCGCTGTACCTGGCCGCCGCGGGCGTGGGCACTCTCGGGATCGTGGACGACGACGCCGTCGATCTCTCGAACATGCAGCGCCAGGTCGCGCATTCGCAGGACCGCATCGGCATGCACAAGGTCGATTCGACCGAGATCGCGATCAACGACATCAATCCCGAGGTCAAGGTCGAGAAGCACAAGACCCGCCTTGACGCCTCGAACGTGATGGAGATCCTCGAGGGCTACGACGTCATCGTCGATGGCGCGGACAACTTCCCCACGCGCTACCTCCTGAACGACGCGAGCGTGCGGCTCGGCATTCCGGTCGTCTCCGCCTCGATCCTCGGATTCGACGGCCAGCTCTCCGTGTTCAAGCCCTTCGAGGGACCGTGCTACCGCTGCCTGTATCCGACGCCGCCCCCGGCGGAGCTCGCACCCTCCTGCGGCGCGAACGGCGTCCTCGGCGTGCTGCCGGGCGTGATGGGCCTGCTCCAGGCGACTGAGGTGATCAAGCTGATCACCGGAGCCGGCGAGCCGCTGATCGGCCGTCTGCTCCTGTACGAGGCGCTCGGCGCGACGTTCACCGAGCTGAAGGTCCGGCGTGACCCGGACTGCCCCGTCTGCTCCCGGGATCCCGCGTCGATCTCCGACGAGGAGATGGGCGTCTTCCCGGACTACGAAGCGTTCTGCGCGGCCGCCGGATAGCCTCCGCAGCCGCATGAGCACGGTCAGGATCCCGCCGGTCCTCCGGTCCTCCGTGGGCGGCGAGAAGGAAGTGAGGGCACAGGGTGAGAACGTGGGGGAGGTCCTCCGCGATCTCGCCTCCAAGCACCCCGATACGCGGCGCCAGCTCTTCTCGGAGGACGGCCAGCTCAACCGATACGTCAACGTCTACCTGAACGATGAGGACGTGCGCGTGCTCGAGGGGCTCGACACGCCGGTAAAGGAGCGGGACACCCTCGTGATCCTCCCCGCCATGGCCGGCGGTCGGTAGCCCGTACCCCGCTTGCGGTAAGGCGCGCACGGGAGTACGGTCGTGTTTGGCCGGTATCGCCCATGGGAACGCACCGCATGCGCTGGGGAGGGACCGCGGCACTCGTGCTGTCGCTCAGCCTCTTGGCGGCGGCCCCGGCGAGCGCGGACGTGCTCTGGTCACAATCGGGCGGAGACACCGGCACGTTCACCACGTCCCAGGACTATGCCGGTCTCCTGAACACGCTCGACGCGCGGGCCGCCGACGACTTCGCGGTTCCCGAGGGCGTCAGGTGGAGGATCGAGCAGGTCAACGTCGGCGGCAGATACGTGCCGCCGTCTCCGGCCACACTGCCGTCGGTGGTTAACGTCGCGTTCTTCCGTGACGCCGGCGCGGTTCCGGGCGAGCTGGTCACGAGCGAAGGGGTCCTCAACCCGGGCGGCGTCGCTGACGGCAACTTCCAGATCCCGATCAATCCGGTCGAGCTCGACCCGGGCTCTTACTGGGTTTCCGTCCAGTCGGTGCAGAGCGGCGCGGAGGTTTGGCAATGGGCCAATCGCGCTCACGTCGACGGCACAGACAGCACGGCGATCGAGCCGCTCGTATCGCTGCTCGGCTCGTGCACGGCCGGCCTCTGGACGGCCGACCTGACCGCCTGCGGGCTACCGGGCATAGGCACCGACCTCGTGTTCGACCTCCTCGGCACGGTGATCAACACCGCGCTCCCCGGCCTGCCGGGCGGAGGCACCGGCGGCGGGTCGACGGGCAGTGGTGGATCGACTGGGGGAACGACAGGCACGCAGACCGCGAAGGACACTAGGCGGCCGCGGCTCTCGCTGTCGGTCCGGGGGCGTCAACGGGTCCTGCGCCAGCGCGGCGTCATCCTTCGCGCGAGCTCCGACGAGGCCGGGACGCTCGTGGGCAAGGGCACTGTGACGGTGCCGAGCAGGCTGGCCCGCGTGCTGAAGCTCAGCCCCGCCGGCCTCAAGGTGAGCGCGAACCGCATCGGTACGGTCAAGCTGCGGCTCTCGCGGCGCTCGCTGAGGGCGGTCAAGCGGGCCTTCGGCAAGCGCAGGACTCTCACCGCCCGCGTTTCGATGACCGCCTTCGACGAGGCGGGCAACTACACGACCGCTCGCCGAAGGATCAAGCTCCGCCGCTGACGGTCGCGGCGGGCTCCGTCGCTACTCTCTTTGAGGCAATGCTCGAGCCTCGTCTCGACAATCGCCCGTGCGGGGGCAAGTACGGCGACATCGTCCAAGCGATCGGCAACACGCCGCTCGTGGAGCTGAAGCGGCTGTCGCCAAAGCCAGGCGTCCGCATCTACGCAAAGCTCGAGAGCAACAACCCGACCGGCTCCGTGAAGGACCGTGTCGCGCGCGCGATGATCGAGACGGCCGAGGCGGAGGGCCGGATCGAGCCGGGCCAGACCATCCTCGAGCCGACCTCGGGCAACACGGGCATCTCGCTGGCGATGATCTGCTCGCGGAAGGGCTACCCACTCAAGGTCGTGATGCCCGACAACGTGACCGAGGAGCGGACTCAGCTCCTGCGCATGTACGGGGCCGAGATCGTCTATTCGCCCGGTGAGCAGGGCTCGAACGGCGCAGTCGCGATGGCTCTCGACATGGCGGAGCGGGACGCGTCCTACTACATGCCCTACCAGTACGGGAACGAGGCAAACCCGCGGGCCCACTACGAAGGCACGGCCGTCGAGATCCTCGAGGAGCTCGACCACGTGGCGGCCTTCGTGGCCGGCCTCGGGACGGGCGGCACGCTGATGGGCAACGCGCGCCGGCTCAGGGAGGAGGACCCGGCCACGAAGATCGTCGCCGCCGAGCCGCTCCAGGGGGAGAACGTGCAGGGGCTGCGTTCGCTCGACGACGGCTTCGTGCCGCCGATCCTCGACCTGTCCGTGCTCGACCGGAAGATCTTCGTCTCGAATCGCGACGCGGTCGTCTGGACCAAGCGCCTGCTCCACGAGGAAGGTCTCTTCGTCGGCGTCTCGAGCGGCGCGATCGCCGGGATCGCGGTGCGGGCCGCCTCCGAGCTCGACGAGGGCAACGTCGTGTTCGTGGTCGCCGACGGCGGCTGGAAGTACCTGAGCTCGGGCGTGTACACCAGGTCACTGGAGGAGCTCGAGGCCGACGGCACGCTGGAGACGGCCTCCTTCTGGTAGCCGAGGGCTCGCCATGCGGCGCCAGCTGGGACACGCGCTGCTGCACGTCATCGGGACGGTCGTCGTCGCCCTCTCGCTCGGATGGCTCACGCTGGCGGGCTCGTTCTGGACCGGTCCGCTCGCGAGCGACAGCTGGCTCGCCCCCGCGCAGTTCGCCGTCTGCCTGCCAGGGATCGCGATGCTGTTCGCGGCCTACTTCACGGCCGAGAAGGGCAGGCCGTCGCGCGCGGCAGACTGGGCCGAGGGCGCCAGCGCGACGTTTGTCGTCTGGCTGCTGCTCGCGACGATGCTCTAGCGCTCGTCGCGCTCGCCGGCGTCCAGATTCCGATCGTCCTGCCCGGCCTCGCGCTCGTCGCCGCTGAGGGCATCCCTGAACTCGCGCAGGCCACGGCCTACCGAGCGGCCGAAGTCGGGAAGCCGCTTCGGGCCGAGCACCACCAGCGCGATGATGGCGACGACGAGGATCTCGAGCGGCCCGACGTTGGGCATGGATCGAGCTTACTCCAGGGCTCTAGCCTTCCTGTTCGGGCATGCGGATGACCAACGAACAGTGGAACAGGCTCGTCGAGCACGCGCTCGAGGAGGCCCCGAACGAGTGCTGTGGCTACCTACGCGCGCGCGGCGGGATCGTGGACGAGATCTTCCGCTCGACCAATGAGCGTGCCTCACCGTACGGCTACGAGCTCGACGCGAAGAGCCTCTTCGCGGTCAACGAGCTTGATGACGAGGGCTGGGAGGTGGCGATCTACCACTCACATCCACGCAGCTCCGCCAAGCCGTCGCAGACGGACATCAACCTCGCGCAGTATCCGCACTGGGCGTATCTGATCGTCTCGCTGGACGGGAATCCGATGGTGCGCGCCTGGCGGATCGAGAACGGACGTGTCAGCGAGGAGGAGATCGACGTCGCCTGAGCTCGTCTGCCCGTCGTGCGGAAAGCCCGGCAGCCCCGGCGAGCGGTTCTGCTCGGACTGCGGGATGCCTCTCGTGCAGGCGGGTGGCACGGAGGTAGAGCCCGCCCGCGGCGAGGCCCACGAGCGCGCCCGCAAGATCCGGCCGGAGTACACGCGCGGCCGCCTGGTGCGCGTGGCAGGAGGACGCAACCAGGCCGAGGCGGAGCTGATCCAGAACCTGCTGCTCGAGGAGGGCGTACCGAGCATGCTCCGGCGCAGCGCCGGCTTCGACGTGCCGGACTTCCTGGCCGCCGGGCCGCGCGACGTGCTGGTGCCAGAGTCGGGCGCAGGGGCCGCGCGCGAGCTTCTCGACGAGGCCGAGCTGCTCGGGCCTCGGCAGGCGGAAGCCGCCTCCGGGGGAAGGGCCCTCGTGATCGCCGCGAGCGTCCTGGCGGGCGGCGCGCTCGCCGCGCTGATCGCCTGGCTGCTTCTGGAGGCGGCCCGGTAGT
>JBKPHS010000051.1:0-10627 GCA_046729975.1 Actinomycetota bacterium
GCCGCGGCGCACCACATTGATCGCGCTGTCGGCCAGGACCAGCGCGATGTCGCGGGCCTGCACCACCCGCCGCGGCGCGGCGACGTAGGTCCGATCCGACTCCCAAAGCGCTACGGCGAGCCGACCGATCTCGGCGGCGCCGCGGGCCGCGTCCGCTTCCGCGCGGAGCCCGAGCACCGCCCCATCCGCAAACATCGCTGAGAGCGCCCGCGCGTCGCGCGTCACGAACGCGTCCTCGAACAGCGTCTCGAGCTCCTCCGGGGTACGCGCTCCTGTGCTCATGTCGGCGACGCTACGCCGCCGCCACGCGTCCGCCTATTCCAGAAACCTGGTGTTTCCGCGGGTGGCAGTTGGACCTATTCTGGGCTCATGGGGGCGGTGACGAAGGAGCGGGCCAAGGACCGGGTCGCGGAGCTCTCGAGGCGCGGATGTGACCTCGTCACGTTCTGGCGTGAGTGCACTGAAGCTCTTGAGGGAGCCGTCCCTCACTACGACAAGCCCTGCTGGTACACGCTCGACCCAGCATCGCTTCTGGTCACGAGCCACTACCACGACGGGCTGCCGGAGTACCCGCTCGAGATGCTCCGCCACGAGTACTACGGCGACGATGTCAACCACATCTCCGACGTGGTTCGCTCGGAGTCCGGGATCTCGACCCTGCACGAGGCGACCGGAGGCGATCCTTCATCGAGCCCGAGCTGGCACATGAACATGGAGATGGGCGGGGATCAGGAGATGATCGCTGCGTTGCGGACCGGGGGGGCGGCATGGGGCGCGGTTGGTCTCTATCGCGCGCCCGGGGAGCCGATGTTCGACAGCGAGGAGAAGGCGTTTCTGAAGGCCATCGGGCCCGATCTCGCGAACGGCGCGCGCACGGGACTTCTGGTCGGCGAGGCCCGGGATCCGCAATGGCCCGACTCGCCGGGGCTCGTCGTCCTCTCCGAGGACGGGGAAGTCGAGTCGACGACGCCCGGAGTGGAGCGCTGGCTCTCCGACCTACCCGACGGAGACCTGGATGCGGGCAGATTGCCATCCGCCGTCCACGCCGTGGCCGGCCGCGCGCTGCGAACGACAGAGGGCTATGACGATCCGGGCGAGGTCGCGCTCGCGCGTGTGCTCTCGCGCTCGGGGACGTGGATCATCCTTCACGGGACATCCCTCGTCGCCTCGGGGTCGCGGCGGGCGGCGGTGATCGTCGAGCCCGCGCACCCGGCACGGATCGTGCCCCTTCTGATGTCGGCCTATGGGCTCACCGAGCGCGAGCAGGAGGTCACCCGGCTGGTCCTTTCCGGCGACTCCACTGCGCAGATCGCCGAGCGGCTCTTCGTATCCCCGCATACGGTCCAAGAGCACCTCAAGAAGATCTTCGAGAAGACCTCTGTTCGCAGCCGGCGCGAGCTGGTCGGCAAGGTGTTCTTCGCCCACTACGAGCCGCGATTTCGCGACAACGAGGGGCGCGTACTCGTTCACGACCCGATTCGCGGAGAGCCGTTTCCCGACGAGTAGCTCGAAGGTCGCAGTCAGAAAGACAATTGATGGAGCTAGGGGGACTCGAACCCCCGACCTCCTGGGTGCGATCCAGGCGCTCTCCCAACTGAGCTATAGCCCCGCGTGACGCCCGGGCGGGCGTCGCGGCCCGTCCATGGTAGCCGCAGGACAGTGCGCCGCCGCTTCCGCGGCCGCGGGTAGCCTGGTAGGGAGGTCGAAGTGAGCTTCCGCGGCCGCCTGCTCCTGTTCTTCACGATCATCGTGATCGTGCCGATGATCGCCGTCGCGCTGGTGCTCTTCGGCATCACCGCCGACAGCGAGACCGGGAAGGCGGACTCGCGCATCGCCGAGGGGATGCGGGTGGCCTTCACGGTCTACCGGGACGACAGCGCCCAGGCGCGGCGCGAGCTTCGGAGGGTGGCGGGCGACCGGGCCCTTGCGGACGCGCTGGCGGAGTCGGACCGAGCCGAGCTGCGGCGACGGCTGCGCGGTCTCCGGTCGAGAGACCGGCGGCTTGTGGCACTGGCGGTCTATGACAATGGCGGCGTAATGCTGGCGCAAGCCGGCTCGGCGACGGCCGTCGCGTTCTCGACGGGAGCTCCTGTCACGCCGGGCGGGAGGCGGCTCGGCACGCTCGCCGTATCGCTCACGACCGCGGCGGACTACGCTCGCCGCGTGCGGCGCCTGACCGGCTTCGAGGCGCGCCTGTTCCGCGACGGCCGGCTGATCGCGTCGACCATTCCCGAGCCGTCCGGCTCGGCCGCGCGCTCCGGGGACGTCGAGATCCGGGGCCGGGACTACCGCGGACGGGTGGAGCCCGTGCGCGAGGCCGCCGGGCCGCCCGTGGCCGTCGGCGTCTTCGAGGGCTCCGGCGGGCTCGCGGACTCGATCTCGGAGAGCAGGCTGGTGATCGGGGGCATCCTGCTCGCCTTCCTGGCACTGGCGCTCGCGTCCTCGGTGTTCGTCGTGCGGGCGCTCCAGGGGCAGATCGACCAGTTCCTCGCGGCGGCGAAGCGGCTGGCCCGCGGTGACTTCAGCAAGCCCGTGCCCACCGAGGGCAACGACGAGTTCGCCGCCCTCGGGATCGAGTTCAACAAGATGTCCGCGGAGCTCGCGGGCAAGATCCGAGAGATCGAGAGCAAGCGCCGCGAGCTCGAGGAGACCATCCGGAGGGTCGGCGACGCGTTCGCATCGGGACTCGACCGGCGCGGTCTCGTCGAGCTCGCCGTCAAGACCGCGGTCGGCGCCTGTTCCGCCGACGGAGGTCGGGCGATCCCGATCGACCCCCGCAAGATGCATCCGGTGCAGGTGGGCGATGCCGGGAATCGCCTCAAGAAGGCGCTCGAGGCTGCGGAGCGCGCGGCCTTCCGGATCCGCGTTGAGGACGCCTCCGAGCTGATCGCGGGACTCGAGTCCTCGGAGCGAGACGCGTTCCTGCAGCGGCGCAGCCCGGCGCACGCCACCGCGGCCGGCGTCTTTGCCTTGTCGGTGCCGCTTCGGGCTCGCCTGGACGAGGCGAGTGCCGTGCAGTTCGTGGGGGTGATCTCGATCGCCAGGACGGGGATCGATTTCACGCCCGAGGAGCGGGACCTGTTCGCCTACCTCGCCGGACAGGCCGCGGTCTCGATCGAGAACGCGAACCTCCACGAGACCGTGCAGCGCCAGGCCGTGACCGACGAGTTGACCGGTCTCTGCAACCTCCGTCACTTCCATGAGACGCTCGATTCCGAGATCGAGCGCAGCCGCCGCTACTCCAGTGAGGTCGGGCTCGCGATGCTGGACATCGACGACTTCAAGCTCGTGAACGACACCTATGGTCACCAGCAGGGGGACATCGTGCTGCTCGAGGTCGGGCGCGTCCTGCGTGAGCTCTCGCGCGACATCGACGAGCCCGCCCGCTACGGAGGGGAGGAGATGGCCGTGATCCTGCCGCAGACGGATCTTGCCGGCGCGGAGCTTCTCGCCGAGCGCATGCGCCGGGCGATCGAGAGCCTCGCGATTCAGCGCCTCGACGGCCGTGGCGAGCTGCTGGTCACGGCCAGTTTCGGCGTCGCCTCCCTGCCGCAGTCGGCCACTGACAAGAGCTCCCTGATCGCCGCGGCCGACGTCGCCCTCTACCAGGCCAAGCGCTCTGGCAAGAACCGCGTGGAGCGGGCCGCGACCGCTCCGGCGCCGAGCTGAGGGGCTCTGAATCCGGGGCGCGCCCGCGCTAGGGTACGCGCTCGATGGGGCTGCTTGACGACGCCATCCGCGAGCACCTCGAGCTCAAGCGCCAGCACGGCGCGAGCGACGACGAAATCGCCCGCCAGGAGGCCGAGGCGCTCGGCGCCGCCCGCCGTGAGGCGGCGCCGGCCGTCGAGGATCTGCCGCCGGAGGAGGCGCTGGAGGAGACCGCGCTGCTCGAAGAGCCTGTGGGCGTGGAGGAGCCGCCGGCGTTCGAGCCCGTGGCGCCGGAGGAGCCGCCGGCGTTCGCGGAGGCGCCCGTCCCCGAGGATGCGCCGCTCCCCGAGGAGGCGCCGGCAGCGGAGGAGGAGGAGGCCTTCGACGCGCCTCCGGACGAGCCGGCGAGCGCGGGCGAGATCCCTGCCCGCGGCATGCCGCCGCTCGACCCGGAGCCTGCCGACGAGCCCCCGGCCGACGAGCCCTCCGACGAGGACGTGCTCGAGGAGACGCCGGACTTCCTGCAGGAGACACCCGAGCACGACCGCCTCTGGTTCGAGCAGAAGCCCCCGCGCGACTTCGACTTCGACTGACAGCCCTTCCGGGCGCGGATGGACGCCTGTCTGATCTTCGAGGGATCGGCTGCGACCGTGCGAGCCACCCGACGATAAGCGCGTTACGACGGCACGGAGGGTTCCGTCGTTTCACGCGGCACGAAAGCCGCAGCGTTGGAGGGCGGGGCCTGGCGGGTTCCCGCCCTTCGGCCGTTCAGGCGATGTACCCGCGCGTCTTCGCCGCCTCGACCACTCGCTCGATGCCGATCTCGTAAGCAGCGACCCTCAGCGAGATGTCGTCCTCCTTCGCCCGGCCCGCCACTTCCCGGAACGCCCGACGCATGATCGTGCCGAGCTTGTCGTTCACCTCGCGCTCGTCCCAGCGGAAGTGCTGGAGGTTCTGCACCCACTCGAAGTAGGAGACGACCACGCCCCCTGCGTTTGCGAGCACGTCGGGCACGATGTAGACGCCCTTTTCGCTGAGGATCTCGTCGGCAGCCGGCGTCGTGGGGCTGTTTGCGCCCTCGATGATCATCTTGCAGTCGAGCAGGTCCGCGTTCTGGGCGTGGATCATGCCGCCGAGGGCCGCGGGGATGAAGACCTCGCAGGGAATCGCGAGAAGCTCGTCAGGGGTGACCACGTCCACGTCCGGGAAGTCCGTGAGCAGGCCGTCCTGACGGAGGTGCAGGTAGAGCGCCTCGGGATCGATGCCGCTGTCGCTGCGGATCGCGCCGTGCTCGTTGGACACGCCGACGATGGTGCAGCCGAGCTGCGACATGATCCGCGCCGCCCACGAGCCCACGTTGCCGAAGCCCTGGACGACGGCGCGCGTGGTGGCCGGCGTGAGGTCGAGCCGCGGGCCGGCCTCCCGCAGCAGGTAGACGAGGCCTCGGCCAGTGGCCGCCTCGCGGCCGTACGAGCCCTCGAGCGCGATCGGCTTTCCGGTCACGCAGGCAGGCGTATGGCCGTGGAGCTTCCCGTACTCGTCCATCAGCCAGGCCATCGTCTGCGCGTTGGTGTTCACGTCCGGGGCGGGGATGTCCCGCGTCGGCCCGAGCACCTTCTCGATCTTGTCCATGAACGAGCGCGTTATCCGCTGGAGCTCGCTCTCCTGGAGGTTGCCGGGGCAGTTCACCCCGCCCTTGGCGCCGCCGTAGGGGAGCGCGACGATCGCCGTCTTCCACGTCATCAGCGAGGCGAGCGCGCGTACCTCGTCGAGGTCCACGTCGGGGTGGTAGCGGATGCCGCCCTTGTACGGGCCGCGTGCCCCGTTGTGCTGGACGCGGTAGCCGGAGAAGACGTGGATGCGCCCGTCGCTCAGCGTGACCGGTATCTGTACCTGGACCTCGCGGTAGGAGGAGCGCAGAACGGCGGCGATGTCCTCGCGCAGCCCGAGCCGGTCGGCGGCAAGGCCGAAGTAGTGATTGACGATGTCGTAGTTCGAGACCTCGGCGCGCTGCGGGCGCTCCTGGAGGTTGGCCTCGCGCGGCGACTTGTCCGGATGCCCGTGTCCGTCGCCCTGCTGCTCAGGGGTCTCGACGGTCACTTCGTCTGACATGCGCGATCTCTCCTTCCGTCCGGGCTAATCCTCGCAGGTGTGTACCTGTTCCGGGACTACCCGGACGGCTCGCTTACCATGTTTGGGACGGGGCCTTAGCTCAGCTGGAAGAGCGCCGCCTTTGCAAGGCGGAGGTCGCCGGTTCGAGCCCGGCAGGCTCCATCGCGGCGATTGGTGCGAACGGGTGCGCCTGGTGTGACGTTCGCGCGTGGTTCCGTGCAGCGGTCGGTGTCACCCTCGGCGCTGTGGGAGACCTGGTCGACTTCGAGCCCCATATAGGTGCACGAAGTCGACCAGGTGACCGCGAGCTGGCGCTGTTGGCGGCCCGCCAGCACGGCGTGGTCGCACATCACCAGCTCGTGCGGCTGGGCCTCGGAAGGGGAGCGATCAGGCTCCGATTGGAGGCGGGACGGCTTCACCGGATTCACATCGGCGTCTACGCCGTCGGGCACTGGGCGATCACCTCTCACGGTCGATGGATGGCGGCCGTGCTGGCCTGTGGGCCGGACGCCCTGCTCAGCCACCGGAACGCGGCCGCGCTCTGGCTGCTTCGCCCGAGTGCCCGGGCCGAGGTGGACGTGACCGTGCCGCAGCGTACGCGTCGAGGCCGACGGGGCATCAAGCTGCACCAGGTCCGCCGGTTTCATCCGGACGATCGTTCGCTACACGAGGGCATCCCGGTTACCACAGTCGCCCGTACGCTGCTCGACCTTGCCGAGGTCGTGCCACGCCGCGATCTGGAGCGTGCCTTCGAAGAGGCGGAGCGTCTGCGCCTGCTTGACATGCGGGCGATCGAATCCCTCTGGCAGCGGAGCCGCGGACGGCGCGGCCTGCGTCCGCTCGGCGCGTTGCTTGCCGTCCAGCACGAGCCGGAGCAGACCACACGCTCGGAGCTCGAGCGCCGGTTTCTTCGCCTCTGCCACGACGCGGGGCTGCCACGACCCGCGGTCAACCTCTTCGTCGCCGGCTTCGAGGTCGACGCGGTCTGGCAGGACAAGCAGCTCGTCGTCGAGCTGGACGGGCACGCCTATCACCGTACGAGGGCGGCGTTCGAGCGTGACCGGATCCGCGATGCAGCGCTTCAGCTCGCCGGCTACCGCGTCGTACGGGTAACCCAGAGGCGGCTCGTGAGCCAGCCCTTCGCAGTCGCCGAGACCGTACGCGCGCTGCTCGCGAGCAAGTAGGCGACGCCGGGCTGCGAGACTCATCTGAGCCCTGCCATTCGATCCGAGAGGAGGCAGCGTGAGGGTTATCGACTGCGACTGCGGCGAGACGCTCGTAGCGGCCAACGACGACGACCTCGCGGCCGCTGTGCGGCGCCATCTGGACGAAGCACACGCCGGAGACCAGGACATGCGCCTCGACGATGGCGCCATCCGGCAGCTCATCGACGCGCAGGCGTACGACGCGACGGACAGCTGAGCGGGGATCCGGGCTAGGTCCGCGCGAACGCCGCGTTAAGCAGCTTGCGCGCCTGCCGGCCGGGGTCCGGTGAGTGGAGCAGCACGACGCCGAGCGTCCGCCGGCCCCGGCGGACGACTCCCACGAAGCAGCGCCCGGCCTTATTCGTGTAGCCGGTCTTGAGGCCCAGGGTCCCGGGATAGCGGGCCCGGAGAAGCGGGTTGTGGCTGTAGAGGTAGAGCTTCCCGCCCTTGATGGGGAAGTGCAGCACGGACTGGGTCTTCCGGACGATCCGGGCGACCTGACGCTCCTTCATCGCGATCCGGGCCATCGCCGCCAGGTCCGCGGCGCACGAGCGGTTGCCGTTCTCCAGTCCGTGCGAGGAGACGAACCGCGTGCAGCGCAGGCCGAGCGAACGGGCCCGTGCGTTCATCAACCGGACGAAGCGCCGCTCGCTGCCTGCGACGCGGTCGGCCAGCGCGATCGCGGCGTCGTTGCCGGACACGAGCAGCAGCCCGTGGAGCATCGTCGAGACGCGCACGCGTCTGCCCTTTGGCAGGACGCCGACCCCCGAGCCGCTGTAGTGGAGCGCTGCCCGCGTGACCTTCACGGTGGTGCGCGAGGTGGTGCGGTCGGCCACGACGATCGCGGTCATGATCTTCGTGAGGCTGGCGATCGCCATGGTCCGCACGGGCTTCCGCCGCCACAGCACCTCGCCGGTGCGCATGTCGAAGACGAGACCGGCCCGTGGCGGCTTCTTGAAGCGCATGGAGTACGCGTCCACACCCTCGAGCGACACCGCGGCCGGATGGCCCGGCGGCTCTGGCGCCTGGGGCTCCGAGCGCTCGTGCCGAGGCAGCGGTGCCGCCGCGAGCGGCACCGAGCCATGAGAGCCGCGATCCTCGAGTCCCAGCCACGCCGCGGCGCCGACCGCGGCGAGCGGGACGATCAGCGCGATCGCCGCGAGCAGCCGGACACCGACGCGACGTCGCGTGCGCCCGCCCCGTAGCGGGCTGTGACCGAGCGGCGGGGGTCCCTGCTCCATGCGCAATTCCTCACCGATCCTCGGGCGGCGCGGTCAGCGCTCCGAGCACGCCGAACCCGAGCAGCAGCAGCACGAAGATTGACAGCACGACCAGCACGTCGATGCCGTCCTCCACCGCCACGGACAGGGTGAGGTACGCCAGCCCGCAGATCATCACGAGCGCGATGACCAGTACCGCGTTGCGTGCCATCAGTAGACGGGGATGCGGCGCTGCTCGGCTTCGTAGTCCTTGTGAATGCGGTTCGCGAACAGCTTGATCAACAGCAGGCCGAAGACGAAGCCTCCGATGTGTGCGAAGTACGCCACTCCTCCGCCGTCGGCGTTCACCGGCTGGGTCGTGTCGTACGCCGCGTAGACGAGCTGCAGCAGGAACCACAACCCGAGCACGACCAGCGCCGGGAGGTTCAGGAACGTGATGAAGAAGATGATGATCACGAGCGTGATCACGCGCGCGTGCGGATACAGCAGCGCATATCCCCCGAGCACCGCGGCGATGGCTCCGCTCGCCCCGATCGTCGGCACTGCGGCGTTCGGGTCGATCGCGGTCTGGGCCGCGAGCGCGGCTATGCCGCCCAGGAGGTAGAAGGCCACGAACCGCCATCGGCTCATCGAGTCCTCGACGTTGTTGCCGAAGACCCAGAGGAACAGCATGTTGCCGCCGAGATGGAGCAGCCCCCCGTGCATGAACATCGAGGTGAAGATCGTGAGCCAGGTGGGGGCGAGGTCTTCGTCCGCCTGCCCGACAACTCCCTTCTGGCCTTCGCAGGCGATCTGGGTCCCGACGCGCTCGCACTGCTTTCCGGGGTGGCTGAGCTCGTAGGGAATCGCCCCGTACTCGACCACCTTGCTTTCGTTGATTGGGTTTGCACCGAAGGAGATCCGCCCGTCCTCGAAGGCGAAGTACACGGCCACGTTGATCAGGATGATCGCGACCGTGAGGACCGGAAAGCTGCGGGTCGCGATGTCGTCCTTGAGCGGCAGCACCGGCGAGCACCCTACCTACCCATTACCGGAGGTCGAGAACCTCGATCGCCCGCGAGAAGTCGAAGCCCGGCGTGGACCCGCCCTCGACCGCATACACCCGCCGGCCGAGCGCCACCCCGCCGAGCCCGTGGCGGGGAGTGCGGAGGTCGGGAAGGGGTGACCAGCGACGGCGGTCGGGGTCGTAGGCCTCGACCTCGGAGATCGTCCCCTGTGCCTCCTCGCCGCCGAAGACGACGACGCGCCGGCCGGCGGTGACCGCCGCGATCCCACCGCGCGGCTTTCGCATGTCCGGCAGCTGCTCCCAGCGGCGGCGCCGCGGGTCGTAACGCTCCGCGACCTTGAAGTTGCCCTGGCCGGCCGCGCGCCCGGCAAGCACGTAGAAGAAGCCTCCGGCGACCGTCCCCGCGAGATGCTCCCGCGCGGTCCGCATGTCCGGGCCGCGCGACCAGCGGCGCCGGCGGAAGTCGTAGCTCTCGAGCCTGCGCAGCGGGCCCTCGGCCGCGTTCACGCCGCCCGCGGCGTACAGGCGATCGCCCACCACGCCCACGGCCAGTGCGGCCCTGCGCGTTGGGGCGTCGTGCAGCCGAGACCAGCGATTGCGCTCGGGGTCGTAGCGGTAGAGCGAAGCCACCTCTCCGCCGCTGCCCGTAAAGCCGCCGAGCACGTAGAGGTCTCCCCGGTAGGCCGCCGCAGCGGCGTGGTTGAGGCCGACGGGCATGGAGCGCACCCTGCTCCAACGGTTGCGGGCGATGTCGTAGCGCTCCACCGCGGCGGTCGTCGCGCGCCCGCGGCGCTCGAAGCCGCCGACGACGTAGATGGAGCGCCCGATGCGGGCCGCGGCGACCTCGGTCCGCTCGATCGTCGCGGGTCGCAGCGCCGTCCAGCCGTCAGTCCGGGCGTCGTTCGCGGAGCCATTCCCGCAGGCCGCGACTGCAGCCGCCGTCAGGGCGAGCAGCACGCCCACGGCGCCGTTCCTAGCGCGCCGCTGCCTGCTCGAGGGTCTGCTCGGCGTGGTAGCTCGAGCGCACGAGCGGGCCCGCCGCCACGGACTCGAATCCCATCGCGTAGGCCTCATGCTCGAGCTCCGCGAACTCGTCCGGGTGCCAGTAGCGCACGACCGGGAGGTGGTCCCGGCTGGGGCGCAGGTACTGCCCGACGGTGAGCACCTGCACCTGGTGCTCGCGCAGGGTGGCGAAAGCCTCGAGCAGCTCGTCCTTGGTCTCGCCGAGCCCGGTCATCAAGCCCGACTTGGTGACGACCTCGTCGCCGCCCATCTCCTTCGCGTTCGCGAGCACGCGGCACGAACGGAGGAACCTCGAGCCGCGGCGCGCGATCGGATAGAGGCGCGGCACGGTCTCGACGTTGTGGTTGAAGACATCCGGTCGCTCGGCGATCACGCGCGCGAGCGGCATCTCCTCGCCGCGGAAGTCGGGCGTC
>JBKPHS010000052.1:0-8100 GCA_046729975.1 Actinomycetota bacterium
CTTCAGGCGCTCCTCGAACTCGCCGCGGTACTTCGAGCCGGCCACGAGCGCGGCCAGGTCGAGCGTGTAGATCTGCTTGTTCTTCAGGAGCTCGGGAACCTCACCGCTCGTGATGCGGGTGGCGAGGCCCTCGACGACGGCTGTCTTGCCGACGCCCGGCTCGCCGATCAGGACCGGGTTGTTCTTGGTGCGGCGCGAGAGGATCTGCATGATCCTCTCGATCTCGACCTCGCGGCCGACGACCGGGTCGAGCTTGCTCTCGGAGGCGAGCTTGGTGAGGTTGCGCCCGAACTGGTCGAGCAGCTTCGAAGACTTCTTGCCCTCGCCGGGGCCGGCCGCGCCGGCCGGCTGGCCCTGGCGGCGGCCGCCCGGGCCCGACAGCATGCGGATGACCTCGTTGCGGATCTTCTCCGAGTCGGCGTCGAAGTCGAGCAGGATGCGCGCCGCGACGCCCTCGTTCTCGCGAACCAGGCCGAGCAGGATGTGCTCGGTGCCGATGTAGTTGTGGCCGAGCGAGAGCGCCTCGCGCAGCGCCAGCTCGAGGACCTTCTTCGCGCGCGGGGTGAAGGGGATCTGCCCGGAGGTGACCTCCTCGCCGGAGCCGACGATGCGGACGACCTGGGCGCGCACGCGCTCCACCGTGATGTCGAGCGACTCGAGCACCCTCGCCGCGAGGCCTTCCTCCTCGCGAAGCAGCCCGAGCAGGATGTGCTCGGTGCCGATGTAGTTGTGCTTCAGGATGCGGGCTTCCTCCTGTGCCAGGACGACGACCTGGCGGGCCCGTTCGGTGAAGCGCTCAAACACGATGCAGCTCTTTCTCTGTCGGGGGGTCGAGAGGCCGGGTACCCCGGGTCCTTGGTACCTAAATCGGCAGTTCGACGGAGGTGCTGAGTTCCCTCGGTCGCCCTGACCCCTCTGCGGGCCAGTCTAGCAATGGCCCTACGGCGGACTTTGCGCCTCCCGAGGCCGTTAAGCGAGCCTTAAACCGGGGGTCGGGAGCGGACCTAAAAAGCCCTGCTAAGCGGGCCCGTTCGGCTCCCCCAGCAGGATCTGCCAGGGCTCGATCTTCGCGATGCGAAGCAGGCCCATCGGAGTCCACGGATCCTCCTCGAGCCGTGCGTGCACGGCCTCCTCGCTCTCGGCGGCAACAAGCAGCAGGATGGTCAGCCCGTCGCCGAGCGGGCCGCCCACCACGACGAAGCCGTCGGCCACGAGCCCGTTCATGAACGCGGCGTGCTCGGCCCACCTCTCCTGCTCGGTCATAGGGCGAGAGGGGTCCCAGGAGGCCCCGCGCTCGCGGGTCACGGCGTAGTGCGCCACACGCGGACGTTAGCCCGACCCCGGCGCGTGGCAGCAATACAGTCGAAAACCAACTCCGCAAAGGAGGAGCGATGGACGTTGTATTCCTGATCGGTCGCATCCTGTTCGGCGTGATGTTCATCTACTCGGGCATCGGTGGGCACTTCATGGCCGGCGAGGCGACGAAGGCCTACGCCCGGCAGGCGGGAGCACCGGCCCCGGAAGCCACCGTGCCCTTTACGGGAGTGGTCATCATCGCCGGTGGGCTCATGGTGATCCTCGGGATCTGGGCCGACCTGGGCGCCCCGCTGATCGTCGGCTTCCTGTTCCTGACCGCGTTCGTCATCCATCGCTTCTGGAGGATCGCCGACCCTCAGATGCGCCAGATGGACCAGGTCCACTTCTTCAAGGACCTCGCGCTACTCGGTGCTGCGCTAGTGATCTTCTACACCTGGAACCAGCTCCAGGGCGACGCCGGGCTATCGATCACGGACCCGCTCTTCTCCCGTGGCTAACACCGGGACAGCGCCCGTTCTGGTCACCGGCGGCACGGGCACGCTCGGGCGGCTAGTCGTCGCGCGGCTGCGAGACGCCGGCCGCGACGTGCGAGTGCTCAGCCGACGCAGCGGCGGCGCGGCCGAGGGGATCGAGTTCGTGACCGGTGACCTGGACACGGCGAGGGGATCGAGGGCGCGGTGGACGGGGTTGAGACGATCGTGCACTGCGCGGGCAGCGCGAAGGGCGACGCGGAGAAGGCCCGGAACCTGGTGCGAGTGGCATCGCCGGCGGGCGCGTCACATCTGGTGAACATCTCCGTTGTCGGTGCTGACCGGATCCCGATCGTCAGCCGTGTGGACCGAGCGATGTTCGGCTACTTCGGGTCCAAGCTCGCCGCAGAGCGGGTGGTGGCCGACTCCGGCCTGCCGTTCACGACGCTGCGCGCCACGCAGTTCCACGACCTGATCCTGACGGTGGCACAGCAGCTGGCGAAGCTGCCGGTGATACCGGCTCCGGCCGGCTTCCGGGTTCAGCCGGTCGACGCCGGCGACGTGGCGGCCCGGCTCACGGACCTTGCCCTTGGTGAGCCTGCCGGCCTGGTGCCGGACTTCGGCGGGCCCCGGGTGTACCCCGTGGCCGATCTGCTCCGTGGGTTCCTGCGGGCCACCGACCGCCGCAGACCCATCGTGCCGGTCCCGTTGCCGGGCAAGGCCGCCCGCGCGTTCCGCGCTGGCGGTGCGCTGGCACCCGAGGAGGCCGTGGGCCAGCGGACCTGGGAAGACTTCCTGACCGAGCGGTTGGGCTCATAGCCCGCCGCAGCGGATGATCGCCTAGGCGCTGGACTGGGACTTCGGCACAAGCTTCGCGGACCGCTCGAACTCCACCCGGAAATCCTGAGCCACCCTCATGAGGCTCTCGAGCCTCTCTTCGTCGCTTGCCTCAGAGGAGTACCCGTCCAACTCCACCTCGCTCACCAGCTCGCCAGGCTCGCCCGGCCCGGCGTCTGGCGGTGCGCCCGGCGAAGCCGCGACTACCCCCCGGACGTTTCCATGGGTGTCGTGGATGACGAAGACCTTCACGGCTCCCTGACCCCTCCGACGACCACCTGGACGTTCGCCCAATCGGGCCCGAGGTTCTTGATGGTTGCGACGACCCAGCGGTCTTCACCCGAACGCTTGAGCAGCACCCTGGTCACCTCCAAGGTCGCGGCAGTCTGGCCGACCGGACTCACGCGGAAGGGAACGGCCGTCACCGCGATGGCGCCGTTCGTCCAAGGCGCCGGACCATACACTCGAGTGAACTCGGCACCCGGAGCGACCCAGCCGGGCTGGGGCGCGATGTAGTCGTACTTCCAGGCGAAGGGGGAGGCCATCTCGCGTCGCGAGTATCTCCGCCCGGAAGGCGCGAGTCAACCGGCGCACTTCGTCGCGGTGGTGCTAGCTCCCGGGGCACGACACCGGCTAGCTCGGTGGAGAGACCGCCCTCCAGCACCGGATGATGCCCTCATGACCAACTCGACCAGGGCATAGCCGCCGACGGGCCGGCCCCGGAACCTCGCCGAGACACGCAAGGAGGACCACCATGGCCATCACAACGCACACCGCAGACGCCACTCAGATCGGCAAGGCGACTGCCGGCGACGTTCCGGGGATCGCGAGCACCCTCGCGCGGGCATTCTTCGAGGACCCGGTGTTCCGTTGGGCGTACCCCAACGACGATCGGCGACGGGAGGTTCTTCCGGGCATCTTCACGCCGTTCGCCGAGGCGTTCCAGCGACACGACGAGACCTACGTAGCCGACCACATCGGCGGCACCGCGCTGTGGGCGCCGCCCGGACAGGCGCCGGTCGACGACGAGCACGCCGACGAGTTCAACCAGCGCCTCGAGCGCGCGGCGGGGGCGGACGGAGAGCGCATGTTCGAGGTCGCCGAGCTGATCGACGAGCATCACCCTCACGGCTCCTACTACTACCTGCAGCTCCTGGCGGTGGAGCCTGACAGCCAGGGCCGGGGCATCGGCTCCGCGCTGCTCGAGCACATGCTCGAGCGCTGCGACCGGGAGGGCGCGCGCGCCTACCTCGACGCCACGAGCCCACGCAACAAGAGGCTCTACGAGCGGCACGGCTTCCGTGCCACCGGCCAGTTTGCCCCCGACGGCGGCCCACCGCTCTGGGCGATGTGGCGCGAGCCCAATCGCTGATCGTCTGGTCTCGCTGAGGCAGCCGATGTCGCGCGCGAACGTGGAGACCATCCGCCAAGCCCTGGACGCCGTCAATCGAGGCGACAGGGCTGCCTGGCTGGCGCTGTGTGACCCAGCGTTGCTAAACGTTCCCTCCCGGGACTGGCCGGAGTCCGACCCGATCCAGGGTCGCGAAGCCGTCTGGGATTTCTTCGCCGAGACGAACGAGCAATGGGAAGACATCGCCTATGCGTTCGGCGAGCTCATCGATGCCGGGAACGACAAGATCGCGGCGTGGGTTAGAGCCGAGATGCGGGGTAAGTCGAGCGGGGCGGGTGTCCCCTGGAGCTTCTGGCAAGTAGTCACGTTCCGCGACGGGAAGGCGCTACGTTTCGAATGGTTCACCGACCGAGCCGAGGCTCTCAAGGCCGCGGGGTTGGGCGAGCAGCCGGGCTAGGAGAACGCCTGCTGTGCAACTCGTCGACGGCGCTCACCACATCACCTTCCTCACCGAGGACATGGATCGCCTCCTCGCCTTCTACGTGCGCGTATTCGACGCCGAGGTAACGCTCGACATGAGCGAGGAGGGGGTGCGTCACGCCTTCCTCAAGGTCGGCCCGACGACCGTTCTGCACCCGTTCCAGATGCTCGAGGGACCGGGTCCGCCCGCACCGGCCCCGATGTTCAGCCGCGGCCGTCTCGACCATTTCGCCCTGCTGGCGCCTTCGGAGGAAGCGTTCAGGCAACTGCGCCGCCGCATCGAGGCGGAGGATGCGGCCGACGGCGAAGTCCGTGACATGAGAAGCCTCTGGATCATGGGGTACTTCGACCCTGACGGAGCGGCGCACGAAGTGATCCTTCAGCGGCCGGGCTTCGCAGACTCCGACATGCTCGAACGCGCGGCCTGGACCACCGTGACGCTGGAGTAGCCGCACCGACGAGGCGCGCGGAGAGCTCACGGCGCCGGCGGCTCGGGCGACGTAGAGTCTGGAAGCACCCATCCACGAAGGGGGCCCGGCATGCGCTTTGAAGGACCGGCCAACGAACAGGCTTACTTCGAAACGCGCGAAGAGCAGCTCCTTAAGTCGCTTGAGCGCTCCGGAATCTCGCGGCGCCAGCTCCTGAAGCTCGGTATGGCCGGCGCGATCGCCGTTTCCGGCATGGGGCGGCTGGTTCACACGGCCGTGGCGCGAGCCGCCTCCCCGATCGTCAAGCCGCTTCCGGCCGAGTGGTTCTACAACTACGGCTCGAACGCCGAGATGCGCTGGGACTCGTTCCACCGCCTCGGATACACGATCCCGAACGAGCGCTTCTTCGTCCGCGATCACACTGCCACACCGATCATCGATGGGACGACGTGGCGACTGCGGGTGTTCGGCACCGGCTTGCGCGACCAACCCGACATCGACCACCCCGTCGAACTCGACTACGAGACGCTCCGCTCGCTGCCCTCGCGAGAGGCCACGTCCTTCGTCGAGTGCGCCGGAAATGGTCGCAGCTTCTTCGCGACCCAGCAGGGCACACCGGCCACCGGCACGCCGTGGATGCTGGGCGCCATCGGGGTGGCGCGCTGGCGTGGGGCGCCGCTATCGGAGGTGCTCGAGCGCGCCGGAATCACGGCTCGCGCGATCGATGTGATGCCGCAGGGCCTCGATCCGACGGTGGTATCGAACGGCGTCGATACCGGGCACGTGCGACGCCCCCTTCCTGTGGAGAAGGCGCTCGACGATGTCCTGCTCGCCTACGAAATGAACGGCGAGCCGCTACCGCCTGACCACGGCTTCCCGGTGCGGCTGCTCGTGCCCGGCTGGGTCGGGATCGCCAGCGTCAAGTGGGTCGGTCAGCTCGAGGTCTCTCAACAGCCCCTCTTCTCGCCGTGGAACACTACCTCCTACCGCCTCACCGGGCCGAGCTATCCGCCGGACGAGCCGCCGCTAACCGAGCAGGCCGTGAAGAGCGCCTTTGAGCTCGCCTGGAACGCGAACCTTCGCGCCGGCCGCTCGCACCGGCTCAGTGGGCGCTCCTGGTCCGGCCACGCTGCGATCCGGAGGGTGGAAGTCAGCACGGACGGCGGCGCCACCTGGCAGCGCGCACACCTCCACGGGCCGAACTTGCCGCGCGCATGGGTCCGCTGGCACTTCCACTGGCACCAGCCGGCCGCCGGCCAGTACGAGCTGCTAGCCCGTGCAACGGACCAGCGAGGCTTCACCCAGCCGGACAGCGTGCCGTTCAACGACGGCGGCTACTTATTCTGGGCGGTCGTCAGGCACCCAGTGACCGTCGGACCCCCGAGTCATCGCTAGGAGCCGCGCTACAACGACCTAGCTCTCCGGCTCGCCCGGGTGCAGCATCGGGTGCTCGAGCCCGTGCTCCTCGCACAACCGCGGCACGCTGTCGGGCTGGAACTCAATCCCGTAGCGGACTCCCAGCTCCCCGAGCTGCGCCGGGTCGGGCTCCGGGGCCTCCACGATGGCCCCGAGCTCATCAAAGAAATGCTCGAAGCCGCCCGGCGAGATGATCTCCAGGATCCGGCAGGGCTCGTCGCCGGCGTTCCAGAAGGTGTGCCACTGGTCGCGCGGCTTGAACGCGAAGTCCCCGACCTCGGCGTAGACCAGGTCGTCGCCGAGAAGCGCGCCCATACGCCCCTCGAGCACGAAGCTGTACTCGTCTTCACGGGAGTGCTTGTGGATCGGGGCCGCCAGGCGTCGGGGCGGCATCGGATGCTCGACGAGCGAGAAGCCTCCACCCGTCTCCTCGGTCCAAGCCATCATCCGGGCGCCGATCGATCCCAGATCGACCGACTTGCCGCCGTCGGGTCCGATGATTCGCGGCCCCTGCGAGGCATCGAATCGCTTCAGGTCGGTCGTCCGCGAGCCGGCTTCCATGTGCTCTCTCCTTACTGGATGAACAAGTGTGTGTGGCGAACGTACCCGAGCCCGCGGCGTCGCGCTTCACGGTGCCTCGACACGGTGGCGTATCCAGCACGCCGGCTCGACGTACTCGCCAACGTCTCTCTCACGATCAATCTCGATAGGCACGAGCGCACCCGGCACGACGTAGACGCCGCTCTCCGGCAGATCCATACCGGTCCACCCCTCCCACTCAGCGACGCTGCCGGTGACGCGCATCGCTTCCGACGCCGACCGAAGGATCTCGCCGCCGACACGTTCGTGCACACGGATCCAAGGGTCGAACGGCAATCCATCGTCACGGCGCCAGTGCATGTAGCGCTCCATGGGGACCAGGGGATAGCGGTGCTTCTCGGTCGGGCGGACCGGTGCGACGAGATCGGGCAGACCATGGCGGCTGACTACCTCTGTCATCGCCCTGACTGCGTCTGGGCTGATTCCGCGGCCGAGCCACGCTGGGCTAACGACGATCATGAGCGCGGATACGGCGGTCGGGGTCGCGCCCTCGCGCAGACAAGCCACCCCGTCCTGGAGAACCGCGTCGATTCCGCCGTCCGGGAGCGTTTGCGGATCCCCGTTCCAGCGGATGGGAATGCAGTTGCCCATAGCCGCGAGCGAGCCAGTCTGCTCGTCGACCAGTGCGAACTGGTAGTCGGGCGCAAGCTCGTAGAGAAACCGCCAGAGCGCCATGACCACCGCGCCGTGGTTCAGGAAGACCGGCCACGGCGAAGCGCCCAAGCGAAGCATCTCTGCCTCGAGCTCGGGCCGCTCCGCGACGGTCACCAGGCTGAGAGACACGGGTGGCTGGTTATGCCTGCGAGATGGATCGCTCGAGCTTGTCGAAGCTGTCCGTCCAGCCGTTCCGGTGGAGCTCGTGGCGCGCCTCGGTCTTGAAGGGAGCCTGAGTGAGGAGGACCTCGGTCGACCCGCCGAGATCCCGAAACGACAGCTCGACCAGGTTCTCGACGTCGTCGGGATCCGGGTCCTCCCATAAGAACGTAAAGGCGAGGCGGGCGGGCGGATCGACCTCGCGGAACTCCCCCGTGAGATAGAAGCGATCGCCCTCCGGCGGCTTCATCTCGATGCGGTAGCTGTCTCCGACGCGGGGGTTGAACTCGAGGCTAGGGACCGTGAAGCCCTCAGGCCCCCACCACCTCGCCAGCTCGTCCGCATCGCGGAAGGCGCCAAACACGACCGACGGAGCGGCGGGGAGGAC
>JBKPHS010000053.1:0-4080 GCA_046729975.1 Actinomycetota bacterium
TCGCTGCCGCGCGTCGCCGACCAGTGACTCGAGCCCATTCACTCCGTCAAGTACTCGGGATACGCATGCGCGCGCGCGAAGAACCGCGCCTCTTTGCAGAGCTTTTTCGATCGAGTCTGCGCGCGCCTGGGAGCATCGGGCACGCTCGGGCGAAGCTTTGCCCGGGACTAGACTGACGGGCCCGTGAAGGCCGACGAGATCCGCGAGGCGTTCCTCTCCTTCTTCGAGCAGCGCGACCACAGGCGCATGCCTTCGGCTTCGCTCGTACCGTCGACTTACGACCCTTCGGTGCTCCTCACCACCGCCGGGATGCAGCCCTTCAAGCCGTACTTCCGCGGCGAGGAGGAGCCGCCGTACCCGAGGTTGACCTCGTGCCAGAAGGTCTTCCGGACGACCGACATCGAGAACGTCGGCCTGACGGCCCGACACCTCACGTTCTTCGAGATGCTGGGCAACTTCTCGTTCGGCGACTACTTCAAGCAGGGGGCGGTCGAGTACGCGTGGGAGCTCTCGACCGAGGGCTTCGGACTCGACGGCGATCGAATCTGGGCCTCGGTCTTCGGCGGTGACGATGAGCTCGGGCTGGGTCCCGACGAGGAGGCGATCGAGTGCTGGCGCTCGATCGGGATGCCGGAGGAGCGGATCGTCCTGCTCGGGCGGGAGGACAACTTCTGGCAGGCCGGTCCCACCGGTCCCTGCGGTCCCTGCTCGGAGCTCTACTTCGACCGCGGGACCGCGTTCGGCGGCGAGGAGGACCGCCCGGGGGACGACACGGAGCGCTTCGTCGAGTTCTGGAACCTCGTCTTCATGCAGTACGAGCTCCACGACGACGGGAGCTTCGAGCCGCTGCCGAAGAAGAACATCGACACGGGCCTCGGGCTTGACCGGATGGCGGCGATCCTCCAGGACGTGCCGTCCGTGTTCGAGACCGGCCACTTCCGGCCGCTCGTCGCACTCGGAGAAGAGCTGTCGGGGCGCTCATACGGCGAGGACTTCGCCACGACCCGCGCGCTGAGGATCCTCGCGGACCACGGGCGCGGCATGACCTTCCTGCTCGCCGATGGCGTCGTGCCCTCGAACGAGGACCGTGGCTACATCCTGCGGCGGATCATGCGACGCGCCATCCAGCAGGGGCGCGTGCTGGGGATCGAGCAGCCCTTCCTGCCCATGCTCTGCGAGCGCGTGATCGACGTAATGGGACAGGCCTATCCCGAGCTTCGGTCGGACGCCGAGACGATCCGGCAGTGGGCGGCCGCGGAGGAGGAGGGCTTCGGCCGGACGCTCGAGCAGGGCCAGCGTCTGCTCGCGGAGATCGTCCGCCGCGCGAAGGAGGAAGAGACCTCTTGGGTCGACGCCGAGGACGCCTTCCGCCTGCACGACACCTTTGGCTTTCCCTACGAGCTGACCAAGGAGCTGCTCGCGGAGGAGGGTCTCGCCGTCGACGACCAGGGCTTCGAGGAGCTGATGGAGCGCGCCCGCGAGGTGGCACGCGGCGGGGCGTCGGTGCGGGCCAAGCGCGGCGGCGACCACGACCGGATCGTGCGCTTCGCGCGCGGCGCCGGCTTCGAGAGCCGCTTCGTCGGCTACGAAGCCACAGAGTGGGAGACGGTGATCGGCGCGCTCGAGCGCGAGAACGGGCGCTTCCTGGCGAAGCTGCCGGAGAGCCCGTTCTACCCGGAAGGCGGCGGCCAGGTGTCGGACTCGGGCGTCGTCGAGACGGCGTCGGGGCTTGCGAGCGTGTCCGGCGTCTATCGGCTGGGCGACGATCAAGCCGTCGCGCTCGAGCTCCGCGACGGCGAGCTGGGCGTCGGCGAGCCGGCCCGCGCGGTCGTCGATCGCTCGACGCGCCTAGCGACCATGCGCAACCACACGGCCACGCACCTGCTCCACGCCGCGCTGCGACAGGAGCTCGGCACGCACGTGCGTCAGGCGGGCTCCTACGTCGGTCCCGACAAGCTGCGCTTCGACTTCACCCACGGCCAGCGGCTCACGCCCGCCGAGGTCGCGGCGGTCGAGGAGCTGGTGAACTCCTGGATCGTCGAGGGCCGGCCCGTGCGGGCGGTGCACACGACGCGCGAGGAGGCGGAGCGGCTCGGCGCCATGGCGCTGTTCGGCGAGAAGTACGGGGACCGCGTGCGGATGGTCGAGATCGAGGGCGTCTCCCGGGAGCTCTGTGGAGGCACGCACGTGGCCGGGACGGCGGAGATCGGGCTGTTCCACCTCACGACGGAGACATCGAGCGCCTCGAACGTGCGCCGGATCGAGGCCGTGACCGGAGAGGCCGGCATCGATGCCTTCCGCGAGCGCTCCGCGGAGCTTGCCGAGATCGCCGCGTTGCTGCGTGCGCCCGAGCACGAGGTCGTGGCGGCCGTGCGCAAGCTCACCGACCGGGTCCGAGAGCTCGAGCGCCGCCCGCGCGGCACGGACTCTCGCGCCGTCGCCGACGAGCTCGCGGGCAAGGCCGGCGAGATCTCAGGTGTCCGGGTGCTCGCGGAGATCGTGGAGGCGGCGGACGCGAAGGAGCTGCTCGAGCTCTCGGACCGCGTCAGACAGAGCCTCGGCGACAGCGCCGTGGTGCTCGGCACCGCCGTGGACGGACGCGCGCACCTCGTCGCGAACGTCGCTCCCGCGGCCGTGGAGCGCGGCGTGAGGGCCGGAGAGGTGGTTCGCGCGGCTGCGGAGATCGTGGGCGGCGGCGGCGGAGGCCGCGACACGATGGCGCAGGCGGGCGGCCGCGATCCGGGCAAGCTCGCCGAAGCGATCGCCACGGCCCGCCTGGAGATAGAGCGGGCCCTCAGCTGACGAGATGGCAAGGGTGCTGGCCCTCGACTACGGCGAGGCGCGCTGCGGCTGCGCGCTCTCGGACGCGACCGGAACGCTCGCCACGCCGCTGCGCGCGGTCGAGCGGCCGGACACCAGGCGCGGGATCGGGGCGATCGCCCGGCTCGTCGGTGAGCACGAGCCCGAGCGGGTTGTCGTCGGCCTGCCCCTGACGCTAAAAGGCGAAGAGGGGCTCCAGGCCGCCCGCTCGCGCGAGTTTGCCGAGCGGCTCAGAGCGGTACTGACCGTTCCGGTGGAGCTCCACGACGAGCGGCTGACGACTCGCCAGGCCGAGCGAAGCGGCGGCGTCGCGGACCCGGACTCGCGGGCGGCCGCGCACCTGCTCGAGAGCTGGCTCCAGACGAGGGGCCGCGGGTGAGCGCCCAGGGCCCGCCGCCCGTTCCGGGCGGTCGCACGGAGGCCGATCGCGAGCGCGCGCGGCTCGAGCGGGAAGCGCAGCGCGCGTCGCGCGACGGCGGCGAGTCGAGGGTCCCGCCAGAGACCCGTGGGTCCCCGCGCCCGCGCCAGTCGCACCCCCGCCGCAGGATCGCGGTGGCGGGCGCCGCCGCCATCGTGCTGATCGCAGTCGGCTGGTTCCTCGTCCTTCTGTTCCAGCCGCTCAAGGGGGACGGCGAGGGGAAGGTGCGCGTGGTGATCCCGGAGGGGGCGAGCGTGGGCGAGATCGCCGACGTGCTCGAGCGGCGCGGGGTCGTGTCGCGAGCCTCCTTCTTCGAGTTGCGGGCCCGCCTGGCCGGACGCAGCGGCGACCTGCGGCCGGGTGTCTACCAGCTTCCGAAGGACGCGAGCTACGGCTTCGCCCTGGACGCGCTGGCAGAGGGAGTGCCCGACGCCGTCGTCGCCCTGACGATCCCCGAGGGCCGCTCCCGCGCCGAGGTCGGGCCGCTGGTGGCCAGGGCCGGGCTCGAGGGCAGCTACCGGCGGGCTACCGTGCGCTCGCGCCTGCTCGACCCGGCGGACTACGGCGCAGAGAGCGCGCGCGACCTCGAGGGCTTCCTCTTCCCGGCGAGCTACGAGCTGAAGAAGGGCGCGGGCGCGCGAGCGCTCGTCAAGGAGCAGCTTGCGGCGTTCAAGCGCGAGTTCCGCAAGGTCAGCCTGAGAAAGGCCCGGCGCAAGAACCTGACGCCCTACGACGTGCTGATCATCGCCTCGATGGTCGAGCGTGAGGCGCAGCTCGACCGCGAGCGCCCGCTCGTCGCCTCGGTGATCTACAACCGCCTCAGCCGCGGCGAGCCCCTCGGC
>JBKPHS010000054.1:0-8117 GCA_046729975.1 Actinomycetota bacterium
CGCCTCGACTCGCGGCGGCGCCTCGGCGCCCGCCGGTGGCTGCGGCGCCGCGGCGGCTCTGGCCGCGACTCGGCGATCGACTCGGACGCGTCGGGCGCCGCCGGCGGTGGAGTCGCCACACGCGGTGGCGCAACCGGATCCTGCGGACGGCAGCCGCGCGGCCCGGCGGCGATCAGGAGGCCGGCGGCGAGCAGCACGGCCAGGCGCCCGACGTTGCCCCATCGGATCCGGTCGATCAGACCGGGAGCCGCGTCCGGATGTCGCCGTGCCATGCCCCTCTGAGGCGGTGCACAGGCAGCTTTCGCCCCCGCCGGCTGGAGCGCCGTTGCTATCGTGCCCCGCCGATGCCTGGGCTCTACGACCTGATGCTGCTGGTCGATCCGAACGCGCCGGAGGAGCGCCAGTCGCAGATCGTCGGACAGGTGCGCTCGATGATCGAGGGCTCCGGGACGCTCGTCGGCGCTCACGACTGGGGCACCCGCCGGCTCGCGTACGAGATCGACCACCGGCCGGACGCCGCCTACCACCTCTTCCAGTTCGAGGGCGAGAATCCGCTGCTCGAGGAGCTGGACCACACGCTGAAGATCACCGACGGCGTGCTGCGATTCCGCATCATCAAGCTGAAGCCCGGCTCACCGCCGCCGCCGACACCGCGGCCGGAGGCTCCTCGCACGCGCCAGGAGGAGCCCGAGGACCGCACGGTGGCCGCTCGCTCGGCGGCGGACCAGCCCACTCCGGACGAGGAGTAGGCGCTTCCCCCGCCTCCGTTACGCCCCCGCGACTTTTCGCGGACGTTGGTGCAACTTCCTGTCAGGCGGGCGCGATTCCGTGCGACCGCCTATGTACCCTCGCCGGAGCGATCCCCGAACGCCCGCCGAACGCGAAAAGGAGCTTTGAATGGCAGCCACCAACATCAACCGGGTCGTACTGACCGGGAACCTCACGCGCGACCCGGAGCTGCGCACGACCCCCAGCGGGACCTCGGTCTGCAGCCTCCGGGTGGCCTGCAACACCCGCCGCAAGGACGCGTCGGGCGAGTGGGTCGACAAGCCCAACTACTTCGACGTCACGGTCTGGGGCGCGCAGGGCGAGAACTGCGCGACCTACCTCCAGAAGGGCCGCCCCGTGGCCGTCGACGGCCGCCTCGAGTGGCGCGAGTGGGAGGACAAGGAGGGAAACAAGCGTCAGTCGATCGATATAGTCGCTGACTCCGTGCAGTTCCTCGGCTCCCGCGAGGGCGGAGAGAACGGCGGTCGCTTTACGCCGCAGAGCGACGTTCCCGTCGACACCGGCGACTTCCAGAAGGCGCCCGCCGCCGGGGCCGGCACGGATGACGACATTCCGTTCTAGGTAGTTAGGAGTCTTTCGCGTGGCAAAGCAGCGAGGCCGGCAGACCACATCGCGCCGGCGCGACAGGAAGGGAGCGGCAACCGGCGGCAGGCGCAAGTCCTGCCAGTTCTGCCGCGACAAGGTCGACGTCGTCGACTACAAGGATGTGGGCGCGCTGCGCCGGGCCATCAGCGAAAAAGGCAAGATCCGCTCCGCTCGAATCACGGGTTGCTGCCGGCGCCACCAGAGCCAGTTGGCGAGAGCGGTGAAGCGCGCACGTGAGCTTGGCCTCCTTCCGTACGTAGCCGACCGATGAGCCTGCAAACCGTCGCTCTGCGGCGTCCTCGCCCTCGTCCTTGCCCCAGCAAGGACGTTCGGGCTGCGTCCTTGCATAGCTCGGTTTTCGGCTCATCCCAGGTGTAGGCGTGGCCCAGGCGATCCTGCTGCAGGACGTTGAGACGCTTGGTGAGCGGGGCCAGGTCGTCGACGTCTCGCGGGGCTACCTGCGCAACTTCCTCATTCCGCGGAAGCTCGCGCAGCCCGCTACCCCCGGCTCGATCGCCGAGGCCGAGCGCCGCCGCGAGGCCGCGGAGCGCGCCGCGGCGGAGGCGGCCGAGCGCGCCCAGGAGAACGTCGCGCTGCTCACCAAGACGGTCCTGACGATTCCCCAGCCGGCGGGCGAGGACGGGCGGCTGTTCGGGTCCGTCACGGCTGCCGACATCGTCGACGCGATCAAGCAGGCGCGCGGGATCAAGCTCGACCGCCGCAAGGTCCACCTCGATCAACCGATCAAGACCACGGGGACGCACATGGTCACGGTCGAGGTCGCCGAGGGATCTACGGCCGAGATCAAGACCATCGTCACGCCCGAGTGACCAGGGCCGCTGCAAACCTTCGCTCCTCTGCGTCCTCGGGCCTAGACATGGCCCACCATGCCGTCGGCCCTGCGTCCTTGACCAGCTCGGTTTTCGCGGCCCTGGCACACTCGGGATACGCGGCTTCTCCTGCAGGCGACGAGCCCTTCGCTTGAGTGGCGATCTCCGTACCGTCTGAAGCCCCGGCGGGCTCGCTACCTCCTCACAACCTAGAGGCGGAGACGTCGGTGCTCGGCGCGATCCTGCTGAGCGACCACGCGCTCGACGGGGTGCTGATCGACGTCAAGCTCAAGCCGGACGATTTCTACCGAGAGCGGCACCGGCTGATCTTCCGCTCGATGATCAGGCTCAAGGAGAAGGCCGATCCCGAGGCGGTCGACGTGCTCACGGTCCAGGCGGACCTGTCGCGCAGCGGGGAGCTCGAGGAGGCGGGCGGCGAGGCCTATATCCACTCGCTGCCGAGCCTGGTGCCCGCGGCCGGCCACGTCCGCCACTACGCCCGGATCGTCAAGGAGCACGCTCTGCGGCGGCGCGTCCTGACTGCCGCGCGCGAGCTCCAGGACGACGTCTTCAGCTTCACCGGCCCGTCGCAGGACCTGGTCGAGAAGGCGGAGTCACGGCTGTTCCACATCGGCCACGAGGACCGGACCGGCGAGCTGCGCTCGATCGAGGACGTCCTCCACGACGAGCTCGACAAGCTCGAGCTCGTCTCTCGGGAGGGCGTCTCGCTCACGGGCACGCCGTCCGGCTTCAGGGACATCGACGAGCTCACGGGCGGGTTCCAACCGAGCAACCTGATCGTGCTCGCCGCGAGGCCGTCGATGGGCAAGTCGGCGCTCGTCACGAACATGGCGGAGAACGCGGCCATCGACCACGGGCGGCCGGTCGCCCTCTTCTCGCTCGAGATGTCCGAGACGGAGCTCGCCCAGCGCTTCATCGCCTCGCAGGCGAAGTTGAACGGCGACGACTTGCGCAAGGGCCGCGTCAAGCCCGATCGCTGGGCGAAGGTCGTGAAGGCGACCGAGAAGCTCGCGCAGTCGCCGCTCTACGTCGATGACTCGAGCGACATCGGGATCATGGAGATCCGCGCGAAGGCGCGCCGGCTGCACGCGCGCAAGGAGCTCGGTCTGATCATCGTCGACTATCTCCAGCTCATCCGGGCGGAGGACACGACCGCGAACCGGGTCGAGCAGGTGGGCCAGATGAGCCGCGGGCTGAAGCTTCTGGCGCGCGAGCTGCGGGTGCCCGTGATCGCCGTCTCACAGCTCTCGCGCGCTGTCGAGGCGCGACCCGACAAGCGCCCCCTCCTGTCCGATCTCCGCGAGTCGGGCCAGGTGGAGCAGGACTCGGACCTCGTCATGTTCATCTACCGCGACGAGTACTACAACCGGGACTCCGAGAGCCCGGGCGAGGCCGAGGTGATCGTCGCCAAGCACCGCAACGGCCCCATCGGGCTCGTGCGGCTGGCCTTCATCAGCCGGCATCCGAAGTTCTCGAGCCTCGCGTGGCAGCGCGACGACGGGGTCCCTGCACTGCCCGCCGCGTCCGAGGACTAGAACCATGCGGAGGGAGGCGGCCCCCGAGGGCGCGTACTGCATCAAGGGCGTCTGCGACGGCAGCGGCTGGCTGGTGGACGACAGCAACGACGCGCGGCCCTGCGAGTGCAGGGAGATCCGCATCAACCGCGCGGGCAGTCGGCGGCTCGGCACCGGTATCCCGAAGAAGTTTCGTGGCGTGTCGTTCGAGCGCAAGCCCGTCTGCGACCTGGACCCGCGGCTGCTCGGTGAGATCCGGCGCTTCGTCGAGCGCATCGGCGACAACCTCGACGCCGGCCGGGGACTGTGGTTCTACGGCGACGTCGGGACCGGTAAGACCTCGCTCGCGATGCTGGTCTCGAAGGCCGCCATCGACCGCGGCCACTCGGTGGCGATCTATTCGGTCCCCCACCTGCTCGCCGACATAAAGGCGACCTACGAGGAGGGCTCTGGCCGCTCCTACCTCGAGCTGTTCCGCCGGCTCTGCGACGTGGACCTGCTCCACCTGGATGACCTCGGCACCGAGAAGCGCACCGAGTGGGTGCTCGAGCAGCTCTACTCGATCGTCAATGAGCGCTGGCAGAACGAGCGCTCGATAGTGGTGACCACGAACATCACCGAGCTGGAGGAGCTTCGGCGGCAGGTCGGCCCGCGCACCGTCTCGCGGCTCACCGAGATCTGCGGCGATCCGATCCCGATCATGGGCCGGGATCTGCGCATCGTCTCCGCGCCCTAGACTCGGAAGCGTCATGCCGGGTCTCGTGATAGTCGGCGCCCAGTGGGGCGACGAGGGGAAGGGCAAGGTCACCGACCTGCTCGCCGAGCAGGCGGACGTGGTCATCCGCTTCCAGGGCGGCAACAACGCCGGCCACACGATCGTCCGGGAGGAAGGCGTGTACAAGTTCCACCTCGTGCCGTCGGGGATCCTGTACCCCGGCAAGCTGTGCCTGATCGGCAACGGGGTCGTGGTCGACCCGAAGGTCCTCACCGAGGAGATCGAGGGCCTGAAGCGCCGCCGCGTCGACACGAGCGGGCTGCGCGTTTCGGCGAACGCGCACCTGATCATGCCCTACCACCTCCTGCTCGACCAGGCGGGCGAGGCCCGGCTCGGCAAGCTCCAGATCGGCACCACGCGGCGAGGCATCGGCCCCTGCTACGCGGACAAGGCCGCGCGCCTCGGCATCCGTATGCAGGACCTCCTCGACGAGAAGATCCTCAAGCAGAAGATCTATGCGGCGATGGAGCCCAAACGGCTGTCGCTGCGGCCGTTCGCGAAGGACCCGGCGATCGACCTGCACGCCATGACCGAGGAGTACCGCACGCTCGGTCACCGGCTCGAGCCCTACATCGCCGACACCCAGCGCATCGTGTGGGAATGCCTCGACCGCGACCGGCTCGTTCTGTTCGAGGGCGCGCAGGGCACGCTCCTCGACATCGACCACGGCACCTACCCGTTCGTCACCTCCTCGAACCCGGTCGCGGGCGCGGCCTGCGTAGGCGCTGGGGTGGGCCCCAAGGACATCGACGGGGTCTGGGGAATCGCGAAGGCCTACGTCACGCGTGTGGGGGCGGGCCCGTTCCCGACCGAGCTCGACAACGAGATCGGCGAGCGGCTGCGCGAGGCGGGAGGCGAGTTCGGCACCACGACCGGCCGCCCCCGGCGAACGGGCTGGATCGATCTCGTGGGGCTCCGCTACGCCGCGCGCCTCAACGGCCTGACAGGCCTCGTCATCACCAAGCTGGACGTCCTGACGGGCATCGACCCCCTGCTCGTGGCCACGCGGTACGCCGGGCCCGGAGGCGCGAGCTTCGACGAGTTCCCCTACCACCAGTCGATCCTCCACAAGGCGGTCGGCGACTACGAGCAGCTCGCCGGCTGGGACGAGGACATCACCGGGGCGCGCACGCTCGAGGACCTGCCACGCGCGGCACGCGACTACATCGCCTTCATCGAGGAGTTCGTGGGCGTGCCCGTGGTGATGATCGGCGTCGGCCCGAGTCGGGAGTCGATCGTCTGGACCGACGCCGCCGGATCCGTCCGCCCGGCCGAGGCTCAGGTACCGCGCGCTCGCGCCGTCGGCTAGGCCTGGATCCACCGATCCTGACGGCGTTTCCTCGCCGGAATGCCGTCGCCAGACGCCATCGGCTCACTCGCGAGGGTTCACCCTCGCTCCTCTCGCGGTCGCCGCTTGGCTCGGCCTCCGGCCGGAAACGCTCGCCAGTCCCGGTGAATCCAGGCTAGGCCGAGGCGCTGGCTAGGCCTCGACGACGCGCGTCGAGGCAGCCATGTCGTGCAGGGCGCGGTTCTGGTCGTCCCAGAGCGGCCAGAAGAAGTTGAGGAACCAGGGGATGAACGGGATGACGGAGGACGCGAGCCCGACCGCCAGCCCCTTCAGGACGATCTCCCGCACTGCCGCCGGTCCGAACGTGAACGGCTGGCCGTTCGTCCGGATCACGCGGATGCCGAGCAGCTGCTTTCCCCACGTCTGGCCGTTGCGCTCCCCGGCCCGCTTCATCAGCACGGGCGCGTAGACGAACGCGATCGCCACGAAGGCGATCACCATCACGACGAAGGCGCCGATGAGGGCCCCTGTACCGTCGCCATCGGTCGCGAAGATGCCAATGCCGAGCGCGCCGAGCACGATCAGGGCGGGCACCGTCACGATCAGCCCGTCGATCGCGTAAGCGCCGGCCCGGCTCCACCAGCCCGCGAGCTTGAATGCGCCAGGAACCCACGCCGCAGCCGGCGGCTGGTCCCAGCCGCCTGGCGGCACGGGACCGCCGTAGGCGGGCGGTCCAGCCGGCGGCAGCGGACGCTCGGGGGCCGGGGACTGCGGTCCCTGCGGGCGTTCGGGGCCTGGAGGCGTCTCCATGCGCGCGGACTCTAGCCGGGGCCCACCAGGTCGGCAGGGCCTGGCTCTTCAAGTACTAGCTGCTCACCGCGCCGCAGGAAGCGCGCCGCAAGCGCGAGCGCGGCCATCATGGCGGTGACCGCGAGCGAGATCTGCACGCTCAAGAGCCCCCGCTCGGTCCAGTAGACGTCGTCCAGCTCGAGCAGCAGCGCCGACTCGTCGAGCGTCAGGCCGAGGCCGGCGCCGAACACAAGCGCGAGCCTGGGCTCGACCCTTTCGTTGTGGTTGAGAATGGCCGTCGCGCCCGCGCCGAACCCAAGCACGATCCCGGGCACGAAGTGGTGGATGTGGCGGCGCCCGAAGCGCAGGTTGCGGAATGGGCCCACCCTGGGGCGGCCGCGCAGCGAGTGCGTGATCAGGCGGGTCGCCACGAAGCTCGTCACGAACGAGGCGAGCATGTTGAAGAGCGCGTTCTCGCGAGTCGAGACGTCCTGGTAGCCGGTGACCGCCACGGAGACCGTCTCCGCGACGGCCTCCTCGGCCGCGCCGAGCACGTCATCCGTCTCCTGCGGCAGGGGCGCCCGTCCCCGGCGCCAGACCCGGCCGACCTCCGTCGCGACCACCGCGAGCGTGGCCGCCGCGGCGACCACGCCGAGTGCCGCTGTGCGGCGCTCGGCGGTGCCCCACCGCCTGGCGCGGCGCCGCCTCATGACCATCGCTCGATCAGGTCCTCCTCCGGCACGTCGCGGAGCGGCTTTGCCGGGAAGCCCACGACCACGGTGCGCGCGGGCACGTCACGCGTCACGAGCGCCCCGGCCGCGACGAACGCCTCCTCGCCCACCTCGATGCCCGGCAGGATCACGCTGCCCGCTCCCACCCGGCACGCCCGCCGCAGTGCGGCTCCACGAAGCGGCAGCTCGGGACCGTGCCGGCTCATCGTGTTGTCGTTCGTCGTGGTCACGCAGGGGCCCACGAAGACGTCGTCCTCAACGGTCGAGAACGCGGTGATGTAGCACCCGGTCTGGACGCGCACTCGCGCACCGACGGCCACGTCGTTGTCGACCGCCGAGCCGCGCCCGATCACCGACTCGTCTCCGACCGAGGCCCGCTCACGCACGTGCGACTGGTCGCCGAGCACCGCGCCGGACCCGATCCGCGCCCCGGCGACCACAACGGCACCCGCGCAGACCGTGGCGCCGGCCCCGATCGTCGCCGCCGGGAGCGCCTCGCGCGAGGCCCCGGAGCGCCGTCCGAGAGCGAGCGGCTTGCCGATCACGGCGCCGTCCTGAATTCGCGCCCCCCCGCCCACGACGGTGCCCGCGTGGATCACCACGTTCCCTCCGAGCTCCACGTCCTCCGGCAGCTCGACGCCCTCGCCGAGGAGCAGCCCGGGCGCTCGCTCAGACGGGTGCAGCACGCGAGCTCCCCTCGAGCGAGCGCTGGAGAGCCTCCAGCACCCGCACAACGCGCAGCCCGCTCTCACCGCCCGAGCGCGGCTCGCCCCCGTCGCGTACGCGCTCGAGGAA
>JBKPHS010000055.1:0-5435 GCA_046729975.1 Actinomycetota bacterium
CTGCGCGCGCTGCTCGGGCGCCGCGTGCGCGGGGGGTACTCGCGGCTCTACTGCGGCGGTCCGCGCAGCAGGCGGAACACGCTGCGCCGGCGGCGCGCCCGCTGCGGGCAGATGCTGACGGCCGCTTTGAAGGAGGCCGGCGGCGACGTGCGCCAGCGGTACGGCTCGGGCGATCCCGCCGCGTGGAAGGTCCCGGCGACCTGCGAGGAGGGAGCGAAGCCACAGGCGTGCGACCAGATCGAGTTCACGACGGCGGGCGCCGTGGCGACGAAGCCGATCCCCTGGCAGGACCGCCCGACCTTCCAGCAGATCGTGGAGGTGCAGGGGCACCGGCCGCGCTGAGCGCGGGCCGGTGCGTCAGCGCCCGCGGTGGCCCTGGATCTCCACCGCCTGCTGGAAGGTCGGGCGGTTGATCCAGTGGATCAGCGGCTGCGTGACCGCACCGAGCGGGCGGAAGTAGACGGCGTCGAAGCACCACTGCGGGTCGACGTTCTTCTCCTTGGCACAGGTGCTGTCCTTGTAGAGCTTCGCGGGGTCGGCCTCGAGCGCCTGCCGGAGCGAGGAGGAGATCGCCCGGCGGCAGCGGTTGAGGCGGCCGCGGCGCGTGTCGTTCCGGCGGCGCACGCCGCCGCAGTAGGGACGCGAGTAGGGGCCGCGGGCGCGCTGGCCGAGCACGGCCTTCAGGTCCTTGCGCGCGTAGCCGTACCAGCCGGCCTGATACGCCGAGCCGAGGTGGTCGGCGTGGTTGTTCGGCTCGTTGTCGAACCCGACGACGTCCTCGACCTTGTCGAAGAGGTCCCGTCCGAGGGTGGGCTCGAACTCGGCCTCGACCCATAGCGGCCACCAGGCGTCCATGATCCTGATCGCCTCCGAGTGCTCGTACTTGCCGTCGCGGTCGCGGTCGCGCCTGTGCGACCCGTCGCGCTGCCACGCCTCGAGCTTGCCGAGAGCGTCTCGCAGCGCCGGATCACTCTCGGTCCGGAGCAGCTTCAGCGCGAGCGGCAGGACGGAGTCGCCGCGCAGGTCCACGGTCCCCGCGTCCTCCATGGCGTCGACGAGCTCCGGCAGGCTCATCTTCTCGTCGCCGCGGATGCCGCGCTTGACACGGTCGTCGAGCGGCTTCACGCGGTGGGTCGATTGGAACGAGAAGTTGTCGTCCGCTGCCCGGTACGCAGGCGCCTGCTTGTTGTTCCAGCTCGTCAGGAAGTCCTGGTTGACCACCCGGGGATGCTGCTCGAGCGGGGCGTATGCGGCGGTGTTGTTGGCCGGGTTGAAGCCCTGCCACTCGAAGCGCTTCAGCCCGCGCGTCGGGAAGTTCGGGTCCACACCCCGGCCGCGGACCGGGTTGTTCCCCGAGTTGAAGTAAGCGATGTCGCGGTCGTCGACGTAGAACCAGTTGAACGTGTAGTCGATCCGCTGCGCGGCCCGCATGAAGTCGTCGGGGCTCTTCATCTTCTCCGGGTCGTTGAAGTCGGAGAAGCCGCGGGCGGAGTCGACCTCGTGGAAGTAGGTCGAGCGCAGCTTCGTGTAGACGACCGGCTTGCCCCTGACCGTTGCGCGCGCCGTCACGATTCCGAGCTGCGTCCGCTCGGCGCGCAGCGTCTCGCTGCCGGCGGGCGTCTGGTCGGCGAGCGTCGGCTGCCAGGCGTTCTTGCGCTCGAGCACCTCGATCGGCCGGCATGCGCCTCGGTAGCGGTAGTGCATCGAGTCAAGCGTCGGCTTGCCCCCGTCCGGCTCGCAGAGGTCGAGCGCGAAGGTGTCGATGTTGTCCTGGCCCGCAGAAGTCGCGCTCCACGCGTAGTCCCGTCCGCGCCCGAGCTGCACGTAGAGGTTCACGCCCGGGAAGGCCGCGCCGCGCGCGTCGAGGGTCGGCGCGTGCACGTCCTGCTCCATCAGGATTTGCGGCGCGAAATACGCGACCTGCGGACCGAACACGGCGAGCGGGTGGCCCGAGTCGGACTCGCGGCCGGAGACGAGCAGCGCGTTCGAGCTCGCACCCGGGAACTTGACGCCGCGGAGCCCGTCGATCACTCCGCGCTCTCCCACGTCACGGGCCGTCGATGCCCGTGCCGGCTCCAACTTCTTCATGGAGCCCCTGTCGGGTAACGCCACACTGCCGCGCGCGAGCTTTCGCGGCGTGCGCTCATACGGGAACTTCGCGCCGCGGACCGTGGTCGGCGCCTCCGGATCCTCGGCGGCGCGGAAGTCGCGCCAGACGCGCTTGCCGCCCCGCTTGCCGAAGCGCTTCTCCGCAGCCTCGAGCACGGCCCCCGACTTGAGCTCGCCGCCGCCGCCCTTCCCGAAGATGCCGCCGACGAGCGCAGCGGTGGCGATCAGGTCGGTCGCCTTCCAGTCGTCGGGGCCCTCGGGGCGGCCGATGGCCGCATACTCGCCCGGCATCTTCAGCGGGTTGAGGCGCGCCTCCTCGATGTACGCGTTCACGCCGTCCACGTAGTTGCGCACGTCCTCCTGCCCCTGAATGCCCTCGGCACCGTAGAGGTCGTCCGCCTGGTCCACCTGGCGCTGGAGGTCCTCCTCCGTGTATGGCGCGATCTGCCACTGGTCCCGGTCGAACGCGCGATTGCCCGCGGCGCCGCCGGCGAACGACGAGAGCTGCGAGCGGCCGAGGTGGCGCAGCACGTCTATGAAGAAGAGGCGGTCCTCGGCCGCCGCGTAGCCGGTGCCGAAGATGGCGTCTGCCCGCGTGTCGCCGTAGATGTGCGGCACGCCGAACTGCTTGTCGCGGAGGATCGTCAGGCCGGGCCGCGGGCTGTAGGTGCGATCGACGTCCTCAGGGCGGACGCCGAAGCTGGCGTCCTTGTAGAAGCGGTCGAGGTCCTCCGGCTTCAGGCCCGGCGCGGCGTACACGAGGTCGCCGTACATCCGGAGCTGGTCGTCGCTGTGCTCGGGGCGCTGGCCGGCGGCGAGGAAGGCCGCGATGTCGACGCCGTTCGCGAGCCCGTTCTGGCCGGGCGGCAGGACGTTCCGAAAGCCACCGAAGTCGTTCTCACGGTAGCCCTGGGCGGCGCCGAGCGCGCCCGCCGGAAGGGCGAGCGACAGCCCGAGCACCGCGACAGCTCCCGCAAACAGACGCCGCACCGTGGCGCCACCTTACAAACCGCGCGGCGCGAGGCGCGCCGGTGGCCCTGCTAGGCGAGGACCGGAACAGCGTCCGAGGCGATGGCCTCGATCTCGGCTGCCGCGCGCTCGAACTCGTCGTCGGAGAGCACCGGCGTGCCCTCGAAGGGCAGCTCGCGGTGCAGCTCCACCCAGGAGCGGCAGCCGCCGTACTCGTCGCGGACCTTGACCGTGACGGGCCGCGGGATGCGGTAGGTCCGCAGGACGATCACGTGCAGCGGGTGACGGCGCTTCCAGGCGAGCCGCTTCTCCGCGTAGTCGGTGGTCCAGACGTAGTAGGGCGAGAGAGCGTCGACGGCGCGCGGGTCGGTGATCAGGTAGCTCGCCGCGACCTCCGCCCACGACCGGATTCGCACGCGGTCTGGCTGCGGGATGCCTCCGTCGCGCGTCAGGGCACTGGCCGGCGGCTCACCCTCGGGCCACACGCCCTCCTCGAGCGCCCGCGCCAGCTCCGGCTTGTGCGAGTCGCGCACGAGGCCGGCCTGCTGATGGTCGAAGGTCGGATAGAGGAAGAAGCGGTCGTGCTCGATCTCGAAGTGACGGCTCTCCTCGCGGATCCCGCCCTTGCGCAGCGTCAGCAGCTGCTCGCCCTCGGCTAGGGCGCGCACAGTCACAGCCCACTCTTTGAAAGCGATTGGCATAGGCAAGAGGTGACGACTTCAGGTCCGTGCCGGGGCCGAAGCCCTTGAACTCCGGCGCGGGAGGAGCGGATTTTACGGAACGAACACGGGATTTCAACCCGTTTACCTCAATCGGGGGATGCCGATCCTCCTGTCACCACCCGGTAAACCGCTGCAAAGTCGCGATCTCCGAGATCCTGCGCCGCGGCCTCCTCGTAGAGCCGCTCGGCGGCGCTCGAGACCTCCATTCTGGCGCGTAGGCGCTCGGCTTCGGAGAGTGTGTGCCGGACGTCCTTCAGCATGTGGGCCAGCTTGAAGAGAGGCTCGAAGTCGCCCTCGAGCATCGGGCCCGCCTTGAGCTCGAGCATCGCGGACGACGCCGAGCCGCCGCGCATCACACGCACGAGCGCATCGACGTCCACCCCTGCGGCCTCGCCGAGCGCGAGCCCCTCCGCGAGGGCGGCGGCGTTCGCGGCCGCGACAGTGTTGTTGATCAGCTTGATCGTCGACCCGTCGCCCTGAGGCCCGACGTGGACGACCAGCTCGCCCATCGCCTCGAAGAGCGGCTTCGCGCGCTCGAAGTCGGCGGCCTCACCTCCGACCATGATCGTGAGCGTGCCGTCCTCCGCCTTCGGGCTCGACCCGCTCACGGGAGCGTCGAGGAAGCCGACGCCGCGCTCGGCGAGCCGCGCAGCTATTGCGCGGCTTGCGTCGGGGGCGATCGTGGACATGTCGATGGCGAGCGTCCCCTCGGCCATGCCCTCGGCTGCCCCGTCATCCCCGAACAGCACAGCCTCGACCTGCGGGGAGTCGACGACCATCGTGATGACCGCCTCGGCCGTGCGTGCCGCGTCCGCCGGGGTCGCGGCGACCCTGGCCTCGTGCTCGGCGGCGAACGCATCGGCCTTCGTGCGGGTGCGGTTCCACACAGTCACGTCGAAGCCGGCGCGGCAAAGGTTGGAGGCCATCCGCGAGCCCATGATTCCGAGCCCGAGGAACGCCACACGCTCAAGCCTCGCCATGTCCGCCACCTCCAGGGGTTTCGATTCGCAGCCGGTCGCCTGGCCGCAGCGTACCCGCGGCCTTTGGCGGCAGCTCGTCGCCGTTCAGCAGGTTGCGGCCGGGCCGGCCCGGCTCGCCGCTCGCAGCGCCCGGAGGCGCGTGCCGGCGGCGCTCGGTGATCAGCGAGTAGGTCATTTCCTCGCCGGCCTCGAGTTCGCGCACCACGCCGTCGCCGCCCCGGTGGGCGCCGGCGCCTCCCGATCCGCGCCGGAGGCCGTACTCGACCGCGCGCAGCGGAAACTCGAGCTCGAGCGCCTCGATCGGAGTGTTGAGCGTGTTGCTCATCGCCACGTGCACAGCGCTCGGGCCGTCGGCGTCCGGGCAGGCGCCCTGGCCGCCGCCGATCGTCTCGTAGTAGGTGAAGCGCTCGTTGCCGAGCGTCACGTTGTTCATCGTGCCCTGGCCGAGCGCCCGCCCGAAGGCGGCCAGGACCAGGTCCGCCACGCGCGAGGAGGTCTCGACGTTGCCGGCGGCGACGGCGGCCGGCGGCCGTGCGTTCAGGAGCGATCCCTCCGGCGCCAGCACGCTCACCGGCCTGTACGCGCCGGCGGACGGCGGCACGTCGGGGTCGGTGAGCACGCGCACGGCGAACCAGCACGCGGACAGGGTCACGGC
>JBKPHS010000056.1:0-1906 GCA_046729975.1 Actinomycetota bacterium
GACCCGCCGCGCCCGCACGCGCTCGACGCGCAGCGCGAGCTTGCCCGGCACAGTACCCGTGCGGTCGAGCGGCACGACGACGCGCGCGCAGTCCACGTCGGCCCCGCCGCGGCAGCGCTTGAACGTCGCCGCGGGTGCGCCCGGGGCCGTGGCGAGAAGGACGGCTAGCGCCGCGGCCCAGACGAGGGCGAGTCGTCTCACCGGGGGCATTGTGCATCACGCGCCCGCGTCGGGCGCCGCCGCCGCTTGGGCTCAGAGCCCCAGCTGCTTGCCCAAGATCTCCTTCATGATCTCGTCGGTCCCGCCCCCGATCGGGCCGAGGCGGGCGTCCCGCGCCGCGCGCTCCACCTCGTACTCCCGCATGTAGCCCGCGCCGCCGAAGATCTGCACGGCCTCGTCCGCCACCTCGAAGCAGTCGCGCTGGGTCTTCAGCTTGGCGATCGTCACCTCGCGCACCGCGTCCTGGCCCTCGGCGAACAGCCGCAGCGCGTGGTAGGTCACCGCGCGGCCCGTCTCGAGCTTGAGCGCCATCTCGGCGATCTTGTGACGGATAGCCTGGTGCTTTCCGATCGGGCGGCCGAACGCCTCGCGCTCGCCCGCGAACTCGATCGTCCGCTCAAGCACCCGCTGCATGCTGCCCACGGACCCGAGCGCCATCAGCAGCCGCTCCCACTGGAAGTTGGCCATGATCAGGTAGAAGCCGCGGTTCTCCTCGCCGAGCAGGTTCTCCTCGGGCACGAACACGTCCTGGAAGGCGAGCTCGCCGGTGTCCGACGCGTGCCAGCCCATCTTCTCGAGCTTCTTCGACACCGAGAAGCCGTCCATTCCCTTCTCGATCAGCAGGAACGAGAGGCCCTGATGGCCGCCCTCCTGCGTCGTCTTCACCGCGGTGACGACGAAGTCGGCCCGCACGCCGTTCGTGATGAACGTCTTCGCGCCGTTGACGACGTAGCCCCCGTCGACTCGCCTGGCGAAGGTCTTGATTCCGGCGACGTCGGAGCCCGCGTCGGGCTCGGTGATCCCGAGCGCCGCGATCTTCTCGCCGCGGATCGCGGGCGCGAGGAAGCGCTGCTTCTGGTCGTCGGTGCCGAACTTCCAGATCGGCGGCGTCGCGATCCCGATGTGCGCGCCGATGCCGGCCGCTACGCCGCCGGAGCCGCAGCGGGAGAGCTCCTCGGTGAAGACGGCGTCGTGCACGTGGTCGCCGCCCTCGCCGCCGTATTCCTCTGGGTACTTCAGCCCGAGGAAGCCGACCGACGCCAGCTCCTTGAAGACCTCGTTCGGAAACCAGCGCGCGTCCTCCCACTCCTGGGCGTGGGGCCGGAGCTCCTTCTCGACGAAGCGCCTGACCGACTCGCGCAGCTCCTCGTGCTCCTCGCCGAAGGGCGGGATCGGCCTCCGTGCGGTCGCGCGCGTCGCCGCCGTCGGAAAGCCGGTCACGTCGTGTCGGCAGCGTGCCGCAGCTGCGCGGCCACGTCGCCGACCAGGGGGTTCGCGTGGCCCGGCCATGCCGAGGCCGGCTCCAGGTCTGCGAGCACGCGCAGGCTCTGGTGTGCCAGCTCGTCGTCGTGATTCCAAGCGCGGTGCGGGACCCGCGGCGGCAGATCCCAGCGCAGGCCGAACTCCTGGGAGTCGATCACGTAGAACGCGTCCGTCGTGAGCGCGACGCGGTCGGACTCCCGGAACAGCGCGATCTGCCCCGGCGCGTGGCCGGGGATGTGGACGACCCGGAAGCCGGCCACCTCGTCGCCCTCGGCGAGCGTTCGCTCGACCCTCACCGGGCCGCCGTCCCAGGACCGAAGCAGTCGCGGGTAGAGCAGGCGCGGCAGGCGCCGCTCGAGCTTCGAGACGTCGAAGTAGCCGGTCATCGGGTCGAGCTCCGACTCCGCGTAGTCCTTCTCCGCCT